>CALLHY010000045.1 GCA_938009275.1 uncultured bacterium
TGACAACCATGACAACCATGACAACCATGACAACCATGACAACCATGACAACCATACTTCCACTGCAACCACTGTCGTTCCCGCGGAGGCGGGAACCCAGCCCTTACACCCCAGCACACCCGCCCGCAAGAATAAACCTCTCGACCCCTCGACATCTCGACCCCTCGACCTCCCCAGCACTCCAGCACCCCTGCAAGCCAGCACCCAATCCCAATCCCTTGCCCTGCCCTCTGGCACGCTAACCCTTGGCTCTGGGAAGCTTTCGGAAAAGATGGAAATAATAGCCCTTCGCCGCTCTCAGGTTTGCCAGGAGGTCACCCGTCTCATGTCTGCTGAAAAGCTCTCATTAAATGCCGCTATTACAGCCTATTTGGATATATACAACACCGGCACTCACCACCCGCTTATCTTCGCCACCCTGGATGCCATCAGCCCCAGCACCCTCCGCCGTTGGATGGGCTTATGGAGCAAATCCCGCGATTGGCGTGCCCTTATTCCGGAGTGGAAAAGCGGTAAGGTTGGCCACGAAGTTCCCCTGGATGATTTCAATTGGATTATCGGCTTGCTTCATTCCGATGGCAAGCCCGCGGTATCCTCTGCCATTCGCCTCTGGCACACCAAACTGCGAGCTGAAGGCAGGCCCCAAACTATTTCCGACAGAACCATGGAGCGCGCCATATCCGTATTCGCCAAGCGCAATGCCGCCCGATGGGCATATATGCGCCGTGGTTCCAAATACTTCCGCGAGCACTACCTCCCCAGCATTCTCATCGATGGCTCGGCTATCAAGCCTGGTGAGTTGTGGTATTCAGATGGCTGTGTGTGTAATTTCCTGGTCTGGAATCCTTACACCAACAAGCCTTGCCGTCCCACTTTCGTGCCCTTCCTGGATTATGCCTCACGCATGATTGTGGGCTTCGATCTGGACTTTACTGAGAACCGCCGTGTTATCAGCTCCTCCTATCGTAATGCCATCACCCTTTGGGGCTTCGTTCCCTTGTACGTCAAGTGGGATAACGGTAAAGCTTTCAAAAGCCTCTCCGGAAAGAATGTCTCGCGTTCCGAACTGGAGATAATCAAACAACTGGAGCGCGATGAAATAGCCGAAATAGTGGGCAATATCTACGCAACTGGTGTCCAGGATATCCTGGATTCCCTTCCTTACAATCCCACCGGTAAAGCCCCCATGGAACGCTTCTTTGGCACTTTCGATAATGGCTTGGAACGTTATCTGCCAAATTACCTGGGCAATTCCATTGTTGATAAACCTGCCTCTCTGATGCGCAATGAAAAGGATTTGCAGGCAATATCTGCCAAGCTGAAGGGAGATAATTATCTCAGCCTTTCCGAAGCCAAGCTGCTTATAAACTGGTGGATTATGGACGTTTATGCCATGGAACCCAACGATGGCTTAAATGGCCGCCGTCCCCTGGAAGTATGGCAAGAAGGTATAGCTAAAATAGCCCCGGAACGTAAACGCAATCCCGATGAACTCTGGTACCTCATGCTATCTACAGAGATTAAGAAGCTCGACCGCAATGGCGTTAAAATCCGCGGTATCTGGTACTATCACGAAACCCTTATAGAATACGTGGGACGCAAGGTATATGTCCGTTATGACCAAATGGATGATCGCTTCGTGTTCGTCTATGATGAGGCAAAAAACCCCATCTGCCGAGCTTTGGCGCGTGTGGAGCATGATCCCCTGGCTACCGTCCGCGGTACAGAAGATGACAAGCTTCGCCTGGTGAATGATCTTAAGTTCCGCCGTCAGCAAGAAAAGAAAACCCGCAAAGAGGCTCATAAACTCGCGGATATGACAGTCGGTACCGGCATGTTTTTACAAGACGCTGTGGCAAGGGTTTCTGCCTTGCCCGAAAAGCTTACCAATGTTGGCAGTGAGCTCCCTTCCTTACCCCAGTCTCCTGCCTCAATCCCCGATAAACCTGAAGATAAGCCAGAATCCTCCGAGGTGCTCTCCCGTGAGTTCCTCGATGCTATCGGCGTAAATCACTAAACCACATAAAGGAGTATTAGTTATGAATAGCCATCTGCTTGTTAAAACAAAGAATGTTGAACGTGGTCTGGAGTGCCTTTCTTACATCCTCTCCCGCCCGGTTGCGCATCAAGTTGGCATGGGTATGATCTATGGCAGGCCAGGATTGGGCAAAACCCAATTCTCCATGCGCTATGCCATCGAAAACGATTGTGTCTATTTCAGTGCCTTAAAGGCAAGCACGCCAAAGAGCTTCACTGTTGAATTGCTCCGCAAATTGCGTGAACGTTACGAGCCGGGTAACTCCACTCATATAGTAGGCTCAAAAGCCCGGCTCTTCCGCGAGATATTGGATACCATAAACAAAAACACAACCAAGCTGCACATGCCGCTAATCCTGATAGATGAAGTGGATAACATCATTCACTATCCTCACGAAGAGATTATCGGTATGCTACGCGATATCGCGGATAACACCGTCGCCGGGGTGGTGCTGATCGGCATGCAAGACCTGCGCGAAAAAGTGATGAAACTGAACTCCCACTACTACAACCGCTTCATCTACTTCGCCGAGTTCAAACCCCTTTCCGATGCCGATGTGGTAATGATGTGCAAGTCTTTGGCAGAGATCGATATTGCCGAGGACTTGGCAAGGTTTACCAACGAAAAAGCCCAGGCTGGTGGTGATGCCCGCAAGGTGATTAAAGCTATCAGACTATATGAAGATATAGCTGCCAAAGTGAACATGAAGGCACTTGATTTGGCAACATATTCAAAGGTGGTGGGCAGATGAGATCAACCGATGTTTTCATGCGTTTCTACCGCATTAAGGGCTCCGGTTTGTTTAACCTGGACGAGTTCTGCGCGCTTACCGGGCGCACTGTTCGTAGTGCAATAACCCTGCTTGCCAACCGCGAAAGGGCAGGCATCGTTATTCGTTACGATGCCGGAATCTACCTGCTAAAGCCTATAGCTTCTGCCCCCAAACCAAAGAATTACGATTGGCAACCCCAACAGGATAAGCTTGATCTATTGTGGTCTATGTTATCTACTCGCCGATGGACAAGTAAGCAAGACATTACAAAACACTGGAAATACAGCGACACCGCACTAACCCGCTACCTCAGAGCATTAAGGCTTTCAGGTAATATCAAGCATAAAATGGTGGATAAGCAGTCATTCTACCAGAAATCAAAACCCAAAATGCAACTAATCGCCTCATGGCAAGAACTTACAAGGAGGAACAATGTTTGAAATCCGTTACTCTGAGCTTAAACAAATCATGACAAAGCTCTTTAAGTACAAATGGTGGGGCGGTACTTATGACCTTAATGTTGTAGGTATCAGATGCCCTAATCGCACTGCAGATAGCTTCGATGATACTATCGTTGCTGCCTACGTTGATGCCCACGGTAACAACAGACTAACCTCATTTCCAATAACTACCGATCCTGGGCTAAACTACCTTACCAAACCTATAAACGCAAAGGGATGCGCTATACTTGCCCCTGGGCAGTATCTTGGTATGTGGAGATTAGGAAAGCATCAAGGCAAGTATCCTGCATTAGTACAGGTTAAGCCATGCAAGGTGTTTAGAGACATAAACCGCGATTCCAAGCTTGATTTTGAGCCTCATACTTTGGAAACGGGTTTGTTTGGGATTAACCTCCATTACGTAACGGCTAATACGATTGTCCAAAGTATAGGCAATGGGAGCGCAGGTTGTCAGGTGCATCCGGTAAAAGAAGATAACGACTACATTCTATCCTTGGTTAACCTTCAAATGCGCTACATCAAGACCGACGCAGTAAGCTATACCTTATTGCTTGAGTCCGAGTTGAAATAAAGGAGCACTCCATGCCAAAATCACGCTTCAAAGATCAGCAGTCCTACCTATGGCACCTCGTGAAAGTAGCAGAATGGGACAAACAGGTTCCAAATCAAAACCACTCCCGCTTCGCTGCTTACCTGCTCAAAACCTTTTCAGTAACGCATGCCAATGTTCTCACAGACATTCAAATGCGCCAGGCAATCGCCACCCTAAAGCCCTATGCCGCCCAAGCGTCTTTGAAGGCTAAAAAGAAGCTAAACGGGGCTATCATGGCACACGTAACCAAGTCCGGCAAAGACCTCGCCTGGTTACATTACAACATGGAATTATGGGGTTATGGCTCCAGCCTTAGAGAGCTGAGCACAAAGCAAGCCACAACCCTGTTTGCGCTCGTACGCAAAGCACTTGCATAAACCAAATAAAAGGAGAACAACATGAAGCAAAAACAAACCAAACCCACGGCCCCGGAACTTAAGTCCTGGGATGAAGTCAACAGCTCTCTCAAACGCCTGGGAGAACTAACCTGCCAAAAACGCGATCTGGAAAACAAAATGACGGAGCTCGTCAGCGAAATAACCACCAAGTTCAACACTGACGCAGCTCCGCTCCTTTCCGAAATAGAAGCCTTAGTGTCCTCCATCACGGGCTATGCCACCGCTCACAAAGATGAATTCACCAAGGAACGCACCAAAGAGCTGCCACATGGCACCATCTCTTTCCGGGTATCCACTTCCGTCAAGGTTATCTCAAAAGCTATTTGTTTGAAAGCCCTAAAAGCCCTTGGCATGCAGGACTTCATCAACGTGAAAGAAGAGCCCAACAAAGATATGCTAAAAACCCTGGATGACATCAATCTCGCCAAGGTTGCCTGTGAGAAGAAGGTGGTGGACAACATCACTATCGTTCCCAAAATCGAAGAATTAGCGGCTATGCCTTCTGCTCCTGCGGCAAAGGGGGACTAATGCTTACCGGTATCATCCAAATCCTTGCCCTTATTGTCTTGTACTTTTTGCTCCGTAGGGCATCCAAGCATGATCTCGCCAAAGAGCTTGAGCTTAAAAATCACATCCACACTGAAATCAAGAACGCTGTAACGGTTATATGTTCCAGCATAAATGCCTTGGAGAGGAACTTAGACAAGCATATTGATGGCGCACAGAATCGGATTATTGGAGAATCTCACACAGATTATCTCACCTTAAGAGATTGCTTCCAAGCTCTTGCCACTGATGTAGATGTTGCCTATAACTCCGTTTCTTCCAGCCTCATTACCCTCGCTGAAAAGCAGTACCCGGAACTCATCTCCCGCCTCGAAGCCCTGGAAACTCCACTTATTAAGGTAACGGAAGCACAATTAACTTATACCGTTAAAGATGGTGAGGCAAGACGCACGCTCTATAACCGCGTCCAGGAGCGTGACAAAGCACTGGCCAACCTTAGAAAGTACGTAGAAGACCTCCAAAACCAGTGCAAGGTAGCCAGAGAAAACGAGCAGGTGATGAAAGACACTGCCCGCACTTACCTTGCCGATCTAAACCGTGAGATAAGCTTCATTCATGCCTGGATGGGTGAAAAAGGTATGCCAGTAACCGCCCTGGACAAAGCACTGTCCGCCGAATTCAAAGGCGAAATCCCGTCTCAAATCTACCAGCGGGTACAAAGCGAAAAGCTGTTATCCGAAACCATCAAAGATGCTGCTAACGCATAATCAACAGGGTTTTACATCGGGGGCTTCGTGCCCCCTTCCCTGCTTGAAAGGAGATTGATAATGAAGTGCCCCAAATGCGGAACAAAGACTAAGGTAATCCGGACTATTCGCCTAAGTGCCACCACATATCGCAACCGATCATGCCCCAATTGCGGTTATATAATCATGTCCTCTGAATGTATTATCAAAGATTCCATCACGGAGAAAGTTCTCAATGCATCTCACAAAACTTCTTAAATACCGCAAACTCGCCTCTGCTTCTCGTGAAGACTTGCTCTCCGAGCTTATCCGCCGTTATCTGGCTGGTAAGCTTAATTCCATTGAATTGGAAAACGAACTTGAACGTCTTTACAATTCCGGCACCCCGGCACCCTCTATTCTCGGCAGCAATCCTCTTTATCGCCAGGTTCATTCTCTCATCACTGAAAAGTATCCTGTTCGTGGGGACATCCGTCCCGATCAAGCTGAAAGCCATGCCAACACCGTATCTGCCCGCGCAGTTACCCAGGAACGCCTTAGCGAATACACCTCTCGCAATGTGCAAATGGTTAAAATCGTGGCTTATCTCGATGAGGCTACCACAGATATATGCCGAATGATGCACGGTAGAGTCTTCGAAATAGGTACTGCCTCAGAGCGTATAGATGGGCAGGAGCCCCTTGTCCAGCCGGCTAACTTCTGGTCTGGTAACAACAACTTTGCCCAAAGCCCATCTTCAGATATGGAACCCTGGTTGCCTCCCTATCATTATAACTGCCGAACCCGTATTGTGCCATACATCGAACCTTCCGACCCTTACGAAGCTTCCATGGATCGCTACAATAATCTAATTCCCCTGCGCGATAAGGATGTGGACACCATCGTCTCAAAAGCCTCAAAATTCGAGTTCGCAACCCGCGAAAAGCTCTTTGAGCATGTTAGTGACCACAGTAAGAAACTCGGTATTTCCACTCACAAGGAATATCTCTCTATGGTCTCTAACCTGCTCCAAAACCCCCTCAAACAAATGGCTTTGGCTATCTCTGCCCGGGATCGTTCTCTAAACCTCTATGTCTGGAACCCTAAGGTTAGGGTTATTAACGATAAACCGTATCATGACTTTGCTGTTTTTAGCCTTGACAATAAAGCCGTTAAAACTTTTCATCCCAAACCAATAGACAAAATCATGCTAAACCTTGATCCCGAAGTTCACGGGAAGGTTATGCGCTTGTCAGATCAATATGTTTCCAAAGGAGATGCAAACATGGTCGTAGAATATGATGTTTACTGTTATGAACTCATCCTCAAATACTTCGATACAGATGACACCACCGATGAGCAGGAAATGCTCTCTCGCCTGTTGATGGATAAAGAATGGGATTCTATCTCCCAACCGCTTAAACAGCGCATCCTTGCCGTAGATAAAGCTGTCCTGGATAAATATGCCGATTGGTTTAACTATAATGTGTTTAACGACTATATAGCCTGCATAAAAGCACGCCTGAAGTCCGAGGCAATCCTATGATCCTGCGCATTTATCGCGATTCTGAGCTGGTGTTCATCTCCGAAGACATCATAGATCACAGCATTGACGGCATTTCCTTATCTTCGGTGGACTACTGGTCTCAAGAAGCACGCAAAGCTACAGTGAAGCTGCTTTACACACCAACCCTAAAGTCCCTGTTGGAGGGCACTTCACGCGAAGTGAAAGCCGGTTATCATACCCTAAACTTCATTATTGGTTACCGCAATGAGGATATCTTCTCCGGCGTTCTTCAGGAAGGGGCATTTTCACTTGAATATTACACGCCAACCCGCCAAAAAGTAGAGCTTGAACTCACAGACTATTTCGGCTTACTAGTCACCCTGGCTTCCGACCGCGAACACCAGCTTGGAGCAACTACCCACCCAATCAATGTCCTCCCCGCCATCATCCATTCTTGCTTTACTGCCCAAACTAAAGATGAAATGAATGATAACGCACCCGCTGAAGTTCTTCGCCTTGTTCAGGCTATATCCTGCCTCTCCTACGATAACGCCCAGGCTACCTATAATCCCGAATCATGGCTGCCATGGCGAGTGGTAGATCACGAGATATACGATCACACCACAGACATGTTTCCTCTCTACGATTTTGCCACCAGTAGAATCAAGTTTGGCTTCCGCATGGTAGAAGGACAAACTTGCATCTATTTTCAACATTATGTAGAGATTAGACGGCCACATTCCGCATCATTTCAATATAATGGTCAGCAGGTTACTTTCGTAAAACTTTATCGTGTGCGCGTCTATAGGCTTTTCCAAGACCGAAAAGAGTTGTTCGGATCTGTGGATATGGAAAGCACCAGCCTCAATCCGGTAGTTATCAATCCAGAATGGCCTACCGACCTATTCCAAATCCTTTGGGGTGAGGAATCCTACCGCATAAGCGACTCAAAGGTGCTATATAGTGGCAGCATTAGCATTGGTGAAATTGAAACAGTCCCCGGTTGGTATAACGCCAAGAATTTGCTCGAAGAATTCCTTAGGCTCTCACACGGTGTTATTAAGTGCACTTTGGGTCAGTTTAGTATCCTTAATAGGATTGATGATAATCGCCCCCAATTCGCCTTAAATGACCCCATAGAAGCCAAATTTGACGAGGTAGAGCCTATGTCTGAGTTAAGCTCATCTCCCGTGGCAATTGTCAGCCTGGCACTTTTAGAGGCTGTAGATCGCTACTATATGCGTTATCTTCGTTCTCGTAGTCTTTTCCACGAAGCCATCGTTTCCTTCTCAGTGTTACAGCTATCTGAGCTTACCCCCATCGGAAGCGAAGCTACTCCGCCTACCAACCCCTACGATCTTGTCTATTGCAATCTGGTGTTCGATTCCCGGCTTATTCACCCCCGTGAAGTCGAATACGACATCTACACAGGGTTAATTACGCTTAGAGGGTGGAGCTGATGCTTAGCATTGATAACGTATTTGAAGAGCTTGCTAATCGCATCGAGGAGAAGGCTGTTGCTATTGTAGATCGCGAGGGGCTTGTTGCATGGGGAAAGCTCAGGCGAGCGGTAACTACTATGTATCACGCAAACACCAAGACTATTGATGTCTTTGTGGAATCCCAAGTCGCACCTTATGCGCTTTACGTGCACGAGGGCCGTGAACCGGGTAAAATGCCACCTGCTTCCATCATTGAAGAGTGGGCACGCAAGAAACGTCTGCTCTCTTCAGTATCTCAGGGAATAAAGCTTTCAGCACGAATCAACCCCTCTGCTAAGCTAAATGCAAAACAACAGCAGCTTGCTGATCGCTACCACTCACTTGCTTGGGCTATTGCCACCAAGATCAAAACCAAGGGCATCAAACCCCGCCGCTTTCTTATCCAGGCTATTCTCGAAACACTCAAGGACTTTAACAATTGATCAATCTGTTTAACTTTCAGTTCCTCAACATCATTACATGTGCTTTGTCAAACCTGCTGTCATAATTGTCAAACCTGCTGTCATAACATCGCTTGAAACCACTACTTTTTTCCAAACCTCATAATATCTCATAACTCTACACAACATAACATCTTAACCAAATCCATCACTTTTTCATACCCCTTGTCCCTTTACATCAGACAATACTCCCCCCGAAGCGGAGAAACCTACTTGCATCACAGCTATTTCCTAAAGATGTCCACATTAAAGTTTCGTGGGCACTCAAACTATTAGGATATCCCGGGCATGATATGTGCTTATTAATGAACGCCATACCGCTTGGGATAGTAGTTACTTAAGGATTAACAGCTTTCTCACATAAGGGATATTGTCTTTTAATAGTCTGATAAAATAGACACCATTACTACATTGGTTACCGTTACTGTCTCTGCCATCCCAGAAAAGGTTATGACTACCAGAGCTCAAAGATTGGTTTAGCAAATTATTCACCAGTTGTCCTTTAATATTATACACGGATACCGAAGTTTCGCCTGCGCTTTTCAGGTCAAAGCTTATGGTTGTAGCGGTTGAGAAGGGATTAGGATAGTTAAAAACTGCCTGTATTGGTGTGTTTAGAAGGTCATCGTTATTGGATATTTGATTGTGATTTACAATCTTGGTCTCGCTTTCCAGATTCACTTCATTTGGTCCGGGATTGTATATTGAGGCAATCAAGATTTCATACCATAGTGCTGGGTTTATCCCCGTAAGGGTGTGGCTTCGTGCATTTCCAGGCTTCTCAATTATCTGCCATTGTGAAGCAGGGGCATTGTATGGCTTATACTTCACTTCGAAATGATCAGGATCAGAATAAGACTGCCATGTTAGATTGAAAGTATTGGGCTGTTCAACGGATATACTTTGGAGGTAGGGGATGCAGGGCATATCTGATAAATCACCAAGCTGAAGTCCGTCAAGGATGAAGGATTCTATCATTATGGCTTTACTCTTTAATCCATCCAGGTCTTTGCCCACAAAATATGCAGTGTAATATGTTAAGCTGAACCCGGGGGCGATGCACAGTCGGGCGTCGATATCATTATAATCGTCCATTCCAGGCTGACTACCATATATCACATTTAGATACCTTGTGTCATTTGGCACTGGTTGTTCATACTCTGTCATGCCTTGCATCTCGGGCCTTATTGGTGAGAATTTATCGGGATTTGGATTCCTTCCGGTCGCAAGCCAATACTTTTCGTTAGCTGTCCTACTGGTTGGCACAAGATTCAGTGGATTACGGTCGTCAGGTCCCTGACCAAGATTCCAATACCAAGCATGATGATGAGTAGTTGTGTTGGGAACCATGATTTTCGTGCCCAGGTAATTGGTTGACCACCCTCCATCACCATCTGCATCCCTGGAAAAGGCAAATTCGTATCCAATACCTTTTACATATCCGCTTATGTCATCAGCTGCTCCTTGGACTCCGTAGCTGAGAGGATAAATGTCGCTATCCACATATTCGGCTATTGCCACATCAAAAAGGGTGTCTACAAGACTGGTATTGTACACTGTGTTTTTCACAATAATCATATTATCAAAGTATTGCACAGGCCAGGCGTAGCTTTCTCTATGTATTGCTATGCCAAGTGGGATGTGAGTGTTAAATGAACTATATGACCCATGATCTCGTTCACCAAGAGTACCGAAAGGGCAGTAGTCGTAGTAATATGCAGATAAAGTTTCAAATCCAGGAGGATTGAATGTGGAATTTTGAGGAATACTAAAGCAGTAGTTATTCAGCGGATCGGGAATAGCGAATGGGCGTGGAGCGGGATAGCCCAATATGCTTCTCATTACGTTATCCTGGTTGTTGTACTGCTGATATGCATCACTCATTTCAGGATTAGCTAACAGCAAGGGATTGTATGCCGGTAACGACTCATAAATATCGTCATCTCCATCGTATCCCACAGTAGTTAATGTATCCAACACTTCACGCATTGATGAGTTCCACAAAGGGTCATCTGACACAATTGGCACTGTATTGGAGACAGGAGGGTAAACCGGCCAGTATAGCTTGTTCCCATATATATCACGTCTATGTTTTTTGGCTGAAATCCAGGTTGCTCCTATGTATAACATGCAGTTTGAGTTAGCCGGCAGGATTAAGTTCTCTACGTATCCCCGGTTAGTCATAGTCATATTTAGGCTTCCTGATGTGTGTGTCATCGAGTTAAATCTTTTCGTGTCTTCAGAGACCTCTGTAACAGGAAGAGCAGATAGAAGAGAACAGACAAGAATAAAGATAATTGTAATGCTGCGTTTCATTTCACACCTCCCAAGGTTTTGCCTGGTACCAATATCCCAGCCAAGATAGTATGTATGGCCATCGTAACATCATCAATCTCCATATAAGAAAGTGGGAAACCAAATACAACAACACTTGAGTTTGCGAAACTGTGTTTATATGCAACATACTTGGATGAGTAAAGGTCATACTGCTGCTGAGTTGGCGGGTATGTGGGACTGTCAACCGGTTTGCACCCCAAAGCGTAGAGGAAGTTCATGCCTGCAACTGGGTTGAAGTACATTACTGCCCCATATCCCATTCTGATAAGGAGTTGCGATGAAAAAGGAGTTTCCAGTTCAAGATACATATCACATAATCCATTTAACCCATCAGCATGGACGAAGTATGGGTTATTTGTCACTGAGCTACCTAATTGCTCTATCATGCTTAAGTCTGGGATACCGAATCTTTGTGATAAGAAATCAGGGGTTAATCTCTTGATATATTCAAAAGACTCCAGAAGTTTGTTTGTTCCACTAAGAATGAGGTTTCCATCCCTCGCCAGGTATATTTCCAAAGCATCTGCATGAAACTGAATGTTACCGGTTCTGGTAGCATTATCATTGTGCCAGATAACTGCTTTGTAATTTTGCATCACTGTTGGTGATACGCATTCCTCAATACCAGGCTCTGAGATGATGTCAATTGTATGTACAGCACCATAATAACCGGGGATAATAGAATTATAGAAGTTATCCACACTAGTTTCTGGTGAATACGCTTGGTGGTGCTCAGTATCATCTACAATCAGAATTCCAGACCTCTGGTTGTAACTAACCGGCTGGTGCAGATTGATAGTTGCTGTGGCAGGTAAACTGATGGCACCCTGGAGATCTACTGCACACACTTCCAGCAAGTGAGAACTGGATGATAGATTAGAAAAAGTGTGATGCCTTGCCAAATCGTTGAGGTTGTTAACTCGTAGCCAAGTAGACCCATCTGTATGGCTAACAACGGTTGGATTTATAAAATGGGGTTGGACGGGGAAGGGCATGTTGTCGAACCTCAGGTCGAATGCCACAATACTGCTACCATAGTAAATATTCTGCTGGTTCAAGCAGTGGTTTGCTTCTTGTCCCCAGGGGTAATTGTAAAATATCTGGCCAAAATCAGTATTTATTGCATATTGACCATTATAGCCCCAGCGGATGTAAAGCTTGAAGTCTTCCGAATTAATCGCCTCATAGCCATTTGGGGTAGTCCATAATCGTCTATTCTTGTGCAGTGATGAACTGGGGATTACTTCATTGCTAAACACATAATCATAGTTCCCATTTGTGTAATGGTTTTGACCTAAACCAGCAACCGTCTCCGGGTATATTATGGCAACAGGTAAGTATCCACTTGCCGCACGAAAGAACACGAATTGATGTGTGGCTTCTTGTACGCCTTGTCTGCTTACAACATAGCACTCAAACTGCGTGAATTGGTTCGCAGCATTAGGCGTTATAGCCGGTATGGTGGTGCTATTTAACTGCACTTTCCTAATGTTCGGCAAATTTATGCTGCTGTACCAAGTACCTTCACTAATGCATTGAAGATTAGAATCTATGATATTTAGTCGATACATGAAGTGACTTGCGAACATACCCTCAACAAATATATCGCTAATCTCTTCGCGAAGTGCAAATTCAATACCCGTTCCAGTGGTAGCACCGTTGGCAAAAGGCACTAACAATCGGCTGCTAATGAGTCTATCGGAAGTAAATGAAGCAGAATGCACTACAATCTTACCATCGTCTGTTCTAATCTGCACCTCAACTTTGCTAATCAGGTTATGCAGCTTGCACTCGTTAGATCTGAAATCTATGCTCAAAAATGGTGATGATGTCCAGATAGTTCGGTGATTGCCTGGCTCTGAAAGGCTGGGGCTGCCATGAGGTGCTAATGAGTTAGCAAAATACATCCAGCCTTGCTCGTCTACAAAAACCCCCTCGGGCAGTTCATTGTTCATGGTAGTTATTTTATAAGCGTAGCTACTTCTCCCATTTGAGTTTAAGTGAATGTGTTGTCGATAAATATATTCACCATTATCAGTAGGGATTTGCTCATCAGAAAAATTGATTACATGCTCTAACTCAACTTCTGGAGCTGTAATGCCGGTTCGTCCACACGAGTAAAAAGTTAAACTAACAAAAATCAACATAATACTAGAGACCAAGCTTCTCATAACCTCTCCTTATTTAATGCTTTACCGATGTGCATTACAAGTTCGTTTCACACCCTTCTTATTCTAAACCGAGTTGCAATCGTTAGCAATATCTGTCAAGTAATATTCTCACATATTATATCTTCTGCTATCTCCTGCAGGCCTACATGTGCCAAGGGTATTGTCACTCCACCACGATGCCCACACCCGTGTATGCGTTAAGTCCCTTGTGGACGGCAGATATTAGCCTGAGGCGCAAGCCTCAGGTTCAAATATTCATCAATCCCCCAGATATTCCATTCAATGTTTAGATAACAAAGCCATAAATTCGTCCTCAAACGGCATTTTGGCATGATGCTCTTTTTGCGCCGCGATATACTGATACACGCTATCCATTGATGACTTGCTAACCGTAAACGCACCATAACCCACCTGCCAATTGAATTTGGGATTGTGTTTTTCCCGATACCATTTACTGGAGTTGGTCTTTAGCAGCCGCATAAAATCGGCAATGCTAAGCTCTTTGGGAAGCATACACAAGATGTGAACATGATCCGCCATCCCGTTTATGATGATGGGTTCACCCTTCAGGCTGCCAATTATTCCCCCGATGTATTCGTGCATCAGCCTGCCCAATTCCCCTCCAGGAATCTATAACTTTCCTTGGTGGAAAACACGATGTGCACGGCCATAAAACAATATGATGTTGCCATATTGCCTCCTTGTTGTGTTGGTTTTGTCCTGTTCCTGAGGCTCACGACTCAGGCTAATATCTGTCGTCCGCAAGGGACTCTATACGGTTTTGTCCTGTTCCTGAGGCTTGCGCCTCAGGCTGATATCTGTCGTCCGCAAGGGACTCTATACGGTTTTGCCCTGTTCCTGAGGCTTGCGCCTCAGGCTGATATCTGTCGTCCGCAAGGGACTCCATAATCACTCGATAGGGTTTTGTTGGGTGTGTCGCCCATACCTGAGGCTTGCGCCTCAGGCTAATATCTGTCGTCCGCAAGGGACTCTATGATCACTCGATAGGGTTTTGTTGGGTGTGTTGCCCATACCTGAGGCTTACGCCTCAGGCTAATATCTGTCGTCCACAAGGGACTCCATAATCACTCGATGAGGTTTTGTTGGGTGTGTTGCCCATACCTGAGGCTTACGCCTCAGGCTAATATCTGTCGTCCGCAAGGGACTCCATAATCACTCGATAGGGTTTTGTTGGGTGTGTCGCCCATACCTGAGGCTTGCGCCTCAGGCTAATATCTGTCGTCCTAAAGGACTTACATACATATCGTTATGACAATTACAGATTCATAATTAGTATAACACGTAAGGTTTTACGTGAACTCCATTACTCCCGCACACCAGCACGCCAGCACACCCATGCACGAGCTTACGGAAAATGAATTAATGATAGCGGGTAAAACACTCGAAAACAACATACTAGCTTACACATGTTTTACCATTAATTCTGATGGAGTTCTTTATCCCGCACAAGACAACCGATTCTC
Source organism: uncultured bacterium (assembly GCA_938009275.1). Classification (GTDB taxonomy): domain Bacteria; phylum Cloacimonadota; class Cloacimonadia; order Cloacimonadales; family Cloacimonadaceae; genus Cloacimonas. The sequence continues at coordinate 14,935 of CALLHY010000045.1, forward strand.
TATTACATAAACCAGTGCTTCTTACATAAGCATCTGCTCTACTAGAATGGGCTGTTATCTGCTTACTTATAATGGCAGTGGCAATTATGCGGGAATCCAATTCAAGGCGTCTGGGTCTGCGCTTTCTGCTATTGACCCTGGCAGCCAAAGCCTTGCAATTTTCCAGCTATCTAGTGCTTTTCCAAATCCTTCGGGACTGGAGACCAGATTTAAGCTTGAATTGCAGGATTCAGTCCCCGGTAATATGGAAGTATATAACCTGCGTGGACAGCTTGTTATGCAACAAGAACTGATAGACTTGGAAAGAGGATCACATATTCTGTCCTGGAATGGCATTGATAACAAGGGCAAACTATGCAGCAATGGCATATACTTCATTCGGGTTAATATGAAAGGGCATAGCCAAACCATAAAGACTGTGCGCATTAAATATTGCAACTAAGATGCTTCACCATAATAGGGGGGGGGGGGCAAAGCACCTTTAACATTGCTGAGCTTAATCGAAGGAGAATTCCTGATAACTCCATGAATAGGCACCAAACTTGTTGTCTGTGCTATTGTGTGAATTGAGAGTGGCAATTATTAATTTTGTGTATTGGCGCTCTGGAAGGGTGAATTCTCTTTTGTTGGCGGGCAACATAATATCCACACAATCTTCACCATCGTCAGTAGTGAACCATGCCTCAACAAACTGATGCATATTGGATGATGGTAAAGCCCACGTTAGATGCGGAGTTGCAGTGCTATAATCACAGTTCGCGCTACTGATATTTTGGGCTATCTTGATGCTAAAGGAGTAATCTACTTCATCTACATGCAGTGTTCCGCTGTATGTTTCTCCTGGAGTTGCCGACACTAAGGCAATGTGTTCTGAAGTAACGCTGATCTCCTGTCCGTCAAAAGTGAGGGCGTAAGTGTGAGCCTCACCAATCTCACAATCCCAAACAACTCTGTACTGCCCCTTGGCATCAGGCATGGGATAAAAAGCAACCCAGTAATCACAAGCCTCTGGATCGATAAAAGTAAGGATGTTATCATCCACTACTGGCTCTGTAGAATCAGTTTGATTGCAACTCGCTACCATAACCAAACAAGCAATGACAACAATCAACTTAATAATGATGTGCATCTTCCGCTCCTTATTGATATTGGGAACCTAATCTCGTATTAACAACCGATGGTTTTTATATGCTTAAAAAGTGTCAATCTCTTTTCATGCCATCGTTCCTATACCTAGCCAAGGTTTATAAGAGCTTCAGGTCGCATATCTTACAGAAAGCGTCCAAATCCTTCTGGTTTCTTATCTGAAGCATCATCCATTTGCCGATCTTCATAAAATCATCTGCCTCCAGGTATTGCCGTGTCAAATCTTTGCCAAGTTCTGGCAGGGCGTTCTGCATGGCTTCATCCACCGAGTATGGTACTACCACAAATACGGAAAAAGAGCCAAGTTCAGGATACAATGTTCCCAGGCTTTTGCCTCTTTTTTGCAGTTTCATGTTCCAGCCCGGTTTACCGGAACAGACACTGAAGCTTAGTTTGGTCTTTGCCTTCCAAGTGGCTTCGTTCCGTTTCATCAGCTCTTTCCAGAGGTTTGCGGCTTTATCTCCCAGGAAAGCTTCAATCTCAGCCTCGCTGGGCTGGACATCTTTAGGATATAGTTCATGCCATTCTTTCATGTGCATCTCCTCAAATTGATACTGATCTGGATTCTTTCACATTTTGCAACGAAATATGCTAGATTGCTATTGTCAAGAGTTTCTGCTAAGTGTCATAAATATCCATGAGGGAATCCAGCCATTATCTAGCCACAAATGGCACAAATAACTCCACGAATAAGCGCAAGTCCCGCACCCGGCATGCCAGATTTAGTGTAGCTCAACAATCCCGGCTACAAAGCTTCTTGGGCGGAGGGTGTTCACAAACTGGTTATAACTCATAACCCCGATTGTGGGGGTGATGAAGCGATGGGGTATTACAATGCAGATAAAAAAACCGGAACCATTGGGCTCCGGCTGGGATATTAGCAGCTTAACTTATGATAAGTAACTCAGTTAAATGGTTACAAATAAACTTAACATTGAGCTTAAGCTTAAGGCTATTTCACATGGAAGTTATCCAGGAACTGTTGTAAGATGGCAGCGCGGCTGGGGTGGCGCAGTTTTTTGAGGGCTTTATCCTCAATCTGCCTGATTCGTTCACGGGTAACCTGAAAGATGTTTCCCACTTCCTCCAGGGTGCGGTGATAGCCGTCGTCTATGCCAAAGCGGAGGCGGATAACACGTTCTTCGCGGGTGGTGAGGGTCTTTAGCACTTCATCCACCTGTTTTTTTAGCAGGCTACGCTCTGCCAATCGCTCGGGCGAGATGATGGTGCGGTCTTCTATAAAGTCACCCAGTATGCTGTCTTCGCTATCGTGTCCTATTGGTTTATCCAGCGAAACAGGCTCTTTGCTGATGGACAGGATGTTCTTTATCTTTTCTACGGGGATGTCTAACACCTCGGAAATCTCTTCGGGATAGGGGTCACGTCCCAGCTTTTGCATCAGGCGTCTGCTGGTTCTATTAATCTTGTTTATGGATTCTATCATGTGCACAGGAATGCGGATGGTGCGTGCCTGATCAGCAATTGCGCGGGTGATTGCCTGGCGAATCCACCAGGTGGCGTAGGTGCTGAATTTATAGCCCTTGCGATAGTCATATTTCTCCACAGCGCGCATCAGTCCTGTATTACCCTCCTGAATAAGATCCAGGAACTCCAAACCGCGGTTGTTATAGCGCTTGGCAATACTGATAACGAGACGCACGTTGGCTTCTATCATTTCGTTTTGAGCCTTTTCTTTGTTGCGCTCAGCACGGTCTATCTCGCGGAGCAGGAACACGAGCTCGCTGCCGGTCATTTTGGTTTCCAGTTCTACACGGCGAATCTTGCGGCGGGCGTTCTTTATCTTGCGCAGGGTTTCTACAAACACGTTCGGATCCATGCCCGTTTCGCTTTTTACTTCATCAAAGTCTTCATCGCTCTTCTTAGCACGGCGGCCGTAGGTGCATATCTCGTCTATAGTATAGCGTTTGATGCGGGTTAGCTCGGTAATGCTGTCGTAGCTTTCCTCGATGCGCTCCACCAGACTGCGGATGCGGTAAACCATGCGCTTGATAAGCTTGTCGTTGTAGGCAAGAATCATGAAGGTGTTTATTATCAGGTTGCGGATGTCGTCTATCTCTTCCTGGCGGTTGGCGGTGCCTGTTTCGTCGAAGTCGCAATTGTCTAATATTGCACCAACTTTGTCCAGATTCACCTCATTTTCTTTTAAGATGTCTTTGAACTTGTCGATAATCTTCACGTCTTGGTTTTTGTCTATCCAGGTGCCGATATCCACTTTGAAGATTTGGTCGAGCCTGACTCGGCGTTCACGGTAGCGGTGCAGGAAGTTATACATCTCACGCAGGGTGCTGCCGGATTGAAACACGTTTTGATTGATCATCTTCTGATATGTTTCTATCTTTTTGGCTACTCGTACCTCGCCTTCTCTATCCAGCAAGGGGACGCGTCCCATTTCGCGCAGATACATCCTTACGGGATCGTCGTAAAAGCGTTTGGTTTTGAACTTCTTGGGTGCAGCAGGCTTGCGAATGGCTGCTCCGCCTTTGGTTATCCTCTTTTCTGTTTCGTCTATTATCTCTATGCCGTCTTGCGACAGGTCGAAGATAATGTCGTCAACCTTGTCCAGAAAGAAGGGACTGTTGGGCAGAATGTCGTTAATCTGTTTGAAGGTGATATACCCGGATTCTTTGCCGAGTTCCACCAGTTTCTTCAAACATTCGTTGTAAGTAATCATCAATGCTCCTTGCAGGCGCTAAAAACGGAATTTGTTCACTACTTTGCGGGTCATGCGACGGTAAGTGAGAGTTAGCTTTTCTTTCTGTTTGAGGAGTTCCAGGTTCGATGGGTCTTTGATAATAGCACGATCCATTTCGTCCAAATCTCTTTGGATCTTTCGGATGCGAAGGCCGGAGAGGCAATCTTCAAAGCGCATATGCTGTAAATCCTCGAACAGAAGCTCAGCCAAGCTTTCCTTTATTTCAATATTTTCAATATTATCCAGCAGTGCAGCGGGTTCCCAAGTGGCAAGATTTTGGCTTTGTGAAATAAGATAGGAGAAGAGTTCCCGATACAGCCTATTGTTAAAATAACTCGCATCCACCTCACTTGCAAGTAGTTTATACGAATCAATGTCTTTTAGAGCTAAAATAAGTGCGTGACGCTCTTCATAGCTCTCATGTGATGCGGTTTTAACGGGTTGACTATGGTTATTGGTAATCATGGGGGCACTGCTGCGATGCAGTTTGCTATTCAGCGCAGTTTCGGTGATGCCAAAAGCCTCCGAGATGTCTTTCACCAGTAGTTCCCGCTTTATTTGGTCTTTCAGGCTTCTAAGCGCATCCAACAGCATGTCTATACGCTCGGAGATGGGTTGTATTAAGCGTGAATCATTTGCCATAAAGCTAATAAAGTTTGGCGCGCTTGCTATTAGCTCTTGCATGGCTTCTTTGCCCTGTTTAAGAATCAATGAATCTGGGTCTTCGCCCTGGGGCATTATCGCCACATCAATGTCCATGCCCTTGCTAAGGCACAATAGTGAACCCCTGATGGCGGCCTTTATGCCCGCATCATCACCATCGTAGAGCATGGTAGCTTTGTTGCCAAAGCGGATAATGAGGTTTATCTGATCTTCAGTTAATGCAGTGCCGAGGCTGGCTACGGCATTGGTGAAACCGCTTTCGTATAGCCGAAGAAAGTCGAAATAGCCTTCGCAAACCAGTGCTGTTCCGGCTTTGCTAATGTTATACTTGGTTTTGAACAGGCCATATAGTTCTTTGCCCTTGGTGTAAAGCTCGGTGCCGGGGGAATTGATGTATTTGCCTACTCCCGGCCTTTCTTCCAAAAGCCTGCCGCCAAAGGCAATCACTTCGCCAAAGCTGTTGTGAATAGGGAACATCAGGCGGTCGCGATACATATCTGACAGGCTTCCAGAGTAGTTGCCAAAGAGACCGGATTCCTTTAGTAACGCTACGCCTATGCCTTCTTTCATCAGGTGATTCAGAAGTGCTTTCTCGCTGTTTAGCGCATAGCCAAGCTGAAGCTCCCGCGCTGTTTCTGCCGAGAACGAGCGAGCGGCAAGGTAGTCCAACACATGCTTGCCGTGTGCAAATAGCGTTGAGGCAAAAAACTCTGCTGCAGATTTGTAAACGTGCAAAAGCTGCTCACGCTTTGTGGATACGGTGCGGGTGCGTTCATTCTCAGGAATTACAATGCCGGCGCGCTGAGCCAGCTTCTTTACTGCTTCTATGAAGCTAAGCTTTTCGTAATCTGCCACAAAGCCAAATACATTTCCGGCTTTTCCGCAGGCAAAGCACTTGTAAATCTGCTTGGGCTGGCTTACATATAGCGAGGGTTTGGTGTCGTTATGGAAGGGGCAAATACCGCGCCAGTTTGAGCCAAAGTGCTTAAGCGGGAGGTAACTTTGAATTACGTCCACGATGTCGCTGGCCTGGCGGATTTGGTCTATTAAGCTTTGTTCCATAACGCTTTTTGCCACACATATCAGTGTGGCTTCCTTACCTCTTTAATCTACCTGTAGTCTGTATGGGCTTATAAAAAAACTAAATCTTTACTAAGGTTACGCCACTGCCACCCTCGTTCATGGGCGGAGTGTCTATGCTAATCACGCCTTTTTTGCGGCGCAGATAATCGCGAACTTTGCTGCGCAGTGCTCCGGTTCCCTTGCCGTGAACTATGCGCAAAGTATGCAGTCCCGCAAATGCTGCATCGTCAATAAATTCATCTATCAGTGGTTTTGCCTCGTCGAAGGTAAGCCCCAATAGCTTTAGCTCAAACTTGCCTTTGGCACTAACTGTGCTGCTAACATACACTTCGCTCTTCTTCTGGGCTGCGGTTGGTTTGGCAGCATATAGCGATTCCAGGGGAGTTTTGAAGCTTATGCCGTTCATGTCCACCGTGGCACTGTCACCTTGAATGGAGATAATCACCGCTTCAGCATCAAAATTAGCCAGCCAAACCCGGTCACCTGTTTTCGGGCTGGATAGTGGCATATGCGAATCACAGCCGCTACTGATAAGCTCTTTTTGCAGCTCAGCACTCTTGACATTTACTTCATGCAATTTTCTTTCCGAAAGTGTTTTGCGTTCGTTTTTGTCCAGCTTCTTAATCTCGCTAAGTTCGGCTGCGTATATCTTCTGTTGGGCAATCAGCTCTTTTTGCAGTTCTTTCAGGTGCGTCTTGCGGCGTTCTTTTAGCTCCTGCTCCCAGCTTGCCTCTTTGTTTTCCAATTCGCTAATCTTTGCTTCCAGATTACGGGTTTTAAGTTCAAACTGATAGCTCTTTATGCTTAGCTGCTTCTTTTCTTCCTGCATCTTTTTCAGCAGTTCGGTAAAGTCCTGATTCTGGCTCCCGGAAAGCTCTTTGGCACGGGTGATAAGCGTGGCATCCAGGCCCAGCGATGCTGCAACCTCGATGGCGAAGCTATCACCTGGGAAACCGGGAACATACTTGTAGGTAGGATGCAAGGACTTCAAGTCGAACTGCATGGAAGCATTCACGCAATTGGGGTGTTGCTCGCCAAATATCTTCAGCGAAGTGTAGTGAGTGGTTATAATGCCCGGGCAACCGAGGTCGGCAAAACGTTCTAAAATGGCTTGTGCCAAAGCTGAGCCTTGCTGTGGGTCGGTAGCTGCGCCAATTTCGTCTATCAATATAAGTGTGTCGGGGGCAGCAGCACCAAGCATCTTGGCAATCTTATCCAGATGTGAAGAGAAGGTAGAAAGCGCATTTTCTATGGACTGATCATCGCCAATATCGGCAAAGACCTTGCTAAACATACCTATCTCGCTGCTGTTATCCGCAGGAATGGGCAAGCCCGAAAGCGCCATTAGAGTTAACAAGCCAACTGCTTTCATCAGCACTGTTTTGCCGCCTGTATTGGGCCCGCTAAGGATTATCAGTTTTTGCTCGGTTCCAAGCTGAATATCGAAGGGGATAACTTTTGCCGGCATGCCCAGACTAAGGATTAGCAAGGGATGGCGGGCTATAGAGAGCTTTATAAGCGGTTGGGATACCATCACCGGCACTTTGGCATTCATAATGCGGCACAATCTTCCACAGGCAAAGCGGAAGTCCAGCTCGGCAAGCAGTTCTTGATTCTTTAGTATCTGCTGTTCAGCGGCTTTCACCATGCCGGTATATTCGCTAAATATCCTGTATATCTCTTGCTTTTCTTCTTGCTTAACCATTTGCAGTTCGTTGTTCATAGGCACCACGGCAATAGGCTCTACGAATACAGTGGCTTTGCTGCCTGAGTGACTTTGCACGATACCATTTACAAAGGGTACCGAGCCTTCTTTTATTGGCAGCACATAGCGGTCGTCCCGCTGGGTTACAAACTTATCTTGCAGAAACTTTTCAAAGCGGGTGTCGCTAAGCATGGACTGCATGGTTTTCTGAATGCGGGCACGAAGCTGACTGGTTTTACGGCGAATGCCAAGCAATTGCGGAGAAGCGGTATCCAGTATCTCGCCTTCAAAATCGAATATCCCGGTGTATCTCCTGTTAAGCTCCGGAAATGCAGTAAGCTTGCGCAGGGTGTCTTTTAGATAAGGGAAGTCTTGCATGGCATCTGCCCGCGAGATAATCTCATCCGATATGCGGTTATTGTGATATACCGCAGTAAATTCCTCGTAGCTGAAAAGACTGAAGGCACTATCTTCAAACAGGGGTGTCAGATTACTCAAATCTTCAAAGCTGAAGTCTAAGCCGCGGCTTAGTAGCTCTTGAATCTCGGCAATTCTGATATGGGACTTGCGAATCTGAGCGATGTCTTGCAGGGGGCGCAGCTCTTGGGCAAGCGAATTTCCCAGCTTGCTGTGACATCTCTGGCAAATGTTCTGAACCAGTACGCCATATTCCAGGTCGGGATTGGTATAGCTCATGTATTAATCTTCTGGTTGGGGAACAATGTGGGTTGAAGCGGGTATTTTTGGCATATGGAGTAGCTTCATACGCTGAGTAAGCTTAAGCTTGGTGAATAGCTCTTCTTTCAAAACATTCACTCCCGCATAAACCCGGTGACTTTCGCCGTCTTTAAGCTGATTAGACAAACTGGGCATAAAGTCCAGCATAACCATCAAAATTATTACTACCATAAAGCCATTGCCAAAGCCGAGAATAGCACCCATCCCCTTGTTTAGAGATGAGAGCTTTACCGCCATAATAAAGCGATTGAGGATGTAGATTACTATCTTTACTACCACCACTATCAAGATGATAATTAACAGCACCGACATGATGGTTGCTATCCAGCGAGGCATCTGGTATTTTAGTAGTAAACTTCGCTGAACCAGCGGATAGTAATGACCAACCAAAAAGAAAGTGATGATGTAGGCACCAAGCTGAACAATTGCAGCGGCAAGGCCTTTACGCCACCCGATGTAAGTGAATAATAGCAAAAAGCCTAAGATTATCCAATCTATTATTCCCATTAATTCTCCCGACCATAAAAAAGCATACAGGGACGAATCCCTGTAGCTAAGTTTGTGAGTGTGCTTTCCTAACTGAGGAAGGCTATTTCATGTAACGTTGCATGCGTCGCTGGATTTTTAGCATCTTGCGACGTGCGGCGTTAGCTTCGCGTTTCTTCTTTACGCTGGGCTTCTCGTAAGCTTGATTTTTTTTTATCTCAGAAAGGATAGCAGCTTTTTCGCATTTCTTTTTGAAGCGTTTCAGCAAAAAATCGAAGGACTCGTTATCTTTAGCTACGACTGTCGGCAAACAAATCACCACCTTTGGTCTTATATTTAAACTCAGGGTGCCATACTTTTACATGCCCTTTGCCTGTCAAGCTAGAAATTGAACTCAAACGTCCTCCCTTTTTTCATACAGGATTTTCAGGCTGTGTTGTGCTTTGTGCCCTGTTCCTTATTGAGATTATTGTTGGGAGCTGAAATGGATCAAAAGCATAAGGGAATTGCAGTTCATGTCACCTATCTCAAACTGAAAACTCAGTCTTCAGACACCCTCTGTCCAATCTAGAATTCTCGAGTGGAATTGATGTGGAAGTGATGAAGTGACAAAGTGGTGATGTGGATCGTGGTGTAGCGTATCTTACCAAAGCACGATAACGCGTAAGAGAAGCATAGGTGCTTGACAAAAAGAGTGCGCATAAGAATCATGGATCGGTAAATCTACCTGCAAGGAAAATAGTATGTTCGAAGCTCTCACCGCCAAGGTGTTTGCAACCGTGGTTTCATTATCCATGTTTTTGTTCTCTTCCTACAGCGGAAACGATCCTGCCCTTAGAGCCATCAGTAGCCGCGTGGGCGGAGAGTATCTACAGCTTAGAACATCTCTTACGGGAGCATTTGACAATGATTTTCTCGATGTATTCAAAAGTGGTTCGGTTATTCCCGTAAACTTCAAATTAACAATAAAATCCGGTAATAAAAAAGTGCTGGAAAGGGCTTATCAAAATCGGGTGCGATACAATCCTGCCAAGGGCATATATGAGGTCTATACAGCAGGTATGAATCGCACTATAGAAACCGAGTCTTATGCTCATATGCTGGCAGAGATTTCCGGTTTCGATTGCTCAATTCCCATTAAACCGGAATGGGGAGTAGTTAGCGTGCAGCTATCTGCCAGCCTCCCAACCATCAAGTTTGCTCAGCTAAACAAACCTGTGGATCTGATGGTATTATGGAAATATAACAAGCCCCAAGCTAGCGCATCCATAGACTTACGCAAGTCACTATAAGGCGGATTAATGAGTTTTAGCAGACCTGGCATCAGAACTTGGTTGTTGGCAGTGTACCTGATCTTCTCCATCGGTGGATTAATGGTTCTAAACCGTGTATTTCAAACCAATCAACAGCAGCTTCAAGAAGCAATGGAGCATCTGGAGCTAAGCGAGGATATGCGGCAGATAAGGCTGCACAGCAGCGCAGATTCATTGAAAGTAGAAGAGATAATGACAAACTACTCCGCAGCAAAGGGGGTAGTGAAACTCAGCCTTAGTGAATCACGGTTTTATGCGGCATTAACGCTGCTGATAATCATCATGGTATCGAGCACGGTGTTTTATATTGTGCTGTCCCGTATCAGCAAACCACTCAGGGAATTGCAAAATGCCACCAATCAGATTCGTCAGGGTAATTTTAGCGTTCATCTGCCCGAAACAGGCATTCACGAAATGAAGATGCTAAAGAACTCATTCAATGTGATGTCCCGCGAGTTGGAAGCAGTGCAAAAACGCCTGTTAGTGGCAGAAAAAGAGATGATTTGGAAAGACCTTTCCCGCATTCTGGCTCATGAGATAAAGAATCCATTAACGCCTATCCAACTGGCGGTTCAGAGGCTGGAAGAACGCATAGTTACCGATCCGGCAAGTGTGCAGAATATCTTAAACGAGTCATTGGACATTATTAAGCAAGAAATTGAGAATTTACGCTTGTTAGCCCAGGACTTTTCTAGCTTTGCCAAGGTTAGTAAAGCCCAGCGAGAAAACTTTGATCCCGAATCCAGCATCAGGGATATATGTCGTTCCTATGCTGCGGATTTTAAGCTTGATTTAGATTTACAGCCAAACCTGTACATTTTATTCGACAAAACTCATTTCTATCAGGTGATAACCAATATCCTGCAAAACGCCATTGATGCTTCTTCTCCAGATCAGGCTATTGAGATAAAGCTTAGTTTGGAAAAGAACTACGTTATTCTCGGCATCAAAGATTATGGCTCTGGAATAGAGAGCGACGACCTTAGCCGGGTGTTTGAGCCTTATTTCTCTCGCAAGAGCAAAGGAACAGGTCTTGGCCTGGCCTTGGTAAAGAAACTCTGTGAGGCAAATGCAGCAATTGTAAGAGTAAAAAGCAAGCCCGGTGAAGGAAGCGAATTCACCCTGTTCATCGAGGGTGGAAAAACATGAAAGTGCTGATAATAGACGACGAGATTAACATCTGCAAAACCTTGTGCAGCATACTTGAGGATGAAGGCTATGAGGTGCAAAGCTGTCACACAGCCAAATGCGGGCTAAATGCTGCCGAAGAAAGCGATGCCGACGTTATATTGCTGGACGTTAAGTTGCCCGATATGAACGGGATTGACGTTTTGGCAAAGATTAAAAAAAGCCAGCCGGGAACGCCCATACTAATGATTTCCGGCAATAGCAGTATAGCCGATGCGGTAAAGGCAATTAAGCTCGGGGCATTTGACTTCATGGAAAAGCCATTAAGCCTGCCCAAAGTGAAGATAACCATTGCCAAGGCACTGGAATTTACTCAGCTTTCCCGTGAACTGCGCAGGATGCGCGACGAAAGCGAACAAAGCTGGGAGATGGTTGGCAATAGCATGGCTATTCAAGACCTGAACAACATGATTGCCAAAATTGCCCCATCAAATGCCAAGATATTAATTCAAGGCGAAAGTGGCACCGGCAAAGAATTGGTTGCCCGTCTCATCCATGCCCGCAGCCCACGCCTGGGCAAGCCATTTGTAAAGTTTAATTCGGCTGCCATTCCCCGTGAATTGGTGGAAAGCGAGCTATTTGGCTATGAACGCGGTGCCTTCACCGGAGCTATAAACCGTAAACGCGGCAAACTGGAAGAAGCCGACGGGGGTAGCTTGTTTCTGGACGAGATTGGCGACATGGAAGCAGCCGCCCAGGCAAAGATACTCCGGGTTATTCAGGAAGGTGAGTTCGAGCGAGTGGGCGGAAATCAAACCCAGCGCATTGATGTGCGTGTAATCGCGGCTACCAACAAAGACCTGGCTACAATGGTGAATGCTGGAACCTTCCGCGAAGATTTGTTCTACAGGCTAAATGTGGTTCCCGTACACACCAGCCCCTTGCGTAACAGAAAAGAGGATATTCCCTTGCTGGTTAACCATTTTTCCAGCATAATTGCTGCCGAATTGAGCACTCGGGTGAAAGAATTCAGCCCCAAAGCACTGGAATTTATGGCAAAACCAGACTACCCGGGAAATGTGCGCGAGCTAAGAAACATTATTGAGCGGATTTATCTGCTATGTGATAAGCAGATATTGGAACCATCCGATATTGCCAGCATGCTGCCCAATGCAGAGATAAACGCCGCAATGTCTGAATTTTGGAAGGCTACAAGTAGCTTTGCGGAGAAAAAGAGGGAATTCGAAACCATTTATCTAAGCACTCAGCTACAGCTATTTGGCGGTAATGTAAGCAGAACAGCGGAGGCACTCAGCTTGCAGCAGAGTAATTTGTCCCGCAAGCTTCAGGAACTTGGCATAAAGTAAAGCATTACTGTTACGCATAAAGCGTGGGTATTAATTAACTATGGATGGGACAAAGAGAGCAATTCTCTGAACCTTTGTTGAGACGCAGTTTCGAACTTAGCCTTGATCGGGAAGGATTTGTCAAACTCCTCTGCAGCAAGGGGATCAATGTGATAAACTTCAGCTTCGTGAAAACAACCCTCTATGCCTTTTAGCGCGCCAGGAACAAGCTCCACCACCTGCAATGCAGGAGAAAAGAGCCCATCGGAAGTGCGTATGCCAAACATTTCCCCAGCCACAAAACCACAACGAACATAGTAATCTGGGTCTCCATAGATTGCTACAACTAAATATCCAAGTGCTTTAGCCAAGTTAAGAGTATGCATTATTAGCTCTTTGCCTATTCCTTTGCTTTGCTGCGCAGGTAGGACGCTGACCGGGCCGAAGGTTATTACCGGATGCTCCTTTCCTTTGCCATCAATGATCTTGGATTTCGCATACATAATGTTGCCTACCAATTTATTACCTATCACTGCTACATAGTCTAATTCGGCTATGAAGTCTGGCGAATTGCGCAGGATGTGTGCCAGATAATGCTCGTCACATCCGGGAACATGCACGTTCCAAAATGCTTCACGGGTTAGATTCTCTACGGTCGCATAATCAGATGGCTGTTCTAATCTTATGATGAGTTGCTGCTTTGTTAGCATCCGGGTCTCCTCGAGATGATCCTCGAATCAGGTATCAAGTTAGTGTAGAATTGTAATCTTCTTTGTTTGTTTGCCCTCGGCAGAGCTTATCCGGCAAAGATAGATTCCGTTGCCAAGCCTCTTGCCCAGGCTATCTGTAACAGGGATATCCAGCAGTTGTGTCCCTGACGCTATTGATGAATAGGCTTTGTTATATACTAACTGCCCTTTTTGGTTATAGATACTTATCTCTACTGGCGAGCTTGATTTCAGGTTAAGGCTAATAGTTAGCTGCTCTCTTGCCGGATTGGGAAACGTACTGAAGAGCTGCGGAGCTTGCAGCTCATCTGTAACTGCAGAAGCGGGACTGATATAAAGCTTGGTGCACAGGTCTATGGGGCTGTTTGTGTTTGCGCCAACTGCTGTCCAGGTTCCATCAGTTCCATATTGGCTTATCCATGCCACTCTGGATGATATATTTGGGCTGGCAGTGCCTGCCTGAGCATACTCAACTGCCAGGGGATAACCATAGCCAGGAGTTACAAAGCGTGCTAAAACATATACACTTGTGGCTGTGGGGAAATAAAGCGGATTGCTAAGCTCCTTAACGTAAAAACCGTAGTAAGGATGGGTGTCAGACGAGGTTTGGGTCAGCAGTCCCGAAGGAGAAACACCATCGAAGCTGCTATAGATGCCATAGCTAACGCTGGAAGGCTGGAAGGTGGTGTATGAGCCAATCCTGTTTAACATATAACCGGCTGGTATGTCGTATTTTATCATGGCATGGGCGGTATTGGAGCCAAAACCCCAGTCGCCAATATAGCCCACATCGTCATATTGCAGTATCCTTGTCTGGCTGTTATATGGCTCTATCTTTGGCCAGTATGCCGGGAAACGAGCGATAAAATAGTCATTGTAAGACACATAAAAATAGCCTGCTTCTCCCCACTCAGTTCCCCAGCAATTACGCACAATCCATGCGCCTCTACCGCCTGCGGTGCTGTAATTATCGTCCCAACCAACAATGTTCACCAGATGATTTATTGATGCTCCGGCATATCCGGGATAATAATAGCTGTTGTTGGAGTTATCAAAGAAGCCATCACTGAAGTTCATTGCTGCATCCAATGCGCCGTAGTCGATAATAGTCTGCTTTATCACTTCTATGCTCAGTCCTTGTGGCATCCAAACGGCACCAGGGACATAGGCTACCGGAGTGATGTCGGGATGGTATTGACCCTGGTCAAACTGAAATGGATCGAGTGACTCCGGCACAGGGCCAGCTCCACGCATCAGATAAGTGCTGCTCATGTATCTGTTACCGCCAGTATGCAAGCCAATGTAGCCGTGTCCGTAGTACATGTTGTTTTCCGATAAATCGTATTCACCCATGCCAGTTATCATCATTCGGCTTTCAAGCGCGCCAATGCTGCTAAAACACCAACAGGCTGAAGTGTAGCCCTGATCCCGGATTGGAGTTAGGGCGTTCATTTGCCTTAAGTCATATACTTCTGGAAGAATTCTGTTTATGTCTGGCAGGTCTCTAATATCAATGGTGACTACATTATGCTCGGGGATATAACTCCCATATATTGCCGCCCGTTGTAAAGCCGGAGTAGCAAGATACTCCTCGTAGGCTGGATTAAGCGGTGCCAGCCTGCCGGCATTTGCATTTGCTGATAAGCTGATTGATGCCGCAAGCACAATCATCACAAGCATAAAGCGCATAAACTTTCCTTAATTAGTCACAATTTAAGTACTTATCTACATTTCCACACTGGGTTATATTGTCAAGCAAATGCTGGCAATCGCGCATAACATACATTTTCATAAGCACTTCATATAGCTTCCCTGCTGCTTCCTTGCTGCTATCCCCTGTTTTACACAGGATAGCAGCAAGGAAGCAGCAGGGAAGCCAACACAAGGTACCAACAATTCTTACGCTGTTGAAAAATGTAGAATATGACCATAATTGAATACTGTAAAGCACGATGGAGATAAATAGTTGATTGCCTCTATCGAAATGGTCGAATGGGTTGTGAAATTTCTGCTTGACAGCACTATGGCATGTAAAAGGATATAAACGAATCTAGTTGTGGATAAGGTTTACGGACACATTAATTAACCTGAATGCAATTACTAAGTATTGAGATAACATGATGTAAAAAGAGGTTTTATGGGAACTCAACAAGTGCTGCTGATAGCTCTTGCAGTTTTACTGGTTGGCATTGCCATAGCAGTTGGAATTTACATGTTCAATTACCAAGCCTACGTCTCAAATCGCCAGGCCATTATGGCAGAATTGGCCACTATTAGGGCAAAAGCCGTAGAATACTGGAGCCTGCCGCCCTCCATGGGGGGAGCGGGTGGCGACATGTGGAACGCAGATATGCAAGGTCTTGCTGCTTACCTTGGTTTTGAAGAGACTTTTCCCTCATCCAAGATAATTCAGATCGAGTATATTTATGTGTCGGAAAACGGTGAGTATCACCTGAATGACTTTAATGAAGCAGATATAGAGCTGGAAGCTCTGGGTATGGTTTCGTTCAGAGGTAAGTTTCCCCATATAGTGAACACTGTGAATATCGATAGCAACGAGGGCAGCTTCGAGGTTAGCGGTTCGAAAGTCTTTAATAATGGTAGGGGACATGCTTTCGGAGTAGGTGGAAACAATGCCGGAGGAAACGGTGGCGGCAATGGTGGCGGCAATGGCGGAGGCAATGGTGGCGGCAATGGGAATGGCGGAGGCCCGGGTTAATCCAATATCTACATAATTCATAAAGCATTATATTGTTCCACTTCACCGGTGAGGTCTTTTCTACCTGGGGTTAGTACTACGCAGGAGTGAGACGTGCGAAAGATTAAAAAGCTATCAAAAGTCCAATTGATAAATGCGCTGCGTATTGCCACCAAGGCATACCCAATGATGCAGATCAATACCGAACAGCAGATTGATGAACT
The DNA here is from genome assembly GCA_938009275.1 of uncultured bacterium. GTDB lineage: Bacteria > Cloacimonadota > Cloacimonadia > Cloacimonadales > Cloacimonadaceae > Cloacimonas. The sequence continues at coordinate 30,906 of CALLHY010000045.1, forward strand.
GGAAGCCAGGCTGCAAAAAGACTTTAATAAGGCAGGAAGGGAGTGGTATGGCCTGTTTGAGGGTGATACTCTTCTTGGCTCTATGCTCTTGTTCGATTTCTGCATGAACTATTATGGTAAAGACATCAAGGCGAAGGGGATTGGATTTGTAGCAGTTGAATTTCTGCATAAGAAACAGAAAGTATGCAAAGAGATGCTGCATTGGTATTTGGAACACTCTCTAAAGAAGCAATTCCCCATGGCAATGCTATATTCATTCCGGCCGGATTTCTACAAAAAGATGGGCTTTGGCTTTGGCACAAAGTGTGATAAATATGTATGCAGTCCAGACAGGCTTCCGAGCTTTAATGAATCATATCCCATGCAATACCTGGGGGAAGCGGATAAAGACGACGTTATAGCCTTCTATGACCAGCTTTATCGGCAACATCATGGTATGATACGCAAGCGTGATAAGGACATCGAAGCTATGCTTAAGTCTCAGGGAGCATATTATGTTGGCTACAAAGAGCAGGGAAAGCTATTGTCGATGCTAAGCTTCCGCTTGAAAGCCGATGATAGCACCAATCAGGCTACACACATGACGCTGGAGTTTCTTTTCACTTGCGCTACCGGATTGAAAGCCGCATTGAAATTCCTGAACAGCCAGACTGATCAAGTTAGCCGCATAGAGTTTTCTACCCTGTATCCGGACTTATTCTTCAGCTTTGCAGACATCCGTAATCTGGATAACCGACAACTGCGTGAACCGGGATATCATCACGTGTATGATACCGGTATGGGTATAATGTATCGCAGTCTGGATCATGCTAAGTTACTATTGCAACGTCCCTGTACGCTTGATGGGCTACGCATTAAGTATTGTTTGATAGATGATTTCATTACAGGCGTAGCCAAGGAGTTCATTATGCAGTGGAGAGCAGGTAAGGCATCCATTGCAAAAGGCATGAAGCATGATTTACAGCTAAGCATGGGTGTGGCAGAGTATTCTTCCTGGCTAATGAATGCGGTGGACTTTAGCACCTTGCACAGTTACGGTTTGCTGGCTTGCTCCGATGAAAGCCGGATTGGCGAACTGGATAGGGCTTTTTACTTCCAGCAAAAACCGCTGTGCTTAGAGAGGTTTTGAAGCGATCCTTTCTCTATTTATTACAGCCATTGTAAAGCATCATACAGAATCCGAAAAGGGATGCAGGGAGTACATACTTCTTGACACAATTGCGCCACTAAAAGACTTGGGTTCAAATAGAAAAGTAAAACCTTTGTGGAGGAGAACATGAATATCCAAGACGATTTATTGTACACCGAGAGTCACGAATGGGTGCGCATTGATGGCGATCTGGCCACCATTGGCATTAGCGATTTTGCTCAGCATGAATTGGGCGACATAGTTTTTGTGGAGCTGCCTGATGTAGGAAACAAGGTATCTGCTGGCGAACCATGTGGTTCCATTGAAGCAGTTAAAGCCGTTGAAGACCTTATTTGCCCGGTTAGTGGCAAGATTGAAGAGCGCAATGGTGACTTGGAAGATAGTCCAGATTTAATCAACAAATCTCCCTACGAAGAAGGTTGGCTATTAAAGGTTCGCCTTTCCAATATGGACGAGCTGGAAAACCTGCTTACCGCTGTAGATTATCAGAAGATCATTCCTGAATAAAGCATTTACCGGTGATCCAGAAAAGCCCCAGTTTCCTGATAATACTATCTGCTCCTTCCGGTGGAGGTAAAAGTACCATATTGAACGAGATACTAAAGATTTCGAACAATGTGGATTACTCGGTATCCTTCACCACGCGTAAGCCACGAGGCGTGGAACAAAACGGCATTCATTACCACTTTGTGGATGAGGTCGAATTCCAATCACGCATCGAAAGCGGAGACTTTTTGGAGTATGCAAATGTATTCGGTAACTGGTATGGCACGTCAATAAGCTACATAAAGGCTCGATTGGCAGCAGGCAAGCATGTAATAATGGACATCGACGTTCAGGGTGCGAGCCTTATTAGTGCCACAGATGTCCCATATGTAAAAGTATTTATCATTCCGCCTTCCATGGAGATACTGCGCGAAAGGCTTGTGCTGCGGGCTACAGACAGCCCCGAAGAGATTGCCAAGCGTCTTAGTATCGCCCAGGATGAGCTTGCCTTTATACCCCACTACGATTATCTGGTGGTTAATGACGATCTTCAACAGGCCGTCAGTGATGTTCAGGCAATTATTCGTGCCGAAGAAAACCGGGTTAACCGCTACATAGAACCGGTTGAAGGCTTTTTACAACAGGAGAATCACAATGATTAACAAAAAGATCGAAAACTTCTTGGAAAAGGTGGATATGAACTACCTGTTTTGTCTGCTTTCCAAGATGGAAGCACAGCGCTTGAATCAATTCCCCGCATACGTTAAAAACAAGTTCAACGAAAAGATAACCGTGATGTCTATGGAGCACGTTGCCGATAACGAAGTGCCGGATTACATTACCGAACTTGCCGAAGCCGAACTTGCCATGCAGCAAGAGCAAAATCCCTTCGATGATGATGAGACCTTCGAATATACCGAAGAGACGGTGGACGATTCTGATCGCTTTGTAAACGACGTGGCAAGCGATAGCTTCGATGATGATTTCGACGATGAGGATGACTTCTTCGGCGAGGCAGACGATAACGACGACAACGATTTGTAAAACCTGAATGCCTATCAGCCCACTGCGCCAATACCTGGAGATGCTGAAGAACAACGGCATAAAAGACTTATACCGGCCAGAAAGCCCAGTTAGTAACGACAAAGCCAAAGTTTTGGCAGAACTAAAGGCGAGATATGCCAATTGCTCCAAGTGCCCTTTACATGCAAATCGCCATAATGTGGTTTATGGAGAGGGCAATCCCAATGCCAAGGTTATGCTGATAGGTGAGGGTCCGGGGGAGCAAGAAGACCTCAGTGGCCGCCCATTTGTAGGTGAATCAGGTCAGCTATTAGACAGAATGCTTATTGCTATAGACATTCAAAGAACAGAAATCTATATAGCTAACATAGTAAAATGCCGCCCTCCCGGTAACCGCAATCCCGAAGCAACTGAGAGATTAGCATGTATGCCTTATCTGGTGGAGCAGATCAATATTATCCGCCCCAAAATGCTGCTTGTGGTTGGTTTGGTGGCAGCTCAGACCTTGCTTGGTAATAGCAACACGCTTCAATGGCACAGGGATAAAGTGCACGAGTTCATGGGCATTCCCGTATATGTAACCTACCATCCGGCAGCACTGCTAAGAAACCCTAACTGGAAGCGGCCGGCTTGGGAAGACTTACAGGCCTTTCAGAAGGAGTATCAAAAGCTGTGAAGTTTTCGTATAAAGCAATCTGCGTTCTAATTGTCTGCCTGCTTGCAGGCAATCTTTTTGCCCGGGTTGCCATCTATGGCGACACCCGCAGCAACGAAACTGCTCATCGCAAGGTAATCCAGAGCCTAGCAGCCCATCGCCCGGAGATAGCCTTTCACACAGGCGACCTAAACACAAAAGGTATTGCGCAAAGCGAGTATGACCTCTTTTTTCAGATTACAAAGCCCCTTTCCGATATCTGCCCAGTTTATCCCGCAAAAGGCAATCACGAACGCTCCGAAAGCCTGTTTCTAAATAACTTCCCCGCCATAAATGGCTGCACATATTACACAGTGATGCATGAAGGTGTGCGCTTTATAGTACTGGATAGCACGAAAGAGATAAAACCAGCCTCTGAACAATACAATTGGCTTAGCAGCACCCTGGCAGATTCACTACCCTCCATTGTTATACTGCATCACCCAATTTTCAGCTCAGGTGCACATGGCGACGAGCTTGGTTTATCATTGTTCATGCCGGGTTTGTTTAGCAATTCGGGGGTAAAAGCAGTTTTCAGCGGTCATGATCATAACTATGAACGTTCCGAGTATAATGGAATTACTTATATAGTTAGCGGTGGTGGAGGCGCACCCATGCGGGAAAACCGCACTGACAATCCCCATAGCCTGAAGTTTATTCTGGACAATCACTATCTAATAGCCGATAAAACCGATAACTCCATGGATTTCACCGTGTATAATCTTGATGGTGAGATACTGGATAGTTTTTCTATAACCGGATTATAGGGCTTAGCTAAAGTTAACATAAAAGCAGCGTAGGTGATGTATTTATGCGAACAATTCTCTTGCTGATTATCTCCAATATCTTTATGACTTTTGCCTGGTATGGGCATTTGAAGCATAATACCGCGCCTTTAATAAAAGTAATTCTGATAAGCTGGGGAATAGCCTTTTTTGAATATTGTTTTCAGGTTCCTGCCAACCGCATTGGATACGGTCAGTTCAACGCCTTTCAGTTAAAGACTATCCAGGAAGTGATAACCCTTTCCGTGTTTTGTGCTTTCTCGGTATTTTATTTAAAGGAGCAGTTGCGCTGGAACTACATTATCGGCTTTGTGCTAATTGTTCTGGCGGTGTTCTTTATCTTCAAGAAGTGGTGAGGTTCTTCAGCTCTTCCCAGTATTCAACAGCCCGCCTATGATGCGGGATTACTATTGACCCGCCAACCATTAGTGCAACGGCAAACACTTCCTGAAGCTCTTCATCTAAAAGCCCCAATGCCTTGCATTGGCCCAAATGGTATCGGATGCAATCGTCACAACGCAATACCATAGAAGCAACCAAGCCCAGCATTTCTTTGGTTTTTGCATCCAAAGATCCTGCCTGGTAGGTGCTGCCATCCAAGCCATAGAAACGCTTGATGCTCAGGTTTCCCTTCGATAGGGTCAAGGCTGTAAGTCTGCTACGTTCATCGTTAAAATCGGCTACTTTCATGATCGCTCCTTTAGCTTATGCAAAATGTTTCGGATATCACCAGGCATTACTTCCAAGGGATTAAGAGCCATATTCCTGCTTGCCATAATCTGCGGAATTGCCGCTTCGATGAAGCTATCGGAAAGCAATATGCCCTTGCGGAAGGGTAACGCGTTAAGCCAGCTAATAAAGCCTTCCTTAGTTATGCTTATAGCATTAAACAGGCCACTTAATTCATCCTGCACCTTATCTTGATAGAGATTCATGATGTCTTCCATAACCATGGCATTTGCCAAGCCGTGAGCAACGTGATACTCCGTGGTAAGCGGATAGCCAATAGAATGCTGAAGTGTGGTACTGCTCTGGGCAATAACCATGCCGCCATATAGCGAAGCCTGCATTAGCTCTGCCCGTGCCTGCTTGTTTCCCGCATCCCGTAATACTATGGGAAGCTGCTTTATAATGCTGCTAATTCCCCGATATATAAAGGGATACATAATGGAGCTGCGCTGGTTACTATACAAGCCTTCCAGCAGGTGGCTAAGCGCATCCAAAGCAGTATGCAGCGTTACTTCCGCGGATAGGCTATGGGTGTAGCGGGCATCCACAATGGATAGCCTCGGGAAAGCATAAGGATGTCCAAAACCAGCCTTTTTATTGGTAGCTGGATTCGTTAATACACTATATTGGGTGGCCTCTGTCCCTGTTCCGGCAGTGGTGGGGATGGCTACAATTGGATAGGCACTGATGAACTTATCGGTGCTGTAGAGATCACCTTCGCTTAGCTGGTTTGCTGCCGCCAGAGAGATTGCCTTTGCCGCGTCGATGGGACTCCCCCCGCCAATGCCAATCACGAAATCACACTGCTGATCTGTCATCAGTTTGCTACCCCTTATAACGTCCTGAACAGTGGGGTTTTCTGTTATCTGATCATAAATATAGCTAGCGATGTTAAGCTTGCCAAGCATTGGCATTAGCTCATCCAGTGCTCCACTAAGCCGGGCACTGCTTTGCCCACTAACGATGAAAGCACATTTGCCCATTGTGGCAAGTATTGATTCTGCATGCTTGATGGCATGCTCAGCAAAGATGATGCGAGTAGGACAGTAAAACATCCTGTGTCTCCTTCTGGGTAATGATATCACTTCTTATGCCAAAGCATAAGATGTCAAGATATTTGGCGGACTCACATCCCTCAGTTTTTCATGCAGCACAACTTGCAGCATAAGAATCTTTAGCATTATAAACTCTCACCCAAACCTTCAAATCGGTATCCCGTGTCACAGTGGTCGTATTGGTTTATGAGGCAGAGAGATAGATAGGACTGGCTTTGGATTGTGTCACAGTGGTCTTTGGACGTTTCTGGACGTTTTTGTATCACGATTATTGCAAATTTGCGCTGGTTTTGGACTGGTTTTGGATGATCAGATTTTTAAGAGAACTCATCAGATTTGCTAAGGCTTTTATTGTCACAGTGGTGGGTGGTGTGGGAGAACTGGAACAAGTCTGATTCCGATCTAAAGCGCTTTGGGAAAAGTCCTTATGCTATTTGTTTATGGGCATTGAACAGGGGTTTACTTCAAAAGCTCTTTTGCTTCTGTCTGGTTCTTGGGGGATAAAACAGGATGGGCATCAAGATGTCAATGCAGCGGACAAAGATCATTCGGTAACGGAGTATCCTGATCTGAGTAAAGATGCCAATCTGCCTTTGCGGAGATTGGAAGAGGCTAAGTTGCTGGGGCATTTCTGCTCTGTCGTGCTGAACCGGCTGCGGGATTGTGAATCAAGGACTGAGGAATGGAAACAGATAGTGCTTGATTACAACAACGGATTACTGGTGCCGGAGCTGTATCAGATGCGGGATAAACGCTGTGAGAGAACTATCCGCACCTGGATAGAGCAGTATCTGCAATCAGACTATAACATGTTTGCTCTCGTCCACAGCAATTGGAATACCACCCGGAAACGCATAGTATCAGAGCTTGAGAGCCAAATCCTGCTGAGCATGCTGCTGCATCCCAATCGGGTTAAGATTGGCTCTGCTATCAAACTGCTGAAAGCACAAGCCCGGCTTTGTTACTTTGAGTCAAGGAGCAGCATTCCCACCCTGAGAATGTGGTGTACAGACTTCAGGAATAACAATCCCGATATCTGGCAACAGGCACGCTTGGGCAGTAAGTTCGTGGCAGAGAATATCATCAAGACCATTCACCGGGAAAACAGCTGCCTAAGCCTACTGGCGTGCTGCTAATGGTTTTTTGCAACTTTCTGGGTGCAAGTTAGATAAAATGGATCACCTTCTGCTTGAGAAGTGATAAGATGATTTGCAAAAATCGTGATACTCGTTTGAAAAGATCGTGATATCGTAAACCCGCAAAACTGCTGATTCGAAAAAAATTGGTGATGCGGTTTGAAAAATAAGTGAGAACGCATATTGAACAGTTTTAATCAGGAAACAGACAAAGTCATCACAATTAGATTGACAAAAAACTAAATGTGAATTTTCTTCCGCCAATATCGGATCATAGGATTGCGATGATTGAGCCGAATTATGATTTGGAGTACGCCCAACGGCCGCAATATGTTATCCATCAGTGTTTAAGGAGTGTCTCATCGTGAATAGAAACATCCTGTTGCTGCTCGCAATGTCGCTTATGATCTTCTCAGCATATGCGCTTGAACCTCTCAACTTAGGGAGTTATCTGCCACAAACCCGCATCGTCTATACAGCCCCCTATTCGCAAGATTTCAATAGCGTTGCCCCCGGCACTCTTCCGGAAGATTGGTCCCGTAACGATAACGGCTATGCCGACCCTTTACCCTGGCAAGTTAACCATGGTCAAGCCTGCTGTTTTTTTAACGATTACTGGTTGGGTCAGGGCAGGAGCTTATGGACTCCATGGATCATAATTCCAGGGTCACAGTACAGACTGAATTTCAAGTGGTCTCATGGTCTGAGGACTGAAAATAATTACGACTACGGTGCTGTTTACGTATATGTAAACGAAAACAATTACACTAAAGTGTGGGAACGCTTTGGAACTGCCTTCAATTCAAATGATGGTTACACCATTCCGGAAAATAGCATGGGATACCCGGGTACGGGTGTATCGGAAAGCATAGATCTGAGCAGATGGGCAGGGCAAGAGATCTTTGTATTGTTTAATGGAATCAGCGCTTGGGGTCCCGCCTGGTACGTTGATGATTTCAGTGTGCAGTATCAGGATACGTCCATCAGCACCTTCCCTTCGACTCAGACCTTTGCTTCGACCACCTTCCCTCCCTCATACTGGTCGGTGCCAAACACATGGGAGGCTCCAGGTCTAAATGCTTGGTGGCGCGGCAATAGCAACGCGTATGGAGCCAGTGGATCGGGAAGCGCGCTCTGTTCTTTTGAAAACCATCTTGCCGACCGGCAAATCGTCCTCACCACCCCAAATCTGAATCTGGGTGATTATGGCGGGAAGCTAAGCTATGACTATGCCTATTCCCCCTATCTGGCTCCCAATGCCAATGAACGGCTGGACATCCAATATTCCCTGGATTACGGTGTTACGTTTACTACTCTTGCCTCATACAATGCCGGAACCGGAGGAGGTATGGCCACCGCTGCTCCTCACTCTGGAGCACAATGGGCTCCTGCCTCCACAGAGTGGGCAAGCCGCACTTTGGATATTCCGCCCGGAACGAAACAAATCCGCTTCCTGGGTACCAGCGCTTACAACGGCAGGCTCTATATAGACAATGTCAAGTTTGAGAAGAACTACTTTGCTTCTGGCACCGGAACCCAGACCGATCCTTTCACCGTGAGCAATGCTACGGAACTGAACCTGATCCGCAACTATCTGGGCTCTGCCTCTTCCCGCACCTATTTCAAATTGATCAGCGACATTGACTTGCTTTCCTACCTATCTGCAGGTGGAGAAGGGTATGCAGCCTGGGGCACCAGTGGCTGGCTTCCCATTGGTAACAACACCAGTATGTTTTACGGTGGTTTGGACGGAGATGGGCACACTATCTCCAACCTCCGCACAGCTTATTACGGAAGCTATCACGGTTTGTTTGGAATGACTGCCGTTGGGAGCACTATCAAAAACCTGAATCTGAGCAACACTTGCAGCATCCTCGGTGATGCCGATACAGGCTCGATAGTGGGTCACAATAAAGGCAGCATCGAAAATTGCAGTTCGGCGGCAGCAGTCAACATCGGCAATGCAACCACAGGTGGAGGAATCTGCGGAAACAACAATGCCGCCTCCATCATAGGCTGCACTTTTACCGGCACTGTCTCGAGATCCAGCTCCGGCGTTACAGCTAACGGCCTGGGTGGCATCGCAGGCAGAAACGAAACCGGTGCTGCTATCACTAACTGCAGTTCCACCGGCACAATAACCGGAAGCACCTGGTGTGGTGGATTGGTAGGTTGGAATAATGGAACCATCAACAGAAGCTTTTCTTCCGGGAGCATAAGCAGCAATCAGAATTCCATTGGGGGACTGGTGGGTCAAAACCAGGGAAGCATCAATAACAGCTATTCCCATGCAAACGTCATCGGAGTGAACTATATTGGCGGTGTGGTGGGCAATCAAGGTTCAACCGGATCGATCACCCACAGCTATTCTACCGGGACAGTTTCCGGTGGACAAAAAGGCGGTTTGCTTGGTTCCAGTGGCGGAAGCGTTACCAGCTCTTACTGGGATACCCAGACCAGCGGACAGGCAACTTCTTATGGCGGCACAGGCAAAACCACCGCTCAGATGAAGACCCAGTCCACTTTCACCGGATGGGATTTTACAATAGAGACCACTAATGGCAGCAACGACTATTGGAATCTCAGCCCTCTGGATAACAGCGGTTATCCAGACCTGGCCTGGAGATATGCTTCCCAGATTAAAAGCCCTGTTTTAGTGTCTCCAGCCAACAATGCTTATGGAGTGAACAAGGACGGCTTCAGCCTCGTCTGGTCTCCCAATCCAGTTGGTCTTGTGCCGGACCATTACACCATCTATCTGGTCAAAGATGATCCCGCGCAAATCTTCAATAGTGGATATCCCGGCCAACACACTATCACCAACCTCACCGGCGTCTCCATCAATCCTGTGGCAGAGGCTGGGTTTGGCTTCAGCTATGGAGAAAACTGGTATTGGACTGTCGTGGCCTATTCTTTAGCGGGCACAGCCAGCCCTGCTCCAGCCACCCAGAGCTTCCATATCCAAAGAGACCAATTTGTTACGGAGAGCTTTGAGGTAGGATGCATCGACGGCACCTCCAATATCTCGGAGTGGACTCTGGCCATGGAAACTGGATCTAGCCCCTGGACTGCAAATTCAACCTATTCTGGAAGCTTGGAACCCAGAACCGGCGAGTTCAACGTCTATCTATTCCATTCAGACGGAGCGGCGGCAGTATCCTGGTTGTTCCATCCCATCACGTTGGTTGGTTCGCGCACTTATGATGTTGAGCTCTATGCCCGTCAACAATCAACAAATCCAAACTATGCCCAGATGGGGATTTATTACGGCACTGATCCAACAATTGTTGCCATGACCAATAGCATTGCCGGTTCCACCTTCCTTGATACGAATGAGTACAAACGGATAGCCGGCAGCTTCACTCCCTCAGGTTCCGGAACCTATTATCTGGGGATCAGGGGATACATTGGCGGCAGCACAAACTATCTCGCCCTGGATGATGTGAAACTCAGCATCACAGCCCCCAATCCGGTCACTCTGAATTCACCACTCAATCAAGCCACCTTTGTAAACACCCTGACAAGCTTTGGCTGGACAGCACCAGCCACAGGTATTCCGCCCAGTTCATACAAACTTTGCGTCAGCACCGTCAATCCTCCCACCCTGGCCAATCTCAGCGCAGTGGTTGAGGCACCAGCCACCAGCTTCACCTTGCTGGAAGCGTCCAGACTGCAGCCATCCACTACATATTATTGGTCAGTTATAGCCGAAGCTCAGGGTGAGCACTCCCAAAACAATGCCGTGTATTCATTTGTCACCCTGCCTGAGGGTGCTTTGACGGAAGGTTTTGAATCCGGAGCCATACCGGGTGGATGGACTGTCCTCAATCTGGATGGAGGCACAAAGAGCTGGTCTGTGAGCAACATCAATGTCATCACAGGGGCGGTTTCGGCTTGCATCTATGCAGAGCCATCCCGCCAGAATGATGATTGGCTGATCAGTCCCAGATTGGGTGGAAGCGAGATTGTTCCAGACAATTTCCGGTTTTCACTCCACAAGATCTATTCAAACTATCCCGAAGAATTCGAAGTGCTGGTTTCCACCACAGACACCCAACCCGCTTCATTTACTGCGATAGGGAGCTATAGCATCCCAGATCTTCAGGTTTTCAGTCCGAACTTTAATCTTGATACTTTTGGCGGTGCCCTGATCTATCTTGCCATTCGATATCGCGGAAACAATGAAAACGGAATCTGGTTGGATGATGTGTTTGGCCCACCACTATATACATCAAGCAATCTGGATATCGCCGCCACCTCCATCACAGGGCCTTCCGCTATCGCTATCGACAGGCCTTATGATTACACAGTCGGCATCCAAAACAATGGCTTTGCCTTGCAAAGCGGCTACACGGTGTATCTGAAATGTCAATCTCCCGAAGCTACCCTGGCTTCTTTTGAAATGCCGGCTTTAGGAGGCTATGCCTCCACCACCCATACGTTTAGCTGGACCCCGGACTCCAGCTATCTGGGGACTGCTAATCTCTATGCCGAAGTAGCCCTGCCAGGAGATACAGTTCCGGCAAACGACATCAGCACCAGTTTGGCTGTAACCATTACACCCAGGGAGATGTTGAATGAAGGTTTTGAATCTGGCACAATCCCTGCCAATTGGACTGTCCTGAACGCTGACTCAGGCACAAATCAATGGAGCATTTCGGCTAGTAACTTAGCTCACAATGGCTCACACAGCATTCAAGTCTGGTATGAAAACTATGAGGAGAGCAACGATTGGATCATCACTCCCCCATTGATGTTGAGCGCTTCCCGCGTTGATACCTTCAGCTTCTGGATGAAAGGGTATTATTCTGATCCCTGGGAAGTGCTTGTTTCCACAACAGACACAAGTCCCGCGTCCTTCACCATGATCGACAGTGGGTTAGCCAATCCAACCTGGATTCAAAAGACCTACAATCTGGATGCTTATGGTAATGCCGTGGTCTATGTTGCCATTCGAGCCTTTAGCTATGACCTGTTTGCATTGTTGCTGGATGATTTCGTAGGCCCTCCCATATATACACCTGGCGGGTTTCTGGATACCCCCAATGTCAGGATCAGCTCTTCCAACAGCGATGTTATCCTTAGCTGGGATTCAGTTGCGGGAGCCACAGAATATCACATCTATAGCTCGGAAGATCTGGTAAACTGGTCTCCCAGCTACATAAGCGTCTCCGCACCAGGCCAAACCCTCAGCATCAATACGGCAACCAGCGGCAGAATCTTCTTCAAAGTTGTAGCCTGCAATCCTTCCAGCCCATCCACCAGCACCAATACTCAGAATGACTTGATGGAACCTCAATAATATGGCGGGATCTCCCAAGAATCTTAAGATATTAGCTTTTGAGGCAAAATATCGATAGCTATACTGATGTCACAAATCAAATGTAAGACATAGTGTTCTCAAACAGACAGATAGATAAGTGACACAAAGCTTTTTCCACAGCGCTTTAGATCGGATTCAGACTTGTTCCAGTTCTCCCACACCACCCACCAATGTGACAGATGATACTCATTTGCAAGTTTGGGTGAGACTTTATAAGCATTTTTTTTCAAGAATGCTTCCTTGCTTCACAATGTTTATCAAGTGATAATCCCCCCTTAATCAAGCGTTAATAGTTAACGCTTGATTAAGGGAGGATAAACGCATGATTAAAGCTGAGGAGTAAGGAAGAAAACTGGTCTTTCCCACGTTAAACGTTGTAGTGATCAATTTGTAGTGATCAATTGTAGAGACCATGGAGAGACCAATTGCAGAGACTTTGGATAGACCATTGCACATTAATAGAAAACGGGCTACAGCCAGTTGGTGCAACGGATTTATCCGGTATTAAGGCTAAACAACTGACTTTGGGGATTACATTATCATCAGCTAACCAGATAAATCTGGTTATTCCAGCCGAATAAATTCGGCGTTCCAGATTATGCAATGATCTTTTGTATGTGTTGCAGGTGTGGTTGTTTGTGTGATGTTTGTGTGTTGTATGTGTGGTTGCTTGTGTGTGACTGGATAGATTATTGGGGGATCTATGGTAACTCTCTGTGCCCTCTGTGTACTTTGTGGTTTGATTTCTCTATATTTTACTTTGGCATCAAGCTGAAATGCGGCGTAGCAACAGAATGCTACATAACAGGTATCAGCTTGATACCATAGTATTTGCTGTTAATCCGCACCTGCTCAGTGGGCTTCAAACCAGTTGTTACCGATGCCCATGTCGGTTTTTAGCTCCACAATCTTGCGCATATCCACAGGCAGTGCGTTCTCCATAGCTGTGCATACTATTGCCTTAGCTTCTTCAATTGCCTCACGGTCTATCTCGAATACCAATTCATCGTGAACCTGCAATATCATCTTGATGCGAGGATTGTTTTGTATCTGCTGGTCTATATCTATCATGGCAATCTTTATCAAGTCTGCGGCTGAGCCTTGAATGGGCATATTCACGGCAATCCGCTCGGCCTCGCTTCGATATCCCTGATGTTTGCTGTTAATATTTGGCAGATATAGCCTTCTGCCAAATATGGTTTGGCAAAAGCCGTCTTGCTGAGCGTTCATCACGCAGCTTGTTATAAAATTACGAATGGATGGGAACTGATTAAAATAGCTTTCGATAATGATCTTCGCCTCTGTCTGGCTTATGCCCAGGTCTCTTGCCAGCTTACGTTGTCCCATGCCATACAGGATGCCAAAGTTTATGGTTTTAGCTGCCCGGCGTTGATCTGTAGTAACTTCATCCAGGGATACATTAAAGATTCTGGCTGCGGTTCCTTTGTGAATATCAAGTCCGTTTTTAAATGCCAATATCAAGGCTTCATCCCTGCTCATCAGTGCCAGTAGCCGCAGCTCTATCTGTGAGTAATCTGCCGCCAGGATCAGATGTTTATCGTCCGCAGCGCAAAAAGCCTTGCGAATCTCTCTGCCAAGCTGAGTGCGAATGGGGATGTTTTGCAGATTGGGATTGGACGAAGACAGTCTGCCGGTGGAGGCAACGGTTTGATTAAACGATGAGTGTATCCGGTTGGAAGCAGGATTTATCATCTTTGGCAATGCGCCTACATAAGTGGATTGCAGCTTGCTTAGCTGACGGTATTGGATAATGGTATCGGCAATCTCATAATCATTGGCTAGATCTTCCAGCACGCTGTTATCGGTAGAGAAGCCGGTTTTGGTCTTTTTCTTATTAGGTAGCTGTTTTTCCACAAACAGAAGCTTTGCCAGTTGCTGCGTGGAATTGATATTAAATTCATATCCGGCATAGTTATAGATATGCTCTATCAGCTTTTTCAGCTCGATGTTTATCATGTGAGAAATCTCGCTCAATATACCACTATCTATCGCCACACCGTTTTGTTCCATGCGTTGTAACACCTGCACCAGAGGAAGTTCGATATTGTAAAACAGGTCTTTCATGCCAGACTTGTTTATTCGCTCTTCATACAGAGGAAACAGCAGATAAACAGCCCAGGCATCCTCAGCGGCATAGAGGCACGCTTCATTGGGGTCAACCAGATCGAAGCTTATCTGGGTTTTACCCTTTCCTATCAAACTGCTGATGGGTATCATTTTGTGCCCCAATTCCCTGTCGGCGCATTCGTCCAAAGAATAGCTATTTATGCCGGGATCCAGGATGTAGGCCGCCAGCATGGTGTCGAATAACACGTTGCTGAGTTTCATGCCGTGCCTGCCCAATACGCAAAGATCATATTTCAGGTTGTGACCGATTATTTTCTTGCCTTTAAGTGCCTCATGCAGATGCTGTAAGACTTCGCTCATTGGTAGATTGTCTGCCATGCGGTGAGCAAGGGGTAAATAGTATGCTTTTTTGGCAGAAACACATAGCGAAATTCCCACCAGTGATGCCAGCATGGGGTCTATGGAATCTGTTTCCGTGTCCAGGCTAACAACCTCGGCAGAGCGGATATCCGCCAGCATTGGAACAAAGCTGAGGCTATCTACAAGAACAGCAACAAATTTTGCCATGTATGCTTCTGATACAGCTTTCTCATCTTCTACCGGAGCTTCTTTGCTGCTAAAAATGTCGTCCTGATACTCGGTTTCTGCGTGCTTATCAGCCGGCTGTATTTCTGGCTTGGGGGAACTGACCGGATACTTGCTTTCTATTTTTCTGATAATAGAGCTAATCTCATACTCATGTAAAAGCGGCAGGGCATCTCGCAGGCTTTGCGGGTCGAATGCCATCAGATTGTAGTTTGGCAGAGGAATTGGCACATCAAGCTCAATCGCTGCTAATTTGCGGGAGAGATAGGCATTGTCTTTCTCCGCTACCAATCGCTCTTGCAGTTTGGGGGCAAGCTTGCTGATGTTGGCATAGATGGCATCAAGGCTGCCATGTTCTTTTAGTAATGCTTCAGCGGTTTTTGGTCCAATGCTTTTTACGCCGGGGATGTTATCCGACGCATCGCCAACCAAGGCAAGGTAATCTACAAACTGCTCGGGATATACTCCATATTTGGCGAATACGTCATCTCTGCCCATGTGCTTGTCTTTCATAGGATCCCAAAGGCTGGTTCTGTTGTTTACAAGCTGGCAATAGTCTTTGTCGCTGGTTACCAACACCACTTCATATTCATGCGACATTTTTGCGGCGAGTGTGCCCAGTACATCATCTGCCTCAAAACCATCCATGCTAATCTCTGGTAATCCGATCAGCTTAAAAAAGCTATGCACCGGTTCAATCTGAGCCACCATGTCATCGGGCATGGGAGGGCGCTGAGCTTTGTATTCTTTATATATCTCGTGACGAAAGGTGGGAGCTTTACGGTCGAAGGCAATAACTATATGGCGTGCATCAGCAGTTTCAACCAATTTGATGAAAGAGCTAATCACACCGTATATGGCACTGGTATTCATGCCTTTGGAATTAATTAAAGGGTTCTTTATGAAGGCAAAATGAGCGCGATACAATAGAGCCGTGCCATCAATTAAGTATAGCCGCTTTTCCATACGAGTCTCCAACGTTTATTTTATGCAGCTTCCCTTGCATGCCCCATTTCTGGCAAGTAAATAATGCTGATGGGGATAGGGAATCTAAAATTCGTAGGGTTTGGGACGCCGCCCCTCAAATTGTAGAAGCTTTACTGGAACATGGGTGCTGAGACTGAAGCGGGGGGAACTGAACTCGCCGAAACTTTGATTCCATGCCACCTGAAGCTGCATCGACCGCCATACCAACCTCGGATTGCGGAGCCTGATTCACAATCCCTCTACCATTACAGATTCATCTATCTTTGGCCTGAGGGGGCTATTAGTTATCACTGCTCCATCTACAAAGCCGTATAGTGCTACGTCAAAACCCATGATACTCAAAGGAGCATTAAAATCTTGCTCCAAACTGAAAGACATCATGTTGTTGCCACTTAAGTTGACGCTTCCCCGGTAGAAAGGATCATCGCTAAGCTCCATTGCCTCGTTTTCCAGACGGTTTTTACCCAGGGTTAAACGGGCCCGGTAAAAAGTGCGTGTACTATAGGAGCCAAAGGAGCGCAAGGGTGATATCAGCATAGGCTTTATACACAGCACCCCTTGTTCAGGTTTTC
Organism: uncultured bacterium; assembly: GCA_938009275.1. Classification (GTDB taxonomy): domain Bacteria; phylum Cloacimonadota; class Cloacimonadia; order Cloacimonadales; family Cloacimonadaceae; genus Cloacimonas. The sequence continues at coordinate 47,519 of CALLHY010000045.1, forward strand.
CCTTGCGGATAAAGGATTCTACATTGCTCTCCACATACATAAAGGCATCATCCAGTACAATTTTACCCAATCCAGCACGAAAACCCACAAACTGCCTGTTCGAATACTCCCCAAACTCATAACCAAAGGGAAGCTCAAGCAAAAAGCCCAATGGTAAACGTTCGTTGCCTAAGAAGGAGCTGGTTTTGTCCAGGTGTCCATAATTGGACTGAGTAAGAGCAATAGAGCCCATTATCATCAGCTTGTCATGCCACTCCCTGCCACTTTCCACACTGGTGAAAGGGCGTTTATTGTGCCACACTTTCTCCATAGAGATGGCAGCATATCTATATCGATTGTCAGAGATTACTTTGCTGCTGAAGCTACGGGCATACCACCCGCCTAAGCTGGTTTTATCTACGCTTATGCTATCGAAAGGCGGGTGTGTGTAGGTATCAGAAATCTCCAAGCCGCCGGAACTGCTTAATGCAGGATACAAAAAAGGGCGTTCAAATGCCAAACCTTTGCTGGAGTATCCGGGTATAACCTGCCAGTTAAGGTCTCCACGAATAAAGGTTCCCCGAATGTTTGCCACGCTATAAAAGCTCTCCCAGCCAACCGAGCTTTTGCCCCTGGTATCTATATGCCATGCGTTTTGCAGCTTCTGTCCCCAACCTAAGAAATTGTGGTCGTTTAGCTCAATTTGCATTTGATGGTCATCACCCCTCTCGAATCCGGGATACAAAGAAAACTTATCGCGGATTACCACTACAACCTCGACCTGCCCGGCATCTGCAACCGTGGGCAGCACCAATATGTGAGCTTCGTTTATGTATTCTAAACCGTTCAGATAGTTCAGATTCCGCTTCATTACCCCATGGTCTATAAACTGACCTTCACTAAAGAATAAGTTTTCTCGCACCACCCATTCTCTGGTATCTATATGGATGGCATTGCCAAATTTCGCCAAAGCCTGGTAGGTTTTTCTACGCTTTAGGGATTTTCTGCCATTAAACACATCAAGTCTCAGGATGCTGATCTTTGATATTTGCTTGCCATCCCATTCGTCATAGTTAATGTCTTCCCATCTAAGCTGCTTCGTTACATCATCAGTTCTGAAGATCAAGGGGTAGACTCTTCTTAGCAACCAGTGCCGGTCTGAATGTTCGCTGATAGACTTGTAAAAGGCATCAGAGCGCTGATTAAGCCGGATGCTGGCGCTGCTGCTATCGGCTTGAGATGTATTCGTTTGCGCATGTAGCATTGGGTAGAAACAGGCCATTATCAAGCATATCACGCTCCATAACCTACTGTGAGTGGGACTGCTTAGTATTGCCTTGCGGAAAACATTCATAATCTATCCATGGGGCTATGATTTAGCCCATTCCCCTTTTTTTATAACTTCGGCCTGTATTACAGACATCAAGAGCACAATACTAATCTATTGTAAAAAGCTCTTCCTGGCAAACATGAAGCAAACCTACTCGACCAGGGATGTTTGGAAAGCGTGTTGAAGCTATCTTAATAATTGCGCTTGACAGATATACAGCTGGAAAAACTAATGCACCTTCAAGACAAAACCTTATAAGGAGAAATGATGTACGCCATCGTTGAAATTAGTGGATTTCAGTTCAAGGCTGAAAAGAACGCTGTTCTACGCGTTCCCTTGCTGAATACGGCGCAACCCGGTCAGAGCTTAACTTTTGACCGCGTTCTCCTCGTTCGCAATGAAGAGGAGATCAAGGTTGGTCAGCCCGTAGTCGAAGGCGCCGCAGTTATCGCAGAAGTGATCGAACACGGTAAAGGAAAAAAACTCGTGATATTCCACACCAAACGCCGCAAAGGCTACCGGGTGAAAAAAGGATACCGCGAACAATATACAAACGTTAAAGTTACCGATATTCGGGCTTAAAGGAAAGGGGTGAAATAATGGCACATAAAAAAGGTGTTGGAAGTAGCCGTAACGGTCGCGATAGCAATCCTAAATACCGTGGTGTAAAAAAGTACGGTAGTGAAAGCGTTATTGCTGGTAATATCATAGTTCGTCAAAAGGGCACCAAGATTCATCCTGGTGAGAACGTAGGAATCGGCAGAGACTTTACCATATTCAGTCTGATAGACGGCAAAGTGAAGTTCGTTACCAAAAGAGAAGGCAAGAAGTTTGTGAGCGTTGTTCCCAACGAAGAATAAACTTATCTAGCCAGATATATAATGCTAAAAACCCGCTGCTGATGTAGCGGGTTTTTGCTTTTTGGGGCGATGGTAAGGTCTGCGTAGCATTGGAATGCTACGACGCGAAGTCTGGAGTCGATTCGAAGTCCCTTGCTTTAAGTTAATATCCTTATTCCCAATGTCGGATGAATTACAGACGCAGAGATGCAAGAGTCGCTGGATTACACCCATATACTAGCGACGCGAGACGTTTGACTTAAAAAGTGTTGTTTTCCCTATTTCTGCCGTTTTTTAGGTTCACCGCAACACTTTTTGAGTTTAACAAAAGGAAATCATATAGCCTTCCCATCCTTGTCTGTACATATTTGGTTTAACTCATAACTGATGCCGTGCTAGAATTAGACAGGTGCTAACACTATCAATGGCATCAGTTGTAAGTCAAACCAAACGCTGTGGTGTCCTATTATTGGTACATTATTTGGTCTGTAGGGGCAATAATAAGACATTGCACAAGGCTTATAATAACGCGATCGGCCGCAAGTCCCGAGTTATTTACTATCCTTATATTGCTTCTATACAGCTACTTACGCAGCCGACAAAAAGTATTTATTACAGAGAACCAGGTTTTGGCACGCTACTTGCGTTTAGATATATCGTGTCCCACAGGGATGCACAAAATAGAGTGAACCCAGAAAAAAAAGAATAACCCCAAAAAAGGAGATTACCATGGGAACCCAACAAATTCTTTTGATCGTACTCAGCGTTATCATCGTCGGTGTCGCAATCGCCGTCGGTATCAGCATGTTTAACAGCCAGTCTTACAACAGCAACAAGACTGCTATCGCTTCCGATGCTCAGAGCTTCGCAACTCAGGCCGTGCAATATTACAAGACCCCTGAAAGCCAGGGTGGCGCTGGCGGCAAAGCTGCAAACATGACCCAGGGTAAAGTTTCTGCTTTCCTTAGCTTTGATGCAACCACATTCAAGACCAGCAACGAAAATGGTGCCTACACCATCACCGCAGCCGACTCCGTACATGTAGAGATCACTGGTGTTGGAACTGCCAAGAAAGGTGGAAAGAACCCGCAAGTGGTTACCACTGTTGCCCTTCCTGAAGGAACAGTTACCGCAGCCGCATCAGACGTTGCAGCTCCTTGATGAAGCTTAGATACGTTTAATGCCTGAGTAATAATCAGGTTTTACCCGGGATTGGTCAAGAATTATCTTGACCAATCTTGGTATTATGGATTAGGTAGTTTTATAGCGTGATTCCTTATGTCTCGGGGTAATGGCGGATTAGTGAATGGGTTATATAAGGCATTGACAGGATGTAAGTAATGATACAGATACACCTATTGCCATCTGTAACTAAGGACATTGGCTGTAACAGTGCAAAGCATTACAATAGCTGCTTTGAACTACTACGGCTCGTGATTAAGGAGCACTGATGGTAAAGGAATATCGCTTCAAGGGATTTGGACCACAGGGCAAATTGGTGCAGGGGACTTTCATGGCTGAAAGCCCCAAAGCTGCTAAAGAATATTTAGATAAACTATCTCAAAAATTCCACCTTAAGATTACAAGTTTAGAAAAGAAGCGAGACTGGCTCTATCAGGTTTATACCACCGGCAAGAAGAAGCCCTTCAACGGCAGGCAAGCTGCTTACAGCAAGCAGGAAGTTGCCGCCGCCCTAACCAAAATGGGCTATACCAAGTTCAAGATAAATCCAGTTTTGTTCGATATTCCCATGAAGCCATCCCTGGCCGACATCATGATGTTTATTAAGCTATCTACCACCATGCTGAAAGACCGGATGAGCTTTGGGAAGATATTGGAGATGCTTGCCGAAGAACAGACCAATCGTACATTGAAAGATGCTTTATTACAAATCGAGAGCCAGCTAAAGGGCGGTGCTGAGGGTAAGGAAGTTTTCATGCGCTTTGGGCATGTATTCGGAAAGTTTCCTGCTTTCATGCTTGGACTTGCCACCCGAAGTGGTAATATGGCAGACGTGTTTGAGGCCACAAGCAAGTTCATCGAGCGTGACATGGAGATTAAGAAGAATATCAAGAAGGCACTTATCTCTCCGATGTTTGCTGTTGCCGCTACCATTGGCGCAGTGATGTATTATGTGATAGACATCTTTCCCGCTACTGCCGAGCTATTTCTAAAATACAACATGCCTTTGCCACCGATGACCAAGTCAACCCTGGCGGCTAGTGATTGGTTAGCGATTTACTGGTGGGTTATTCTACTAATAATTGCCATTCCTGTAGTAGCCATCTGGCGTTGGTGGAGCACGCCCAAGGGAAAGATATGGCGTGATCAGCGAATCATAAAGCTTCCCCTTGTTGGTCATCTGATTCACAAGTCTTCCATCGAAATTTACTTCCGTGTGTTCGGCACTATATATGCAGGTGCCGGAGATAATATTGAAACTATCCGCACAGCAGCCGAAGCCTGCAGAAACGCCTGGATGGAAGACAGAATAAAGCGTATCACCATCCCCCGCATGCTGAAAGAAGGTGAGGCTTTTGTGCCCGCCATGGATGCGGCAGGCATATTCACACGCACGGCTTTAACCAGGCTAAGAACCGGGCAGGAAACCGGTAACATCCTTCAGGCAGCACAGCAGATTGCTACTTACTACGAAGCCGAAACCACATATAAAATGAATAACTTGATTGAGTATATTCAAACCATAGTAGGTTTGATAATCGCAGTAGCCATAACCTTCTTAACTGTGGTGTCGGCAGAAATTGCCACCATCTCTCCGCCCACGATGTAGCATAAAGCATGAGTAATCTATCTAAGTTCGGCAGATACCTCGTGGAGAAAGGCTATTTCGATACAGAAATAGTTGAGAACGCCAACAAGAAGATGATAGAATATGGCGAAAACTCAGCGGGAGCATTAGCAAGGCTTCTGGAGAGTGACTTTGCTGCTTCGCATGACCGGATTTACGAAGCTCTTGCCAAGCATTATGCCTTCCCACAATTGGATATTGAGGTTGAGTTACTCGAACACAGGCAATTAGAAGCCTGCAAGGAGATACTGAATAAGTTCTCCGATGACCTTAAGAAGAAGCTGTTTTTCCACAAGATATTCCCCTATTCGATTATTAGTAAAGATAGAGAAGTGCTGCAAGTTCTTGCCTCAGACCCTACCGATAAGGTGATACAGGAAATACCAGAACAGACACCATACAAGCGGATTGAGATATACTGGTCGCATTTAAAAACCATAGAAGAACTTATCAACAAGATAGCCCCTCAGAAAAATGAGTTCCTTGCCCTATTGGAAGAAGCCGGACAGGTGTTAACCGATATCGACGATGGCAGTAGCGGCATGGACTTGAATGAACAAGCATTGGATGAAGAGATTAATAAAAGCTTGCTGGTTAATCTCTTTGAGGGAGCTCTAATAGAAGCCGTGCACAAAGATGCCAGCGATATTCACATCATTCCCAACGGGCGAACAACTATCGATATTTATATCCGCGTTGATGGTAAGCTGCAGCTTTGGCACAGGCAGGAAGGAACCCCACCGGAAGCTCTTTCCGCAGTGGTGAAAGACCGCTCTATCGGTGTGGACAGATTTGAGCGGGACACTGCTCAGGACGGCTTTGCGCAACGGCTTATAGACGACCATCTTATCCGCTTTAGAATATCTATTATTCCTATTGTGTCATCAGAATATGACCGCAGGTTCGAGAGCATTGTTATTCGTGTGATAGACGACCGTAAGGTAATTACCGACTTCCGCAAGCTGGGCTTTCAGTCGCAGGCAGAAAGCGAATTCATAAAGTCTATATCTACTTCCAAAGGCATAATTATCGTTACAGGCCCCACAGGAAGTGGTAAGTCCACCACCCTGATGGCGGCTTTGCACCATGTGATAAATCCCACCGTGAATGTGCTAACCTGCGAAGACCCGGTTGAATATGTGATACGTGGAGCAAGACAGCTAAAGATTGGACACAAGATGAGCTTTGACCTGGCTATCCGTTCCATCTTGCGTCACGACCCAGACATTGTGATGGTGGGTGAGATACGTGACAAGATAACCGCCGATATAGCAGTAAAGCTTGCCAATACAGGTCACTTAACCTTCTCTACGCTTCATACAAACGATGCCCCTTCTGCCGTAACCCGCTTATACAAGATGGGAATTGAGACCTTTCTTTTGGCTTATTCCATAAACATCATTATAGCCCAGCGCTTAGTACGTAAATTATGTGTTCACTGCCGCCGTCCCTTATCCAAAGAGCATTGGCCAGCAGCCTTACAAATAGGCTTAACCGAAGAAGAATTGGAAAGCGGTATAATCTATGAGCCAGTAGGTTGCCCTAAGTGTCATAACGGCTACAAGGGTAGAATTAACATTGCGGAAGCCCTATACTTTTATCCCGAAGTCCGCAACGAAATAGTGAAGTCCATAAACGATATCGATGAAGAGCGCATTCGCACTATTGCCGAAAAACACGGAATGCTTTCCATGCGCCGCAGCGGTGTGGAACGTATGCGTGAAGGTTTAACTGACCTAACTGAAGTGCTTTATGCAACCGCGGAGGATTAAATGAATCTGATGGAAATGCTTCTCGCACTATTATCTGTGGTTTTCTTTGCCACGGTTTCGTCTAATTATAACCGAAAGATGCTGGATCAGAATGATTACATGATTAATGCCACCCAGTATGTGCAGGCTGCGCAGCTCTGTCACACTGTGCTGGACGAGATCGATGCCAAGCTTTTTGCAAAGATGATATCTTTTAACAGCGTAAAAACCACTTATGCCAACCTGAATCGTACCATAGACCTGAACTTCCCCGGGGACGTATATAATCTGAATATCCGGGCGGTGGATTGCGATTCACTTGGAGTTCCTTTGGCGTCACCACCTGCCAACAACCTTTGGGTAAGGGTGACGGTTACTGCCACAACTCACGGTTTGAAAGTCCCTGCTAAACTGCAACGGCTTTATACCAAAACTTATCTGAACCTATAATGAGCTTCATAATTGATCTAATCGGCGCATCCCTCATTGGCAGCTTGCTGATGATGATGATGATAACCTTCCAGCTTCAAATGCAGGAAGCGTCCGATCGTGCCATGTACACCGTGAACATGATCGACCACATGGATCAGGCAGCTACGCGCATAAACAATGTGGTTGCCCTTGCCGGAGTTGGGATGTCACCCTCAACCGCAATCAAGCACGCAACCGCAGATTCCTTGGTATTCTACACGTTTTGGGATTTCCAAAACGACCAGATTACCGGATCGGCAAAAACGTTATCCATAAAACTATCCAGTGTCCCAAGCCCATACGGAACGGCTGTGGTTATCCGCCAAAATGGAGTGCCCCTCACCGATCTTGGATACTTGTTCTGGGTAAATGAGCTTAAGTTTAGATACTATACCAAGGCTGATGTGCTAACCACTACCGCCAGCTTGGCGCGCAGCACGGAAGTGCGTATGTCCTTTTTCCGTAATGCACCTCGTGTTGGCGGCAGACCGATTACCACCAAGCTGCAGTTTAAGTGTTACTTTATGAATGCCTACATGCAAGGGGCATAAGGAGAAAACATGGGACGTACAATGTTACTTGTGACCATCCTGATGACCACCATCTATGCGGCTATTATGACCTCCCTACAGCGTAATGTGCTGTCGATGCCAAACATAATTGCCCGCAGCATTCTTACCAAACAGGCAGAGAGCGTTTCGGACTACGCACTGCGTAATGCTGTGCAAAACTCCATTTACTACGGTCAACAAACCGGAGACGCCTCCCTTATAAAATGGAACGAGTATTATAATAACTTCCGCATCCAAGACTGTCACGTGGATAGCATAAACTACACTTTCGTAAGTGGTACCACAAACAGCTACAGGGCTATTAGCCATGTAAGCGGTGAATTGATGGGACAAACGGTTAAGTATAGGGCAGAGATTGCCTTCAGTTTCCCCTTGGTTGCCATTCTGGATATGGATTACTGCATCTATCTGGAAATGAACCAACCTCAGTTCAATCCCGGGGTGGGAGATACTGTTTGGGATACATCAGACAACGATAATGACGCCAACTTTGCCGGTAATGTGGACACCCGTCCCCATGGCTCGGGAGTGGATGGCTGGAAATGTGCCAGTTTTAACGAATCCAGCGGTGGTATAGACGGACGTATTTGGCATGAAGGCAATTCGACTATGGTGGTGGCATCAAACTTTTCCATAATAGCCTTTGCCAAAGTAAACAAAACCACTGCTAAGGGTACCATGGTATGGCTTCCTCCTGATCCTGCTGATCCTGCTGTAGCAGCATTAGGTTGGGGTAATGTGCGCAGAAAGCCAACAGGGGCCATCTGGTATCAAAACAATGTGGTGTATTTCACAGCTACTACCGTTGATGGGGTAACGGTACAAACCTCAGCTCCCTTTACCTTCGATGCCAAGTGGCCGCATAATAAGGACAGTTGGTATCATTTTGCCATGACGTACAACAAAGGGCAGGTAAAGGGATACATTAATGGAGCATTGGTTGGCACTGCATCAAATGTTCTATATCCCTGGTACAAGCCATCCGCCATCCAGAATAAAGGCATCTGGTTGGGTAGGGAGTATTATGGGTCAGCCCAGTCAGGTGACACTTTTGCCCACCTGATAGGTATGATGGACCAGGTAGGCTTAGTTCCCCGCACCTTAACCGATGCCGAGATAGCCACCTATGTGAGCCAGGTTTTAACCCCTACAACAGTTCAATACATAAGAGATTAGCCGTGGAGGCATATAATGGATAACGAAAAGATTCAATTGCTGTCCTGGTGGGCAATGATCCGCTGGTTCATGGTGGTAGTGCTGTTTTCTATAGGGCTACTACATGTAAGCTTCTCTGAAACCATGGTGGGAAGCATACTTTTTTTTACTGTCTTCGGCGGAATCGTAGCTCTGAACCTGCTGTTCCAATTGCAATCACACACTCACAAGCAGTGGGTGGTTGTGTTTCAGGTGTTGCTCGACATAGTTTTTGCCACTATAGTGGTGCATCTAACCGGTGGGCTTAGCAGCTTCTTCGTTTGGGTGTATTTAATCGGTGTTATCACGGCGGCATTAACTATTAAGCAAAATGGCGGATTGATAGCGGGATTAACGGGAAGCTTTTCGTTACTTATTCTTATCTTGCTGTATAGAAATGGCATTTTAAGCCCCACAGAATCCTCCAGCATGGATATTGCAGGCTCTACGGTGTATATATTATCTTACACGGGATTGTTTTGCGGAGTGGCTCTCATAGCCAACTATTTATCTGACCAATTGGCTTATCAAAAGAACCTGAAACAGGAACTGGCTGAGCTTCAAAACCAGGTAACCCAACTAAGCAAAACCAAAGACGATATGGACAAGCTCCTACCCATACTGCGTGATGTGGCACACATCGATCATGATATTAATACACCTCTTTGCATCATCACTTTGTCCCTTGGCAGGGTTAAGCGGTATGCAAACGAGTATCAAAATGAAGGCTTGCATAAGTCTAATAACGAGATTATGGAAGCCGTTAATAAGATAAGCATTATTCTTAAACGTCTGCAAGATATGAAGCAAAGCCCGCTGTTGGATTATTATGGTTCAAAAAACACTACTGGTGACGCTGGCATTGCAAATGATGGTTCGGAAGTAAAAACCCCATTTTCAGAAGCGCATTCAGACTGCGCAGAAGAAAAAGATACCGATCCTCCCAGGGAGGCAACATGAGTTCTCGTAAAATAATGGTAGTGGATGATGAACAAAACATCCGCGAGATAATAAGTGAATTTCTGCAAGAGGTAGGTTATTCTGTAACCCTTGCTGTGGACGGCCTTGACGCCCTGGAAAAGGTGGCTTATGAGCAGTTCGATTTATACATTATCGATGTATATATGCCACGCATGGGGGGGTTAGACCTTATAACCAAGCTAAAGGAAATCCAGCCCCTTGCCGTTATTATTGTAACAACCGGCTATTCCAGCATAGATATTGCCATAAAAGCCATCCGCACCGGTGCTTATCACTACTTAACCAAGCCCATTCAAGCCGATGAATTGCTTAAGGTGGTGGAATCGGGTATTCAACATGCTGCAGAACTTGGTGAAACAACGTCTGCTGCTGTAGATTCGGTTGCCCCTCAGGCAGAGAAGCAAAGCGACATGCTGCTGCTTAGAGGCTTTACCTATGAACAGGCAAGAGAATTTAAAAGCATTGGGACAGTGGTGGAGTACCAATATGGAGACACTATTCCCTTAAACGAAGATCATGGATGCATGATCTTTGTAGAGAACGGCCGGTTAAACGTTTATCACAATGATGCAGTGGTAGAATCACTTGGACCCGGTGATGTATGGGGCGAAGAAACTTTTATAAATCCTAATGCCTCCTTCACCGTTCTAAAGGCACAAAGCGAAGTTCACATCCGCCACTTCAAGCGGAAAAAGGTGATGGAGTTCTTTACCTATAACGACGAAACCTTAACCAAGCGGTATATGATAAATCTTATCCAATGCATGTATATGAAATGGCGCAGGTCTATCTTCCGCATTGGTTTATACAAGGGCTTTAATACGGAGAAGCCAGCATCATGACAAATGCTGCTTCCTTGCTTATTATACGGAATCATTACGCATCTATTACGGATGGCATCCGTATTTCATCCGTAATGCATCCGTAATTCCAGCAGGATATAACATGTATTTTGGGAGATAGTTTGAGTTTAAGTTTTGTTGCCCAGCTAATTGCCGCCATACCGGAGAACTTTACCGGAGTGGAACAATGCGCGGCTATAGACCAATGGCTGGTAGACCATCCGGAAAAAGAAGCGGAATGCCGGGACATATTGATATCGTGGCTAATGAAAATGCGCGAGATAAGTGCCGCGGATATTGATTTTGGCGCACCTGGCTGTGAAGGTCAGATTTGGATGCGCGTGTACGGCAGTAAGAAGCCAAACTCAGCATTGGGTCATTTTTCTCACCAGGAGAGTAGTGCCATTGTGCTTAGCTGGCTTAGCCCTTCGCAAAGACAGCGGCTGTTTAGCCGCAAAGTTGTGGATTTCTCGCTCACATTTCCTTTGCCACCACCAGAGCGGGAAGCGCGTTTCCGCGGTTCATGCTATTTTGACAGAGGCTATCTGGCAACGAACTTCCGCCGCATTAACGATAAACTTTATACTATGGACGGCTTGGGGGTTCCCGCTCCTGTAGCTCAGCGCATGAATCTGAAACACGAGAAAACAGGATTGGTGCTGATTACCGGTATCACAGGAAGCGGAAAATCTACCACATTGGATGCCATTATCGACATGAACAACAGGGATAATGCCGGGCACATAGTTATTATTGGCAACCCAATAGAATATGTGCATGAGTCTAAGTCTTGCCTGGTTCGTCACCGTGAGGTTGGCTCTGACGTGCTAAGTTTTGAAAGCGGTGCGGTAGAGGCATTACGTCAAGACCCCGATATAATAGTGGTAGGCGAGATGCGTGATGCTCAAACTATCGCCACTGTTTTGGAAATAACCGATAGCGGCCACAAGTGCTTTACCACGCTGCACACCAGTTCGGCTATCGATAGCATTCACCGAATAATTGCCGAGTTTCCTCCTGAAGAGCAGGAGCGTATTAGAAACCGTCTGGCAGACGTGTTGTCTGTATCCATGAGCCAAAAGCTGGTGCCTACCATAGACGGTAGATTGGTGATGGCAAAAGAGATACTTGCCACAGATGCCAGCGTTCAGGCAGCAATAAGGAACAAAAACATTGGCGAGATATATCAGATGATGGTGGAAGGCCGAAAATACGGGATGTGTACTCTGGAACAAGACTTGAGAGACTTGCAACGTAAGGGACTTATAACGCAGCAAACGGCTGTGAATTATGCCAATAACAAGAAGCGCATGGTGCAGTTATTTTCCATGCCCTAAGCAGTGGATAGGTAGTAGATATGAAAAAACACCCTAAACAGGCATTCGGGATATTCCATGACGGGCTGGCCGTGCGTTTGGTGCATCTGTCGCGCGAAGGTAATGAAGTATACATTCAAGCATTGGATCACACCGAACTGGATAAGTATTGGTATAAGATATTGGAAGACCCGTCTGTATCCATGGTTGATTCTCAGACCATGGAAGACAAGGTAACCCCCAAAAGTGAGCTTGATGTAGATGAGTTTGACAACGATTATGTGGCAAACTACCAGCTACAGCCTTCCGAGCGGATGCTATCCTCTTTTGATCTGAAGCAGGGCGTTATAGCCATAAATGTGTATGAAGATAACATCATAAAAGATAACTTCGGGCAAACCTCCAAAAAAGATGTGTCTGCCTTTGTAAAATCCAAGCTTTCGCCCAAGCAGATAAAAACGGGGGACTGGCAGACATCAATTGTATCTACGGGTGGGCATAAGCAAACCTGGCTGCATAAGGGTACCAACCGTCTGCTGGATATGCTGCGAGATTATCAGCGAACCAATAAGATTCCTATGTTCTACCAGCTTGCCGATGCCAATGATGTTGCTCTCACAGATTATTTCCGCTTAACTCAAGACCATTTACCCGAGCATGATACGCTTTTGGTATATCTAGGACAAGAGTATCGCAAGGCATTCCTGTTTCAAAATGGCGAGTGGATAGAAACCCTTAAGCTACAGATAACCCAAAGCATTCCAGAACCGGAGGTTATTAGCTCCAAGCTTGCCCTGGCAATAGACAGCGAACAGCTAAAAGAACCCGATACAATAGTTGTAAGCGGCGATTTGGCTACGGAAGAGCTTGTGGATTACGTAAAATCTCAGTTCCCTGCCGCAACGGTTGAAATGCTCTCTTTCCGCAATCTGGTGATTGCTTCTCCCGATGCGGAAAATATCGATAACCGACGCTTGTCTCAGTTCACTATTCCCATTGCCCTGGCATATAAAGCCCTGTTTTTGGAGGATAGCCGCTTTACTCCCAGCAATTTCCTGCCCTCGCGTATAGTTGAGGGGCAAAAGGTTTTCAAGATTGCCTGGCATGGATTTATAGTGTTATTCACGATATTTGGTGTAGCTTTTTTCTTCACCAATCTCATCATGAAGTCCGCATTATCTATCCGGCAAGAACAGTCTTTGAAGAAAGACCTGGAGTATAGGCTGGAATTGCGGCGCAAGGAAGCAGAAGAGATTCAAAAGATACGAACCGAACTGGATAACCAGGAAAAGAATATTCAGGTTTTGCAAGACCTGCTAAAAGACAAGAATCCATGGACAGAAGCTCTTAGCATTGCCAATAGATCATTTTCTGGTCAGCCTCTTAGCTGGCTAACGAGTTTGAAACTGGACAAAGGAATGCTGCACCTGAATGGTGTAACCACCCGAAGAGCCGCGATTATAGATTTTGCCAATGCTTATCCGGGTAGCCAGATAAGAAAAGTAAGCCATTCCACCATTCGGGGCAACAATATTTGGACTTTCGAGATGGATTCGCCTCTGCCCCAAGTGGACTGGGTGGGTGAAATCCAAAGAGATGTGGAAGAGCTTCTCAAGCTTAGAATGTCTGTGGGTGAAGATAAACCCGCAGAAGCTCCGGTAGAGGAAAAGCAGGTTAGCAAAGGGAAACAGAAACCAATAGCACCTCAAACCCCTCCTCCTAACAAGAAAACAGATAAAATGGGCAGGGTTATTTTGCCGGTGCTACCGCAAAGCAGTTGCCCAACGCCAAGAGAAGAAGCCCTGGCTGGGGATAAACAAGACGTTACAGACTATTACTCCTTTGTTGCCTCAGCTAATCGTGGCAATATCTGGGAGTATCGCGATATGGGTACCAGATTCCTTTCCCGACACCCGGGAAGTGAGCTTGCGCCTGCTGTAAGGTGGTGGATGAGTTATCGCTTGTATCTGGATAAAGAATATAGCCTTGCCTCACAATTCTTGCTACCGATGTTGAACAAAGATGATCGCTATTTGCCGTATGCCATCATGCTGAAAGCACGGGTGGATTATGCTAACGGGAACTCGGGATACAAAGACATGTATAAGCTGTTTAAGAACGACTTTGGTCGCCACTCGCTAATATCGCAGGTTAATGCCGACATGGCACTTATCGAAAAAGGAGCGGAAAAATGACGAATACCAGAAGAAATACGCTTGTCTTAACTGCGCTCCTTATCGTGCTTTCCGGTAGTGCATATTCTTTCTACCGCAATCTGCATAAAAAGGCAGTTGAACTGATTGACGGTAACAAAGTGATGCAGAAAAAGATCGAGGTTTTGGAAAGGCAAATAAGTAATATAGACTCGTTAAAAATGGAATATGAGATCAGAAAAGCTATGGTGGCAGAACAGAGCAAGGTTATATTAGCAACCGATAATCCTACTATCACCTACCAGTACCTGTTGCGGCTGCTATCGTGGATGAAACGAAATATAATCTTTAACTTTGCTATGTCTGACAAAGGACAAAAGGAAACCACCTGGAACGAGTATGTGCTATCGGGACGCACCAACTATAGGAATGTGGTGGAGCTAACCAAGAATATCGAGCACCAGAGAGCTGTATTAACAATTGAGGAACTGGCTATTGGCTCAGACAATATTGCAAATAGCGATACTGTGTCTTTCTCAATAGTGTTTCGCACGCATTTCAACGATGGTGGGGCAGAGATCGAAAGCTTGCTTCCCAAGAAGATGCCAACAGGAAAGAGCTTTTACCAGTTATTCCGTTCCAGAGTTTATGACAATCCACCTCCAATAGAAGATGATCCAACATTGGTAAGAATCGATTTGGCAACCCTTATCGGGATTGCCGATAACCGCATCTTCCTACGAGATCATCAGGGCGTTATTAGGATTCTTGCTCTAAGAGACAAGGTTATGAATGGCTACTTGTATTCAATCGATGCCAAAAAGTCCAAAGCGGTATTCATGCTGGATAAATACGGCATCCCTGAAGAACACACACTGTTTATTTCTAACGGAAAATGAGGTTCATTATGAAATACATCACCACATTCTTGGCTCTATTAATGCTTGCGCTAACCCTTAATGTGTTTGCCCAAGCAGCAGTAAACCAAATTGAAACTGTTAGCATCAGTGCCGACACGCACATCAATGAGGCTACCCAGATACTGGAAACCTTCACTATGAAGGAATCCCGCAAGAAGCTAATAAATCTATCCAGCTACAATGGCACCATCAATATCCCAATCAACAACCTTCATTGGGAACGCGCTTTAGAGCTCATTCTGCTTCAAAACAGACTTGTTCGCAAAGACAATGTTGGCTATATCTCCATCGAAGACATACCCAAGCCCGTAGCAGCAATTGCTCCACCAGAAGACCCATTAGTAGTGGAAGCCAGGAACAAGCAAGTTCGCATCAAAGCCGTGGCTATGCTGGCTGATAGATCGTACATTCGTTCCATGGGTATCGATTGGTCGGCTGTTACCAATGGAAAGATATCGGTTAGCAGCAATTTTGGGGGTGCAGCTCAGGTTATATCTCCTTTCTCCTTGGGTGGCTCAGGTTCCGCAGAGGTGGGGAAATACCAGATTGATATAAGCACCCTGCTCAAGGTTATTGAATCCAATCAAAAAGGGAATGTTATTGCCCAGCCTACCGTGCTTGTCTCTTCTGGCAAACAGGGCTTTATCCAAGTTGGTCAGGACATCTCGGTTAAAACTTCGGATGAAGCGGGAAACACCAAAGATACCTTCTTTGCTACTGGCATCATTATGGATGTTTCGCCCACTGTTGTCACCATTGATGGGCAAGAAGTGGTTCACATGAAGCTTAGTATCGAACGCTCCAGCGGCGTACCCAGTGCGGTTTCTACGGTTATCACCAAAAGCAAATCCACTACAGAACTGGTACTGTTTAACAACGAGGAAACAGTTATTGCTGGGTTATTCGATACCGATGAAACCAAGGCGCGCAGTGGTATCCCCATCCTGAAAGATTTGCCCTGGTGGGTGTTTGGATTAAGGTATCTCACCGGATACGACAGCTATGAAAAGAAGGATAGGGAATTGGTAATCACCATCCAGGCTGAGATAGTAGACAGCGCATACGACAGGCTGATAAAGTCCATAAACTCAAGCAAAGAATAAGCTTGGTTGGCTGTAGGCTGTCGTGCGTGTAAATCAACGCCTTCTGATCCTTTTTATCCTGATTGTTATAGGATTCGGGGGCTTCTTTTACCTGTTCTTTCACATTAAACGTGTGGAGTCACGCTTATACTTAGAATCAGACAACAGTCAACGCCGCAGCACTATTGACACCATCTTTAGTCTGAAAGCCGACAACCAAATGTCACTTTTGGAAGACTTCTCCTTATCAGATGGCCTGGTGCAAAATACACGCAGACATAATTCCCGCTGGATAGACTCCAATCTGTCCACGTTAACCAAGTCATTTTCTTATTCATTGGTTCAGGTGTACGATGACAAATACAAGATTGTTTACAATCGAAGTGACGATTCCATAACCGGTATTGAGGACTTCCGAATAGAAGCCGAAGTGCTGGACTCACTTAGCACTAAGAAGAAGCTATTCTACAACGTGAATCATGGTAATACAATACTTGCCATTGCCTTGGCGGGAATCCAGCCCGCTGCAGACACATTGCGTGCAAGCCATCCCTCCGGATACCTGCTTATCGCCAAAGCTTGGGACTACCGTTTCCTAGGTGAACTGGCGAAGTCGCTGAATTACGACATACGCATCAGCCAAACCGACGCAGAGTACCCAAAGGAAGAAACTGATCAGTACAACACCATAATAATCAGACCGGTTAAAAACTGGTATGATAAAACTATCGCCTGGCTGGTCTTCTATAGCCGCAATCCCTTCTTAAACGAATTACGGGCTTTGGGGAATCTGATCATATTTGGTACGCTAGGCTTTATTCTATTGTTCTTAGTTATTCAATATGTGCTTATTCAGCAGTGGATAACCTCACCCTTAAAGCTAATTTCACAAAGCTTAAAGGATAGTGATCCAAACATTATTAAGCCCATAGATCATCGCAACAATGAATTTGCCGATATTGCCAGTCTGATAGAACGCTTCTTTACTCAAAAGCAAGAGCTTATCTCCGAAATTGAGGAACGTAAACGCACCGAAGAAAGGCTGCGTGAGATAGAAGAGCAAACCCGCAAGATACTCATCACTTCTCCCGAATCCATTATTGTTACAGACCTCAATGGCACCATACTCACCGCCAATGACGAATCAATCCGCTTGATAGCAGTTGATTCCGAGTTCGAGCTTACTGCCCGCAATGCCTCCATCCTGGAGCTTGCTCCCCAAGACAAATTAGCAGAGCTGGAAATGCTTATTCTGGAATTACGCTCCGGCAGTCTGATAAAGAACCTGGAAATGAATCTTGTGGATGCGCAGGGGCAGCACTTCCCCGCCCTTATTAGTGCTTCGGTTATTGCCGATAAGGAGCGCAAACCCAATAAGCTTGTTTTTATCACCAGGGATATGAGCGACATGAAGTCTTTGGAGATGAAGCTGCGTCAATCGCAGAAAATGGAATCCATTGGCACTCTTGCGGGGGGTATTGCCCATGACTTCAATAACATCATTACCATTATCGCAGGCTACATAGCTCTTTCTGCTGGTAAAATTGATAGCCATCCCGATGCGCGTGATGACTTGGATGAAGCTCTGAAAGCCTGCCTGCGTGCTAAAAGCCTGATTGGCAAAATTCTCACCTTTAGCAGGCAGACCGAAGTAAACATGAAGCCAGTTGTCCTGGCCGACATCATAGAAGATTCCATTCCCATGATCAGAGCTACCATCCCATCGAAGATAAACATTGTATCCGACATATCCAGTTTCAGCTACACCATTGCCGATCCCAATGAAATTCAACAGGTGCTAATGAATCTTGCCACAAATTCATATCATGCCATAAGACCGGATATGGGCACACTAACCATCAATCTAAGCGAAATCCATGGCTTTGAGCTTATTGGCTTAGACCCGGCTGTTAGACTGGAATCTGACTATTTACACCTCAGTTTCAGCGACACAGGGCGCGGAATGTCTCAGGATATCTTGACGCGGGTATTCGACCCGTATTTCAGCACCAAAGGTGTAGGTGAAGGTACTGGCCTCGGCCTATCAATAGTGCATGGTATCATAACAGGTTACAATGGCTTTGTAAATGTAGAAAGCTCTCTCGGGTTTGGTTGCACTGTTCATATCTACCTGCCAGTATCCGACCACGTAGAAACTGAAGTGGTTTCTCCTGTGGAAAGAAGCTATCCCTTTATTCACGCAAAACTTATGATGGTAGATGATGAGCCCGCTCTTGCAGAGCTCTTTGCTATAGCGTTAAGAAGCGAAGGCTATGAAGTGATGTCTTTTAGCGACAGCGGTGAAGCACTGCGGGTTTTCTCTGCCAAGCCTGATGCATTCGACCTGGTAATAGCCGATATCACTATGCCATTCTTAGACGGTATCCAGCTCGCATCCAAAATGAGGACAATACGCGACGTGCCCATAATTCTCTACACTGGCTTCAGGGACAAAAATATCCAGGCACGCGCGGAGGACGTGAAAGTAAACAAACTGCTAAATAAGCCTATCCTCCCCGTTGAGTTAGTGAAGGAAGTGCGTGAGATTATCTATTATGCCCACCAGGAAGGCAAGGAACGCTGAAATCTAGAGCCCTGGAACGCCGAATTTATTCGGTTGGAATAGCCAGATTTATCTGGTCAGCAGGTGATAATATCTCCCAATAATCGATGTTCAATACCCCAATCCGGATGAATCCCGTGTTCTGTTTATGTTCAATAGTCTTCCATAAACACAATCATTACCAGGTTATTGGATGAATTACAACGTTACTACATCATGAAAGATGGGGGCGAGCTGTTTCCCCTAGAGGGCTACTGAATGGCCATTCTAATAAGCTTAATCTTCGGTTTTGTTGTCGTGATGAGTAAGCCGCTCAATCAGGTGTGACTTTTTGGCAAAGCGGAACAGCCAATGGATCAGAAATGCAGTTAACAGTAATACCACCACACCAATGAACACGAAAATCCATGGGAATGATTTCTTGAATTCTGCGGTCATATACTCATGTTTATTCCACATCGCATTTGTATCGAAGTTCCATGCCAGAGTGTGGTTTTTGTGGTCTATATCTTCTTCTTTGGCGTTGCTGGTAACAATCTTCCAGGGGACATGCAGCTTATAGCTCCATATCTTGTTTTCTGTCTGCATACGGCTATAGATGTTTTCGAATTCATCGTCGCTCTCAGGACTACCCAGAGCTATGCGACGTTTGAAGGTTATCCGCCTACCTGGCTCTTTGTTCAGAGTAATCTTGCCCCAAAAATCGGCTGCTCCAAGTTGGTCGTTAACGTTATTAAAGGCTTCGATGCTCTTGAACTTGAATTCTATGGTATATATTGCGTCTGCCCCCTGCCTTTGAATGTCATATTTCTGCAGGCTGATGCCCGGGAGAGCTGCTTTGCGCAATATTTCTTCCGGGTTTTCGTATGGGGAACGGTGAACCAGGCGCAGCTTCGCCCTGCCGGAACCATCACGATTGAGCCAAAGCTCTTCTTCGTAATGCACACAACCGGCTAGCACCAGCAGCGACAGAACAAGCAATACAAGGCGTTTCATCTACAATTTCCTTTATTAGCATCCAATACTTTACGGCATGAAATCAAATCCCTATCTTTTTGGCAAGGAAATTCTTGCAGAGAACGTAAAAGCGACAGTCAGTCCTTTGGCAGCAAAGAATAAAACAATGGTAGGGGGAGTTATTAATCTTTATAGGTTTTGATAGTTAAGACATGTATGATTACCCCGATAGCAATGGTAAATAAAACAAGTTGCAGCAACCATCGAGATGAATTAGCTTAGTAACCTACACTGGTAACACATAGTAAGACGGATTTCATGACCTGGTTGATAAGCGACTGCAATTATTTATCTGCTAACTTCTTCCCTGCTGCTTCCTTGCTGCTATCCTGTATTCGATACAGGATAGCAGCAAGGAAGCAGCAGGGAAGGAGCACTCCACAATACTTCACTAATGCTGTTGGAAGTTACTTTAACCACCTAGGCACAGAGAAAATTCAGAATAGATGAATAGCGGATGCTTAATGCTTGGTAAACACGCTAACACGGCCCAACGCAAGCCCTCGATGCCTGAACTGTGCTTCACTTTTCTTTTATACAACAATGTGTTAGACTGAAGCTTTTGAAACTGCGCTACTATAGTAGGGCCACATGTCTGTAAGATGCCTTGGAACGAATAGTATGAGAAGAATCCAAAATTCCTGTTGACAAAAGAATCCCATATCTCAAGAATTGAAATAGCATAATAACATACTGGAGGATCAGATGATAGCTTTGCGTCAGTTATGGCATTGCCCGCTTTGCGGCAACGTTGTTGAAGCTGTTTTTGCCGGTGGTGGCGAGCTTGTTTGCTGCGGTGAACCGATGAACCTTTTAAAGGAAAACTCGGTGGATGCAGCCAAAGAAAAGCACGTGCCGGTAATAACCGATTTAGGTGATAAAATTGAAGTGAGTGTCGGAAGTATTCCACACCCCATGGAAGAGAAGCATTACATTGCGTTTATCGAAGTTTTAACCGAGAAGAAAGTGTATCGTAAAGAGCTAAAGCCAGGGCAAGAGCCTAAGGCAAAGTTCCCAGTCAAACTGGAGAAAGTGCTGTATGTCCGTGAATATTGCAATTTGCACGGGTTATGGAAAGCCGAATAAGGAGAGCGAAGATGTCATTTAAAGAAAGCAGAACAGCCGAGAACCTGATGAAGTCCTTTGCTGGCGAGTCTCAAGCCCGCATGCGCTATGTGTATGCTGCCAAGACAGCCAAAAAAGAAGGCTATGAGCAGATATATAATCTCTTCATGGAAACCGCCGAGAACGAGAAAGAACACGCCAAAGTGTTTTTTAAACACCTCCTGAAATATGGATTGGAAGGTGAAGTGATAAACATCATGGCCTCCTATCCTGTAGGTTGGTCACCAGAAAACACTCTCAAGAATCTTGATTTTGCCGCTAATGGCGAAAAGGAAGAATGGACAGAATTGTACCCCATGTTTGCCGATATTGCCGAGGATGAAGGCTATAAGGACATAGCCCTCTCCTGGCGCATGGTGGCAAAAGTAGAAAAAGAACATGAAAAACGTTTCCGTAAGCTCTATGATAACATTCGCGACATGAAAGTGTTTAAGAAAGATGATAAGTTGTTCTGGAAATGCCTGAATTGCGGCTATATTCACGAAGGCGACGAAGCACCCAAAGTATGCCCATGTTGCATTCATCCGCAGAGCTATTTCGAAGTGCATGTCGAGAACTACTAAATAAGAAAGGTACAGGAGGTAAACATGCAGAAATATCAATGTATAGCTTGTGGTTGGGTATATGATCCCGCCGATAACGAGAACATTCCCTTCGAGCAACTTCCCGAGGATTTTGTTTGTCCGGAATGCGGAGTCGGAAAGGACATGTTCGAACCGCTCGACTAATTCCCAATAACGGCCGGAGAGGCTTGGCTTTTCCGGCTGTTTTCTTTTTATTCATAGCGATGCCATCGCCCAACCATAAATAACCAGTCAAACATTTGAGGTATAGATGAACAAGCAAGAGTTTAACGAGATACTCGACTTCGCGATTGACCGTGAGAAAGAAGCAGTGGAGTTTTATCGCAGTTTACAACAGGAAGCCAGGTTTGCCGAGCAGGTAACCATGCTTAAGGAACTGGAAGCCATGGAGATGGGGCATATTGTAGTTATCGAAAAATTGCGTCAAACCGGAGCCAAGCCGGAAGACATTCAACGCACTCCTAATCTGATGATAAGCGAGTATCTAACTGCCGATCCAGAAACTCTTGATATGAGCTACCAAGGCATATTAATCCGTGCTATGAAGCGCGAGGAGAATTCATTTAAGCTATATTCCGAGATGAGCGTGAAATTTCCAGATGCCGAGATATCCACCTTGTTCCGTCGATTGGCAGCAGATGAAGCCAAGCATAAGCTAACTTTTGAAAAGCTATATGACGATTGGATGAGAGCCGGTAATTGATATTAGCAATAGACAGCTCTCAAAGCTCCGGATCTGTGGCCATACATGCTGATGGCCGTATTATCTACTCTGCTTTTTTCGACATCAAAATAACCCACAGCGAAACGCTAATGCCTGCGATAGACAACGCCTTAACCTTTTGCGAGGCAAAGCGTGAACAGCTTGAGGCGGTGTATGTCTGCAATGGCCCCGGCTCGTTTACCGGATTGAGAATAGGATTGGCAACAGCCAAAGGTATTGCTTTTGGATTGGGCATACCCTTATATGCTTTTTCCTCTCTTCAGCTTGCGGCATTGCCGGCTCAGGGCTTGGGAAGAAACATTCTGGCATGCATCGATGCCAAGATGAAAGAACTATATTACGCCCTGTTTAACTCGGACTTGTCTGAGATTCTTAGTCCCCAGATCATAAAACCCGATGCGTTGGCAGAGATGGAATTGAGTGATTTCATTTTATGCGGGAGCGGATCAGAGCTTATGCACCCGTTGTTTCGTGCTAAGAATACAGTTCATAATCAGCTAAATTCTCTTATGCAAATACCCAGTGCGGCTGGTCTTTTTTCTTTGGGGCAGCTATTGCCTCATCAGCTCGTTCCCCAAAACCTGGCAGAACTCGAGCCTCTTTACTTAAGGGAATCCACCGCACAGGTGAGAGCTAGGCAAACAAGTTAATCAGGCTTCTTACTTAAGTACGTCCTAAAAAAAAGGGTGGTTTGTGTATAAATACGCAAGCCACCCATAGCTATATAGCCTTCTGCTATCTATGCAATAAACGCTATTGATACAGGAAGCGTTTAATTTTTTGGGTAGGTGTCTTCTCAAAAGGTTCTTTTTGCTCTATCAGTTTGTGCAGCTTAGAGAAGGAAGAGACGTTGCTATTCAGGTGTTTACGCAAGTCTTCCAGGTGTTTGTTTATGAATTTCTCAGCCTGCACACTGCTCATATTAGCAATGCCATGTTGCTTGTCCAATATCTCGTAGTTTAGGAACACCCTTCCGGTAATAACGCCACCTGATTCGTACACGAGAGATTCCAGCACGCTTTCGTTCTCGTTCAGCTTGGCTTCAAGTTCTTCCACGTAAATGTTATCACCATTGGGGCCAACAATAACGTTCTTGCACCGCCCTTTTATATACAGGTAATTCTTCTTCTTTAATATCCCCAGATCACCAGTCATAAAGTAGCCATCGGGTGTAAAGACACTGCTGGTGCGTTCTTTGTCGCGGTAATAGCCTTTCATAACGGTTTCGCCCTTTATCTGAATCTCGCCAATGCCGGTGTTCGGGTCGGGATCGGCAATACGGACTTCCAGACCTGGCAATACAGTTCCGGTAGAGCGGAATTTAACTACCGCAGGGGCGCATCCGGCAATGAGGGGCGAAGTCTCTGTTAAACCATAACCAATTGCATAGGGAAATCCTGCTTCAAAGAGGAAGCGTTCCACCTCGGCAGATAGAAGAGCTCCGCCAATGCCAAAGAAATGGATGTGGCCACCAAAGGTCTTCATCAGCTTCCTTCCCGCCACCTTGTGCAGAGCCTTTCGGATTACGGGTATGCGGTATAATTCGCGCATAACCAGATTCTTAGTAAGCTGTGGGTGTATTTGGAGCTTGAATATCTTTTCGATAATCAGGGGCACGGTTAGAATCATGGTTGGCTTCACCTTTTGCATTGCTGGCACAAGGATTCTGGCAGTTGGTGGTTTATCCAGATAATATACGCAAGCACCTGTCATCATGGGGATAATGAACCCAATAGTACATTCGTAAGTGTGAGGTAGCGGGAGCACAGAGATAAGCCTGTCTTTATAGTTAACCTCTTGAATCTTAAGGGTTAAGATGGCGTCCATAACTAGGTTTTTGTGGGTTAACATCACACCCTTGGAGCTTCCCGTTGTACCAGAAGTGTAGATAATGGCTGCCAGGTCGTCTTCCTGAACTTCCGCATCCCAAACCCCAATGGCTTGCAGAGCCATACGCCTGAAGTTATTGATGTCTTTGCCACGCTCCTGAATGAAGTCTAGCAGCTTGCCTTGTGGGATATGCGGCTCGATGGGCTGCAAGGTGTCCATATTTATCATGATTGGAAAGGGGTCTAGCTCACTATAACCTATCTTCTCATACTGAGCAACTGACACAAACACCATTTTACTGGCTGAGTGCTTCAGGATATGCAAGATTTCAGTGAGGTGAAAATCCACCAGTATGGGCACAACAATAGCCCCCATGCCTGTAATGGCAAGATACACCATGCCCCAGTTCGGCATGTTTTGGCTAAGGATTGCCACTCTATCACCTTTCTGTATTCCGCTTTCATTCAGCAAATCTGTAATCTCCTGAATCTTTGCTGCTACCTGGCTGTAGTTGATAGGCTCTTCATCAATCATCGATAAGGCGGGACGATTTGGGTATTCTTCACAGGTGCGGATTATCATGTCCTTCAGGGTGTAACGCTCAAGCTTTCTCAAAAAAACTCCTTCTGGGCTAAGATAATGATATGTTAGTCACTAATCGTGGTTGCGCAACAAGCAGATGAACAACATTCATATTTAGAAGTTCACCTGCTTGTTAAACATTGTATTTGTTACTTCTCAATCCGGATGTCCGAGAACTTGTTTGGAGGAATAGTTTGCTCGGTATCGAGGCTGAATTGTGGGTGATGTTTCCCATAGGGTAAAGCCGTATCCATAGTCTTGATGTTGGCTTGAAGGCAGTTGGGAAAATAGTCTTCCATAGCAGTCTTTACTGCCGATTCCAGCATAGCCACCAGAAGGTTTTTGTCCTCAGATTCCAGGCTGACCGTAATCCGGGTGCCAAAATCCCAAATAGTTTCACTCGTCTCTGTGCTAACCAGGGCGAACTTGGCTTTTATGGTTAGTGATCCTGCCAGCAAAGCCCAGGACTTTTCCCATTCCTCAATGGTGGTAAACAGAACAGCGTCGGCACCAAAATGCTTTTTGAAGTTTTGTAGTATAGCAGGACTGATATTCTCGCTATCATACAGCCCTTCATCGCGGAGAACACCAAACATGGCTTCTACAGGCATAACGTAATATCCCTTCCTGCCGATGGCTTCTGCCAGCGAACAGGCAAAGTATTCCTTGGCATCCGCAGCAGTGCTGTTGTTCATCGGTGGTAGAATCAGGATGGATGCAGGAGGCTTGCTGTACATAGCTGGATAAACGGTCTGTAATGTGGCTGCAGGTGGCATTGCGCAGGCAAACATGAACAAAAGTGCAAGCAGCGGGGCAAATAGTATTATGTTCTTTTTCATCTTCCGCGCCTCTTAGTCCAAACCATAACGCTTTGCCAGAAAGTCTACCATAACCCCAGCTTCCTGCCAGTTTTGCTTTTCTTTGGCAAAATAAGCCTTTGCCTCTTCCATTCTGTTTTCTTTTAGCAGCAGCATGGCATAATCGCAATACAAGCCGGGAGGCACTTTTATGCCCAGAGCGTCAGAGCGGCTGAACACCTGTTCTAAGCTTGCCTTGTACTGCGCTACAGAAAGTTCATCCTGTTTCTTTACCGCTTTGTAATAGCTATGCGAAGACTTGCCGTAATACAGATATGGGGGTTGAGCGCATGCAGCAATTAGCAGCAAAACAGCCGCCATAAATATCAGCTTTCTCATGGTATTTTCACTTCATTGGCTTGGCCGTTAGTAATAAACAGCCGTTGCGCCAGCACCACCTTGCCATTATTACTAATCTCCAAAGTATAGGTGCCGGTTTTCAGCTCAATATTGTTCACTTGTTTCTTTATATCCAGATTTATCACATTGCCATCTACGCTAAAGGTTCTGCCTTCGGCGTTGCCTACCAGACGCAGGATGCCATAGTCTGCCTTCATAACTGAGGTCTCGTTATGCTTGGCTACGCTGCATGCTCCAATTAGGAACATGGTTACAATGGCTAATAGTGCAAGCTTCTTCATGTTTCCCCCTTATCTTTATTTATCGCTAATGTAGATGTTGGCAAGGTTGTCTTCGGGTATAACACCATCCACCACAATTGCTTTGGATATCTCGGTCAGCTCGGTGCCGGGGATAGTTTCGGTAATCTCGATGGTGGCAATAACGGAGCCGGGAAGTTCTATGGGTGCCTTGGTTTGCGGGTTTATTACCTGCTTGCCGCGCAGATACACCCAGAATGTATCACCTTTCTTTATTCCCTGTTTGGCTCCACCGGAGATGTACATCTCTTTACCTTCCATGCTTAGCACGTATGAACGCCATGGGTCGTGGGAGAGCTTGTTTATCAGGTTCTGAATCACACTTCCGATGGCTGCATCTATTGCCTTATCGGTTAAGGTTTCGTCATAACCCGCGGTTGAGCCCATGCCCAATACTGTCCCAACTTCGCTGCTTGCCTCTCCACTGCCTTCTTCACCGTAGATAACCATTCCCGTGCGAGTATCAACCAGGCGCAGGGTAACTTTGGCATAAGCAGTTTGCTTCTTGGTGCGGTCAACCAGTCCTACATTGCCACTGGTATTACGGCCAAACTCAGATATTGAGCCCAGGATAAGGTAATCTGCCGGAATCTTATAGCTTTCGATATTGGATATCTGTTGTTCGTTGCTGATTGCCATATCGTCCTGTCTCTCTATCAATACATAGCGGTTAGTCATAGCGAGCTTGGCAGTAAGGATATCTGTGGCAGCGCGGGACATTCTTTCCTTGGTGTCGCTGCCTTCATTCAGGAAGCTGTTTGCCAGCCTGCTTTCATTGGTAAATCTGCCAATGGCAATCTTCTTTTTCAGGTTGATGTTTTCATCCATTGCCGGAACCGAAGTTACGGGAGTAATAGATAAGGTTTGTGTGGCCTGCTGACTTTGGAACTTGGCACAGCCGCCAATTAGTAGCAGGCTTAGGCTTAAGATAATCACTAAGTGTTTCATTAGTTTTCCTCCTCCGTGAGGTTTCTCATTAATGTTGGGCAATATAATTACTTCTTTTTGTACCACTGTTGGTTGCCGTAGATATACCATCTACCATTATCCCGGTAGAAGTAGGCAATATCGCCGTTGTCTTCCGGCTCGGTTAAGGTCATAGTCTCATATGCAGATATAAACTTGTTGCGAGTATGGGCAACTGCTTTGTTATCTTGTATCTCGATATACAGCACCTCTATCTCTAACAGGCTAAACTGGTCGAAGTATTGAAGCCATTTCATGTTAAAGTGGTGCGCTATATTCCCCTTATGCAGGTAATCGGTATGCAGGTGCTCCATGATGCCATACACGTTCTTCAGGTTAAAGTTTACGCTTACATCATACAATATGTCCCTAATCTCACGCTGGGCTGTTTTATCGCCCTCATCTTCCCGGCAGCTGGTAAGAACAAGCAGGATAAACAGCGCAATGATTAGAACAAGATACTTTCTCATAGCCTAAATCCTGTTTAGCACCGCCAGGCACTCAATATGCCAGGTATTGGGGAACATATCAAAGCTTTGCAGGCTTTGCAGTTCATATTTGCCGCTATTGATCAGCAGACGCAGATCACGTGCCAGGGTCATGGGAGAACAGCTTACATACACAAGCTGCTTTATTCCGCTTTGGATAATGGTTTCTATGCTTTCCTTGGTTGCCCCGCTGCGGGGTGGGTCCATAATCAGACAATCAGGGCAGTTGCTTGTCACCAGTTCAGGTAAAGCATCTTCAAACTTACCGGTTATGAAGCTTACGTTATCTATACCATTCAGCTCTGCATTCAGCCTGGCATCCTCGATAGCTTCCGGCAGTTCCTCCAATAACGTTAGATTCTTAATCTGTCCTGCCAGACTAAGACCAATGGCTCCAATGCCGCAGAAGGCATCCAGAACCTTGGAGTCTGGTTTTATAACGCTGCGGATGCTGGCCATAATGTTTTCCATAGTGCCTATGTTTATCTGCCAAAAGCTACGGTAGTTTATCTGGAAACGGGTGTTACTAAGGGTGTCAGAAAGATAATCTTGCCCATATAGCACTTTAGTCTCGTTGCCATAGATAACGTTGCCTTTCTCACGGTTTATGTTTTGCACTATGCCTACTATAGCAGGGAATTCGGAATTAAGCTGCTTCACAAGTAGTCCCGAAAAGGGCAGCTTTCCGCTTAAGGTAAAGAGTATTACCAATATCTCCTTCATGTCCGCAGAACAGCGTAGGCCAATATGGCGCAGGTTTCCGCTGTGTCGGTTTTCGTCATAAGGCTCAATCTTGGATTTATCGCAGATTTCGGCAATGCGGGTGGCTATTGCGTCAAAGACAGGTGGATGATTTACGCAAGCACTATGGCTAACTATTTTATGCGTCCAGCGTGAATATATGCCATACTCCGGCTTGCGGGTAACTGCATTTTTCCCCACAGGCATAAACACCTTGTTACGATAATGCCTGGGCATGGGTGAGGCTAGCGTGGGATATATCTTTTCTCTATCCACAAAATGCGAGAACAGCCCCTCAATCAGGCTTGCCTTTGCCTCCACCTGGGCTTTGTAATCCAGCATCAACCAGTCACATCCCCCGCAGGGAACCTCTGCCGCAAAGGCTTCACACATTGGGCTAACAAATGCCTCGCCACGACTAAGGTAACGGCTTACCTTGGCAAAGCTATGGTCTTTACGCTCATGGGTAATATGTATATCAACCACATCACCTGGGGCTGTATAGGGAACAAAGATGGCTTTGTTTTCCCAATACCCAATACCAAAGCCGCCCATGGCAAGCTTCTCTATCTTAATCTCGAATAGTTGTTTCAAATTAACGCCTGAAGCCTTTCAATACGGGCTTCCATTGATGGGTGGGTTGAGAACAGAGACACCTTACGCCGGTTATTTATCTTTGCCAGGGCATAGGAATCACTGCGTTTTTCCGGGTGATAAGCCATACTTATCTTCTTTAGTGCTTCAATCATGGGTATGGCACCGGTTAGCCTGGCAGCTCCGGCATCAGCGCGAAATTCACGAAAGCGTGAATATGCCGATATGGGAATGTATGCCAGCAGCATCAAGCCATTTTGCAGAAGGTTTATCACCAATATATATCCAAAAAAGCCCAGTCCACCCCCGCGGTTATCTCGAAGTGAATTATCTATGGCAAAGGCGATTATGCGGGCAAAGAACATCACAAAGGTATTCACAATGCCCATCAGGAGAGTCATGGTTACCATGTCGCCATTGGTGATATGACTAAGCTCATGCCCGGCTACTGCTGCCAGTTCATCTTCACTTAGCTTGTCCACAATGCCTGTAGAGAAAGCAATTAGTGCGCTATTCTGTGACGCACCTGTGGCAAAGGCATTGGCGTCAGGTGAGTTATAAATGCCAACCTCTGGTGTAGCTATGCCCTGTTGCTCTGCCATATTAGTAATGGCAGATAGCAAGAATGCAGCCTTGGGGTGGGCTACACCGGGCTTTATTACCTGAACTTTATAGCTCCACTTTGCCATGGATTTGCTCAGCATCAGCGAGATAAACGAGCCACCCATGCCAAACATAGCACATAGGATCAAAAGACCCCATAGCCCCTCCATCCTGAATCCCAGAAAACTTACTATTATGCTGATGGCAGCCATAACCAGGAAGTTGGTTAACAGGAAGATGCTCATGCGTTTAATAAATGTCATTTCGTGCTCCTTAACCATGTTTGAAAAGCGGTGGACAAAGCGAGCCACAACAGCATATTCTGCTCACACACCGCCAATAGACAATTTTATCAGATGCTTTTTCCATGCAAGTAAAATCTTTGGACTATCTGGAATGAGACTATTCTTGGTGGATGTTGGGGAAGTATTATGCTTATCACGAATGTCACCTAAGCCTTTTGTCTCAGCTCCGTTTGTTTTTTGTCTCTTCTTCCCTGCTGCTTCCTTGAAGCTATCCTGTGTCGAACACAGGATAGGAGCAGGGAAGCAGCAGGCAAGTAAAATGCGTAATCCTTATCCTGATGCAGAAAAAATGAAGTCCCTCGCGTAGATTGCAAGGGACTTCTTAGTGCTTAAGTTGTATAAGCTTAGTTTACTTTATAGGTCTTGTCACCTTTTTCAAAGAAGGCAATAATCTGTTTGGCTGCGGCTACGCCGGCATTGGTATTTGCTTCTTCGGTTTGGGCACCCATTTTCTTGGGAGTGTAATACACTCTGTCTGCATACAATTCCATCAGTTTGGCAGAGCATTCTGGTTCTACATCGCTTACCAAACGGAGTTTCTTCTTTTCGGCAAATGCCTTTAAGAGGTCGTCTTCGTTTATCACTTCTTTGCGGGCGGTATTTACCAGGGTGGCGTTGTCTTTCATTAGAGATAAGAGACTCCAGTTGATAGACTTTTTGGTGTCGGCATTGGCGGGGATATGCAGGGAAATATAGTCTCCGGTGCGGAAGATATCTTCCACGGAGGCAAGGGGCTGCACGCCATCTTTGGTCATAATCTCGTTGGTGAGATAGGGGTCATAAGCATACACATCCATGCTAAGTCCCTTGGCAATTTTAGCAACATAGCGGGCTACAAAGCCGTATCCATATAGCACCAGCTTTTTACCGCATAACTCGCTGCCGGATTTGCCGTTAAACTTACCACGTGCCATGTAAATCATCATACCTATGGCAAGCTCTGCCACAGCATTGGAGTTCTGACCTGGTGTGTTCATGGCAATAACGTTGTGGGCGGTTGCTGCTTTCAGATCGATGTTATCGTATCCGGCACCGGCACGCACCACAAGCTTTAGCTTGGGAGCTGCGGCAAGAGCGGCTTCATCAATGATGTCGCTGCGGATAATAACTGCCTCTGCATCTGCCAGTGCCTCGTGCAGTTGCTTTACATCTGTGTAGTTCTCCAAAAAGCTGTACTCATACTTAGCATTTTCCAGCTCCATTTTAATCTTTTGCGCAGCTTCTGCAGCAAAAGGTTTCTCGGTGGCGATTAGAACTTTCGGCATGATAGCCTCCTCTGGTTTTTTATTTAGTTATTGTGTATTAATACTTGTGTGCTGGCGTTCTGGAGTGCTGGGGTGCTGGCGTAGCTCATTGTGCTTGCTTAACCTTCAGGTGGCGGATTAAACCGCCTACCATACCTTGTATCTTATGTGTTCTTGCACTCAACAAATGCATTTGTTCTTCATTAATATAATCTAAATCGAGTGCTACATACAAGAGAGATTCTACTTCTAGAGCAGAACGAAAGGAATATGACAAAAAAGTGATAAATGCCTTATCTGAACCACTACCAAAACCTTCTGCGATGTTAGACATAATCGATACTGATGCTCTTTGGATTTGATCCCTGTAGCCATAATCTCTACTGCCTTTGCTGTCAGAGAATGCTAAGTAAACTTCTGATACAAGCTTTCTTGCTTCCTGCCAGGCTACAATATCTTTGAATGACTTGAACAACATTATTCTCTCATCTAAACGCTATCGGTTACACCAGCACGCCAGAACTCCAGCACTCCAGCACATTAATTCCCCAAAATCCCCAGCAAAACACCTGCCGCAACTGCCGAGCCAACCACACCGGCTACATTGGGAGCCATGGCGTGCATCAGCAGGAAGTTTGTGCGGTCATATTGCTGGCCAATAACCTGCGAAACACGTGCGGATGCGGGAACAGCCGATACCCCTGCATTGCCGATAAGGGGGTTTATCTTGTTTTTGGTAAAGAGATTCATTATCTTGGCGAAGATCACGCCTGTGGCAGTGGCAACCGAAAAAGCAGCCGCGCCCATAAGGAATATCTTGATAGTGGCGGGAGTTAAAAACACATCGGCAGTGGTCTTTGCGCCAACGGTTAAGCCAATCAGCACAGTTACCACGTCTATCAGCACGGTTCTTGCAGACTGGGCAAGACGCTCTGTTACTCCGCTTTCCTTCAGTAAGTTACCCAGAAACAGCATGGCTAATAGCACTACGCTGCCGGGAGAGATGAAGGTGGTAACCACAAAGGCAACCAGCGGGAAAAATATCTTTTCTTTCTTGGAAACCACACGCAGCGATTTCATGCGGATTAGTCGCTCTTTCTTGGTGGTTAACAGCCGCATGATGGGAGGCTGGATAACCGGAACCAACGCCATATATGAATACGCAGCCAAGGCTATTGAGCCCAATAGGTGTGGGGCAAGCTTGGATGCCAGGAATATGGAGGTGGGGCCATCAGCTCCACCTATTATGCCTATGGAAGCTGCTTCCATAACGTTAAATCCCAGCAGGATGCTGCCCATGAATGTGGCAAAAATCCCAAACTGCGCCGCCGCACCCAACAGGATGAGGCGAGGATTGGCTATCAGAGTGCTAAAGTCGGTCATTGCCCCAATGCCAAGGAAGATTAAGGAGGGATAAACACCTTTGTTTACACCAAAATACAGATAAGAAAGCACGGAGCCTTGATCGGTTACTCCCAGTCCTTGTTGCGATACTCCGGGGATGTTGCCAACTACAATGCCAAAGCCGATAGGCACCAGTAGCAGCGGTTCAAATTCTTTGCTTATTCCCAAATATATGAACACCAAACCGGCGAGGATCATTAGCATGTTTCCCCCGGTAATATTCAGGAATCCTGTGGTTTGAATGAATTGGCTTAGTTCCAGCATTGCCTAATCCTCAAACTCTATCAGGGGGTCACCTTCTTGCACCAGGTCACCCTTGCTAACGTGTATCTTGCTTACTCTGCCGGAGGCATTGCAATGTATTTCCGATTCCATCTTCATCGCTTCCAGAATTAGTGCCAGATCGCCTGCTTTCACATGGTTGCCAACGTTCACTTTCACGTCGATAATGCTGCCAGGAATGGGAGCGCGCAAAACCTTTTCTTTTTGGTCGCTGCCGCTCTCCACGGGCACAGAGGCACTTGCCCGCACCGGTTTCTGCTTGGCGGCAGGTTTTATCTCCTCACCTTCGAGGGTCATCATCAGGTCACCTTCTTGAATGGGTGAGCGTTCTTTCACATAAATCTTACCAATCTTGGCATCGAATGGTGAGGCTATCTCGGACTGCATCTTCATTGCTTCAAGAATGATGATGGTTTGGCCTTTTTTTACCTCATCACCTTCCTTTACGGGAATGGAGACGATAACGCCAGGGATGGGGGCTTTCACCTGACCACTGCCCGGTTCCGCTCCGCTGCTGAATGCAGGTGCCAATGGAACGGCTTTATCCTGATTGGCAAGCTTGGGGATGCTTTGTGCTTTCTCTTCTTCGATCTGAACCAGATAGTCGGTTCCATTAATGTTTATCTTGGCATGCGTGGGGCTGTATTCCACTATTCTGGCATCGAATTTTTCGTTGTTTATAATCAATTTATAGGTCTTCATTCTATCTCCTCTTTGTGCTCATTTCCCGATTTGGCATGCTAAGCACAGCACTGGCACGCCATTGATTGGTTGGGGTTCTGCGGAAGGTGAGCACCAAACGGCGTCGGTCTTCAATGGATTGACGGTGAATATGCAGGGCAGTAATAGCTGCTACTATCACGTTCTGATTCAAAGTAGGTGATGCACTCTGCAGCTTGCCTTTTGCGCTGATAGTAATATCTGCTTGCCGGGGCTTTGGCTTGCGATTAAGATGAATCAACTGGCTAATAACAAGGCTGGTTACCAGCAAAGCCAAAAACACGGTTAGCATGCCAACCATGGTTATACTGGCTCCATAGGACAGGCTATCGGCTGTAAACTCCTGATGCAGCTTTTCAATCATCTGCGGAGTGAAGTCCATCGCCTGCAAGGATGTGCCGTCCCAACGTCTGGATACCGGGTCGGGCAGCCCCATCATCTGCTTCAGCTTCTTTATAGGCATGTTCAGGCTGGCGGCAACTTCATGCAAAGGTGAAAGCTCGGTAAAACCAAAGTCACTATACTGCTTAGCTAAGAGGGCTCTATATGGCGTAATTCCCAGCTTCGTTAAGCTAAGATCATTCAGCTTCGTATTTTCCGGCTCCAGTCCAAGATAACTCTTCCACCGGTCAAAGTCTGCCACCAATAGCTTTCTTGCTACTTCCTCCAGTGAGTTTGTATCACTGAAATCGTATTCGGACTTAATTTCCTTTTCTCTTTGCAGTTGAAGGCTATCGGGAACTACCTGCTGCAATGGCTCTGCCGGTAGCTCTGTGGCTTGGGCGAACATAGCTCCGGCCAACAGGCATAGCAACGCGATTAGTATTATATGTCTATTCATGGCTCATCACAATGGCATATTCCCATGCTTACGCGGTGGGATGCTGTCTTTCTTGTTTGCCAACATTTCCAGGGCGCGGATAAGCCGGAAGCGCGTCTGCGCAGGCTCAATCACGTCATCCACATAACCCCGCTCTGCGGCATTATAGGGATTGGCAAATTTATCCCGATACTCTTCTTCACGAGCCAGCAGAGTGGCTTTTGGGTCTTCGGATTCTTTGGCTTCTTTGCGGAAGATAACTTCCACAGCGCCTTTAGGCCCCATCACAGCTATCTCGGCAGATGGCCAGGCATACACCAGGTCGGCACGCATGTGGCGGCTGTTCATCACGCAATATGCGCCACCATAGGCTTTGCGAATTATCACGGTTATCTTGGGCACAGTGGCTTCGGCAAAGGCAAATAGCATCTTGGCACCATTGCGGATTATGCCGTTATGCTCCTGCGAAGTGCCGGGAAGGAAGCCGGGAACGTCTTCCAACACCACCAAAGGGATGTTGAAGGCATCACAGAAACGCACAAAACGCGCTGCTTTGATGCTGGCATCTATATCCAGCACACCTGCCAACACCTTGGGCTGATTGGCAACAATGCCTATCGAATGCCCATTCATGCGCGCAAAACCCACCACCAGGTTTTGGGCAAAATTGCTCATAACTTGTAAGAATTCACCATCGTCCACAATCGGATGAATAAGGTCGAGTATATCATAAGGCTTGTTTGGGTTATCGGGGATAAGGTCGTTTAGCGTGTCACAGCTACGGTTGATGGGGTCGGTAGTAGGAATACAGGGCGGGTCTTCCATGTTGTTAGACGGCAGATAGCTGAGCAGCAGCTTTATCAGCAACATTGTTTCTTCTTCGTTATTGGAGATAAAGTGCGCCACACCGCTCTTGCTGGCATGAATACCAGCTCCGCCGAGGTCTTCGATGGACACAGTTTCATTCAGCACGGTTTTAACCACCTTTGGCCCGGTTACGAACATATAGCTGTTATTCTTTTCCATTATCACAAAGTCGGTAATGGCAGGAGAATACACAGCGCCACCGGCACATGGCCCCAGGATGGCGGATATCTGGGGGATAACCCCGCTGGACATCACATTACGCCAGAAGATTTCCGCATATCCCGCCAGGGCGTCAACCCCCTCCTGGATGCGTGCACCGCCGGAGTCATTTAGCCCAATCAGTGGGCAGCCATTCTTTAGTGCCATGTCCATAATCTTGCATATCTTTTCGGCATAGGTTTTGGATAACGAGCCACCAAACACCGTGAAATCCTGTGCAAAGATATACACTACACGCTCGTTGATAGTAGCGCAACCCGTTACCACACCATCTCCGGGATGGATATAATTCTCCATGCCGAAGTTTGTGCATTGATGGGTTACGAACATATCAAACTCTTCAAAACTATCAGGATCAACAAGTAATGCAATACGTTCTCTTGCAGTTAGCTTGCCTTTCTCATGTTGCTCGGCAATACGCTTTT
Source organism: uncultured bacterium (assembly GCA_938009275.1). Classification (GTDB taxonomy): domain Bacteria; phylum Cloacimonadota; class Cloacimonadia; order Cloacimonadales; family Cloacimonadaceae; genus Cloacimonas. Next base: position 83,377 of record CALLHY010000045.1, read on the forward strand.
CTCCTCCACCCAAAAGGGCAGCGGCACGTTTTGCCTTCAGCCTGTCCAGAGCTTTCTGGTTAGCCATGTTCATACTTCCTTTTATCTTATCTTGATATTATCTATTCATCGCCATTGTCATTATTTAAACCGCTATGTTTTAGTAAAGGGAAATCTTGGCATATTGGGTTGATCCTACATCAAACTGACATAAAACAAATGTATAAGTCCCTTGTGGACGGCAGATATTAGCCTGAGGCTAATATCTGCCGTCCACAAGGGACTCCATAATTACCCGATAGGGTTTTGTTGGGTGTGTCGCCCATTCCTGAGGCTTGCGCCTCAGGCTAATATCTGGAACTGGAGCAATTGCTATCTGCACCTGATGTATGCCATGGCGAAAAAGATGCCGGAGCTGGACCTCAGCACCTTAACCAAGGCAGAGATTTACAGCCTTGATCTGCCCTGCATTAGCGTGAAGCGGGCGGTGGAAGCAGGGCTGCTGGCTGTGGTGCAGGATTATGGCAGGTTGGATAAGTTGTTTTGATGGCAGCGGTCTGGTAGGTTGGTGCTACGTCTCTTCTGCAAAACAGTGGCGTAAGCTTAAAAATTTAAGAGGATTAAGCTAAGGATTAGCAGGCTCCAGAGTAGCAGGTCATGGCGGGTGGCTTGCTTTTTCCAAAACAGGATATCGCTGAGAATGCTGAGCAGCACAATGGAAACAGCCACGCTGGGATAGGCAATGGCAGCGGGCACGCTGTCCAGTCCGCGCAGGAAGAATACGGTGGATAGGCGGTTTGGTATGCCCAGGGCAAAGCCGAACAGGATGGCGGCGAGGCTAACGCGGGTTTTGCCGATGATGATGGCGGCAAGAGTGTAGATAAAAGCCGAAGAGAAAATGAGATACACAAATAGTGGCTCTTGGGCGGAGCCGAGTTCTTTATATAATTTCAAGCTGGCGTCGGTGAAGCCGGAGATGATGAATAAACCTAATATCCACAAGAGGTTATGCAGGTTTTTAGTATCGGTCTTTATGCCGAAAGCTGCCAGGCCAATAACGATGCCGAGGAAGTTGTAGATATTCAGTCTCTCGCCGAAGATGATGAGTGCCAGGAGGATAGGCACGATCATGGCGATGCGCATTATGCCCACTGATAGCGATAAGCCATTTACCACAATGCATTTCTGGTACACCCAGAAGTTTAGCAGAAACAGCGCTCCCGTGAATATCCCAAAGCTGATATCAAAGACCGGCAGCGCGCTTATGCTGCCACGTAAGCTGTAATAACTGCTAATACTTGCGACAAAGTAGTTGCCCAAAAAGATGGGTAACATGCTCAGTTTGCCCTTTCTGCCCACCACCATTAGCAGGTTTGCGATCAGCACAGAGCAACATACGCTTACAAAGAGGTTTAGCATGTGGAATCAGGGTCCCGGCATCAGGCGATGGGTAAGTGGAACATATCAAAACGTTTAGCTAAGTACAGCCGGATTGCCAGGTAATCGGTGAGGGTAACTCCGCTGAAGATAGAGATCATGATCATCATCTGGTATTTAATTGCAACTAATGGAGATGCGCCGCCCAGGATTTGCCCTGTCATCATGCCGGGCAGGCTAACCACGCCAATGGAGGCGATGGTTAAAAGCTGTGGCATCAGCGAGGTTTGCATGGCTTTTTTGAAAGGCGGCAGCGCAGCTTCCCAGAGGCTGGCACCAAGGCTAAGCCTTGTGTAATATGCTTTCCAGTTGTCGCTAAGTCCGCTTTCGAAGCGTTCGAGGGCAAGGGCACAGCTATTCATGCTGTTGCCGAGCACCATGCCGTAAACCGGGATGGCGTAGATGGGGGAAAAGACGGGTTGGGGCTTTATTACCAGGATCAGCAGCCAGGGCATGATGATGATGCTGGTGGCACTTAGAGAATAAATGAGGATGGGCAAGAGAATGCGGGGCTGAAACTTAAGGCGGCCTTTAAGAGTAAATACCGCATTTGCAATCATTACCAGCATCCAGAAAAGGGTTAGCCAGAGATTCATCTGTTTGAACACAAATTGCAGCCACAGCCCAATTATAGCGAGCTGAATTACCATTCTGGCGAAGGCGGAGAAAAGCTGTTTACTTAGCTTCAGTTTCAGGTGGCTGAAGATGAGGAGCGGGTAAAGCAGCAAGAGGGCGGCGAAAAGCAGAGATATGTAGCTGATGTCCATGGGTTTAAGCTCCTTTTACGCTGCTGCTTATTCTGCCTTGCTCCAGCTTCCAGATGCGCTGCCAGCGGTCTTGCCACAATGGGTCGTGCGAGATGGCGATAACCGTGCCCTGGTAGTTGTTAAAAATACAGTCGGATATGATGCCGGAGGTGCTTTGGTCGAGCGCGGAACTGATCTCGTCTAAAAGCAACACTTCGGGCTTAAGCTGCAAGGCGCGGATGAGGGCTATGCGCTGTTTTTCGCCACCGGAAAGCTTTTCCGGGCTTTGTTGCAGGTAGGAAATAGGGAGCTGGAAGGCCTGCATTAGCTGTGCTATGTCCTCTTTACGGTTAGGCAGTTGGCGTTGTTTGATGCTGTGGTATTGCAGTGGGGCGTCCAAAGCTTCCTGCACAGTGTTGCCTTCCAGATATGGTTCTTGCATCACCATGCAGATTCTGCTGCGCAAGTGTTCGGGGCGGTAATCTTGCAGCTTTTTGCCGTGAAAAAAGATACTGCCATCATAGCTTTGATTCATGAGGTTTAGTGTGTTTAGCAAACTGCTTTTCCCGGTGCCTGTTGCGCCAACTATCAGGATGCGCTCACCGGAGTTTACCTTAAGCCTGGCGTTTTCCAGCAGAGTCTTGCTTCCGTAGTATAGGCGGTTTATGTCTATGTTCAGTAGTTCTGGCATGGGCACTCCATAGCGTTTAAATCAGCGCAGCAGCTTTGTGTCACATGAGCGTAGTGGCAGGTTATTGTCAATGGATAAAAGGTGGCAAACAAGTTATGTTGCACACGTATAAGAACAAAGTTGACAAGTATGATCTACTCAGTAAAGTTGAAATCATGGCATTATAACTTAGAGAGGTATCAATATGAAAAGAGAAATTATTGCTCTGCTACTGCTTTTAGCGGTTATCGGTGGTCTGAGTGGTAAAACCCTGCGCTTTGCGGTTGGGCTGGATATGGCGGGTGAGATGTATTCCTATGAATATCCGATGTTCTTGGGGTATAAAAACGAGACTGCTCCCACAGCATCCGTTCAGCTTGAGCTGGGGAAGGGAAAGCTAAACTATGGCTTTGGTATTGATTACCAGTTTAACAGGGAGGTGGTTACTCCCCATCAATGGACAAGCGATATGGAATACCAGGGATTTCTACCTATCTACGGTATTCTAAGCTACAGATTTGAGACCGTGGAAAAGGTGTCGCCAGAACTAATTGGTCAGTTGGGATATAGCGTTGTGGATGTGAAATTTAAAAATGACAATCCATACGAGTACTTAAGCGCTAAAGGCGGTTTATTCTATGGTTTTGGAGTTGGCTTGAATCGTGGTAAGTTTTCACTTCAATGCCTGTATAGAGTGAACAGTTTTGAGTCTATTTACCAAGTGTTAGAAAATAACATATTTGTAGAAAAAAGCAGAACCGATACCAGAACAAGCCAGATAAACGTATCTCTGGGCTATAGGTTGGATCTGAAAAGTAGCTATCGATAAAGCATTGTAACTTACGCTAATCGTCAGCAAGAACCGGGCAATCGCCAATAAAAGAGCTTAGGGATTCTAGCTTGGTATTGTATTGCTTAGGTGACAATATGTAGCTTTCTCAGTATCCTTCGACTGGGGGTAACAAGCTGATAGAAGTATATGCCAGTGGTACAGGGTCTGCCATATTTGTCTTTACCGTCCCAAGTTATCGTTCCAGATTGAGAAACAGTTTTACTCCAAACTTCTTGCTCTAATGCATTGATTATCTCTATGCGTGTATCAGTTCCATTACTAATCCTATAGCTGAAACAGGTTGTTCCGCCCATGGGCATGGGATTTGCTGATGCTTCCCCCAGCCATAAAGCATTATCGTCCGGCGCATCCTGAGCATTAACTCCCACAGGCTCCGGTGCTGTGGAAAGGGAGCAACTGGCAATAAGCAAGCCTATACAAAGTATTATGGCAAACAGGCATATTGGTGATACGTTCTTCATGAATTCTATCCTCCAGATGGGTAAAATGTTATCATTGGTCATGAAGTAAATGGCTTATAATCTGCATAACGTTTACGCTAAGTCCATAGTTTGTAATCTCTTTATCTTCCTTCGTAATACCACCGGGGAAGAAAGAGTAGTTATAAGTAATCGATACTAAATCGCGGTAATGAGCATTGATGCCTATTCCGTAGGTCATTCCCTTTATCTTGCCTTCTTCATCATTGTGGTAGCCCACACGCAGGAAAGCGGTGTCAAACAAACCCAGTTCGCCCCCCATGCCGGTTATGAATAAGGGACGGGCATACTCTCTAATCCTTCCGGTAAGGATGCGGGCACTGAATAGGTTTGCAAAGCTTGATTTTATGCTGTTGTCAATGGAATAATGAGGATTTGCTTTTATAACAGAGAATGCAACTCCTATATTTGACCGCTGGTATATGCGAACAGGGGCTGTCCCAAGTTCGAAATCTATCTCATCTTTCAGGGCATTAAAGTTCGAGCCTCCAAGCGCGGCTTCAAGCTTAAGATCGGGACGGTATGAATGCTTTAACTTTAGTAGATAACCCCAATTGGTGCTGTTGGCTTCTATTCTTCGATTCAGTATATTACTCTCATGTAGTTGATGGCTGAAGCCAATAGACAAATCTACCATATCGGCAATACTACCCGCATTTGGGTTAAGCTGTCTATACACTTCAGGCAGGTTGATAGAAAAGCCATATGAGTCGGATTGGTCATATTGATTAACTATTTGCGCCTCAAACGAACCATCTGTAAATTGCTGCTCACCATAGTCGATATGAGTACTGGCTTTACCAGAGTTGGATAAATTCGTAGGGAACAGCAATCCAATGCCATAGAAAGAAGCACTTATCATTGAGCTTTTGTACATCAGGTCTTCGGCAGGATCGGCATTTAGCTTCATGTAAACATACTTGGTGTTGGAATAACTGATACCTTTATGTAAAGCGGGGAAAGCAGGATTGTCATAAGCATTAAGCGGGTCATTGTGCCAATAGTTAACCGCGCCTACAGGGTTTCCACCCATAGCCAGGTTTGTCGCAGAAGGTTCGAAACCATTGCTTACTAAACCTAAGTTGGATAAGGCATTTATAGTGCAGATAGAAAATAGCAATCCAGCGAGGACCATAAGAGCTTTATTCATAGTACAACCTCTTTGTTTGTTCTATTTTCAAGAGATATTAGGTAAAGATTTATGTCAACACTATTTCTTGTACGTAACTGCCACTGATCTGCAATGAACACAATCCCTCCTTGCCAACGCACTTATTTTCCTTAGCTTTATATTAGATAGTTAGAAATCAATATGCATTACATCCAGGAGGAAATATGCTGAACGATGCCGATATTGCAAAAAATACCAAGATGCTCCATATAGACGAGATTGCGTCTCAAATAGGCTTGGAACCCGGTGAGCTGGATCATTATGGCGAGTATAAAGCCAAGATTAGATACAGCACCATGAACCGCTTGAATAACAACCCGCATGGTAAGCTGATATTGGTTTCGGCCATTACGCCTACACCGGCGGGAGAGGGCAAGACCACAGTGTCCATAGGGCTGTCTCAGGCCCTTAACCGCCTGAACAAAAAGAGCATTGTGGCGATTCGTGAGCCATCGCTTGGGCCGGTGTTTGGCATAAAGGGCGGAGCTGCGGGAGGTGGCTATTCGCAGGTGTTGCCGATGGAAGACATAAACCTGCATTTCACAGGTGATTTTCATGCTGTGACGGCTGCGAATAACACGCTTGCTGCCCTTCTGGATAATCATATTTACTACGATAATGAGCTGAATATCGATCCACGCAGGGTCACCTGGAAACGGGTGGTGGATGTGAACGACAGGATGCTTAGGCATATTGTGATTGGCTTGGGTGGCAGCAAACAAGGTTTTCCGCGGGAAGACGGTTTCGATATAACACCCGCCAGTGAGATTATGGCAATCCTGTGTTTATCGAACAACATGGATGAGCTGAAGGAGCGCATTGGCAATATCACGGTTGGTTTTACCTACGATGGCGAGCCGGTGCAGGTGCATCAGCTTGGCTTTGAAGGTGCCATTGCAGCCCTGCTTAAGGACGCATTGAAGCCAAACCTGGTGCAGACCACGGAGAATACTCCGGCCTTGGTGCATGGTGGGCCTTTTGCCAATATAGCCCAGGGGGCAAATAGCATACTGGCTACTAAGATGGCTCTGCGGATGAGTGACTATGTGGTTACAGAAGCGGGCTTTGGCTTCGATTTAGGAGCAGAGAAGTTCTTTGATCTGGTATGTAAATACGGTGGTTTTTGCACGGATGCGGTAGTATTGGTTGCCACAGTGCGGGCTATAAAAGTGCATGGCGGGGCGAAGCTTAAAGACATTAATACTCCCAACCCACAGGCGGTAACCGATGGCTTGGTTAATCTGGCTAAGCATCTGGAGAACATAAACAAGTTTGGCATGAAGAGCATAGTAGCCATAAATCGTTTCCCCTCCGATACAGAAGAAGAGCTGAAGATTGTTACGGACTTCGTGCAAGCCAGCGGCTTTGAAGCCAGCATTGTGGAGTATCACAGCCAAGGCGGTGCAGGGGGACTGGAGCTTGCCCAAAAGGTGATAGATATGGTAGATAAAGATATGTGCAACTACCGTGGTTTGTACGACTGGAAAAGCCCGGTGGAGGATAAGATATTCACTGTAGCCTCGGAGATATACGGTGCGCAGAAAGTGGATTATACTGCCGATGCGAAGGCTGATCTAAAGAAGATTAAGAAGTATGGCTTCGATAAACTGCCCATCTGTATTGCCAAAACCCAGAAGTCCTTATCCGACAATCCAGACTTGATTGGGCGACCGAAAGACTTTCTGGTAACCGTGCGAGAGATACTTATAGCCAGTGGAGCAGGATTCCTGATACCCATAACCGGCGAGATAATGCGTATGCCGGGGCTGCCCAAGCATCCATCCGCTGAGGTGATTGATGTGGAGTCTGATGGCAATATCAGCGGACTATTCTAATAATGGATTACTGATTGATAGCGGGCTTGTTAGGCATCCATAACTGCCAGCTTAATAGTGCATATATAACCCCCCCCACGTTGTTTCCAAGGGCTGATGAGACATCACCTGAAAAAACGTGGGTTTGTTTTAATAATGTTGGAATTAATAACGGCAAATCTTCTTGATTAATACTCTCTTATTATCAACGCTAAGTTTAACGAGATAAATTCCGCTTGCAGAAACTCTGCCATGTTCATCTGTTCCATCCCAATGATAGCTGAAGCCACCATCCGTGTTTTTTGTTGCTCCGGAGAGACTTTTAACCTTTTGCCCTCTTAAATTGAATATATCAACCTGATGAGGGTGGTTACCTGACAGCTTCACACTTAAACTAAGATCGCTGTGCATAGGATTTGGATAGACAGAGAGGCTTGATTCCAGGACAGACGGAGCTATAGGATCCGTGTTGATAACCGGGAATGATGCTCGGACATGACTGATCACGCTGGGAGAAGGGTTCCCACTCGGTAGGGGAGGCAAATGGCTGGTAACGAACAAGTCAACCGAGTTATCACCAGAAGCAACTAAGTATAGACGATCTCGCGGAGTTAAGGTGATTGGCTCAGGCAATACCACGGTTTCCAGTAGGGTCGGTTGTAGATTTTGATGTAAATCCCATAGGGTTATCTGACCGCTTAGCTCATATTTTGCCATTATTGCGCGATTATTTCCGAGTACCACAATGTCGTTCATTTTGGTGCTGACCGGAATCAATGATTGCTCTTGCACTGTGCCATCTGTGCTGGAGAGATACTTTAGCACCATGTTTTGTTCTTCTGAGTTCTCCAATAACTGATATACTACCGGCTCATTACCGTTCTTTATTGCAGTGGAAACTATAGTACCATCACTCAGCGTAGCATCAGAGAGATCGTTGATAACACCACCTGCTTCGCTAATCAAGATATCATTTACGCTATAAAGGGCATTATTTCCCTTGCGGGTAAAGCTCTTTCCGTTAGTAAGCTTAAATTGGGGTTTGAAAAACCTGTGCTCAAAGTCAGTATTAGGCGAGGTTGCGTGCTTACTATCCAGCATCAATCCAAATCCCCAAAGCCCGTTATCACCATTGTTGGATGCATGGCTAAGAGTGTTGCGGAGATCTGCGGAGTGGCTTTTCCTATATCCTATTCCCTGTCCGCTAGTTCCGGGGTAGTTTCTGGTTGTTAGCTGAACAACAGTGGTGGGAGTTAATGCGATGGTCTGTGTATTCGAATAAGGTTCTGATGATGACCCACAATAGTCTATTTGAGGGTTCCATATTCCGTTTGAAGGGTGCTCATTATCATAATGTGACCTGCGCATATATCCAAAACGCCTTTGTACTATGGATCCCCAGATATTCAGTTTTCCGCGTTCCAGATATGGTGCTTGCTCAGGATAGAGCGGATTGTACCACGGGTAGTCCAAATTTGGTGGCCAGGGGGCATCAGCACTTTGCGGAAAGCGGTTGCGATGCAAATCAATCATGTCCAAATAGACGGTTTCGCCATTGGATAAAATGATTTCCTGGGGCTCTATAGAACCATGGGGATGCTGGTATTCAAAGGTGAACATCCCATCGCTGCGGCTATCTCCATTGCCATCACCCAAAGCGTATAGAGAAGCATAGATATGAATGGGGTGCTGTGCATCCCTGCACAGTGGGTGTACCCGATGGCTTGTAATGGGATCGCGATATCCGTATTTAAGCAAGATGCTTTTTTCCGATACCAGGTTTACAGAGTCTACCATGTTATCGGGATAGGGCGATAGTCCCGGGGTAGTATTTGTTAAGGTAATATCGCCAATAATCATAACGGTATCGGCAGCACACCAGGTTTGGTGTCCACTGAATTGCCCTCTAATCCATAGCTTACTATTCACAAAAAAAGTGCCATAATCGGTTGTTCCGCTTGGTAGAGCAGTCCATAATGTATCCCGAACTGAAAAGACGTTAGTATAGGTGCTCGGCGAATCGATGACGAAAGGATGGTTAGGGTAATCGCTCCAAACATTTAGGCTAGCCACACGGGGAGGCTGAATGATGCCAAGCAGGGCTGTGTATGTATTCCCGCTAACTGTTACCATAACAATGTGGTCGGGGTTATAATCTGATGCACCAACCAATTGAGCATTCTGGCGTACCAAGCTTGCATTCGGCAACTCCAGTCTCGGAGCTTTGGTTAATAATCCACCCTGGAAGATTTGTCCCATGGGATATGTGTCAGGGCAATCAACTACTCCGCTCACTACAACGGGGGCTAAGAATCTGGGCAATGCCTCGGGGTCTGTCATACTCCCTGCCTGAATGTGGATGTCGCCATTAATACGTACTGGTCCGTTAAATGTATCATTTCCGGTAAAAGTAACTCTTGTTTCGTTCATGCTTTCATGTGTGTTCATAAACATTTGTGGAGCAGCAAATTCGTTTGTTCCTGGTATCACGAAATCAGATTGCGAGTTTTCTGGATATGGCATGATGATGTTGAAGAGGTTTATATCGGTGCCATTCTTTTCCATATAGGGGCTACTATCGAATGAGCCGTCCCAAGTTTCTGGCTCTTGCCAGGTAACTCCCCCATCCTGTGACACCGAGTAGTATTTCCCAGCCGTTATTATGCAGTCCTGATTATTCACCGAAAGAGTTGGGGTAACATTACTTCCAAAAAACACGTTAAAGATGCTGTTGTTAGCCACCCAGTCTACACCTTGGTTGGTGCTACGATAGAGCACAATCTGTAGTGTTGAGTTGCGAGCAGCATACATAATGGTGTCTCCCGAGGCATAAACTGCCATTTTGCCTGCAATATACCCGCGTTCCAAGGTGTTGAATTCGCCTACTTCTGCTAATAGCAAAGTAGCTACCACGCATACCAGTAATGTTAAAACTGGTAATCTCATACTTCCCTCATTACATTGGATTAGTCTTTACGGTTTATTCTGTTTCACATCCATCTCAGCCAAATGATAGAGTTCAAAACACTTTGCCAAATCATCATAGATATGTGCAATACCAGTTTGGTTCTCATCCATATCGCACAAGACAACGATTATTAGACATTATCGCAGGTCTATGAAATCGCTTCCATAAGCCAATAATTAATCCCAACCGATAGTCAATCAGTACAAAAATAATAATAACACCATGTTGGCAAATCTGTCAACAGTTTTTTTCAATTCTAGCAATTTGCATGTCGAACATATAAAAAGCCCCGAACTGATGTTCGGGGCTTTATTTTGTGGGTTAACTTGCTTTAAGTTAACTTACTTCATCA
>CALLHY010000046.1 GCA_938009275.1 uncultured bacterium
ATACTATCCATTTCAACTGCAATGGTAACCTCAGAAAAGCCATCAAACTGATGTACATCATGGAAGGCAGGATCAAGCAAAACCCAGGCTTCACGCTGGATAATGCGTTGGTGGAGACGGAACCATGACAAACATGGATGTTATCCGAAACTTCGTCCATCAGTACAGAAAGCCGTTCAGCACAGAAACGATAACAGAGCTTACCGGAATCGAGGCCAGAACCGTATCACGGTCCATCAGAACGCTGCTTTCCAACCAAGAAATAAAGTGCATCTCAACTAAAAAACGAGCCCTATGTATGCAGTAAACGCTATCGTTGCAGGTTGGATTCAAGTAAAAAGGCAAGTGGAACAACAGCACTAGGGTAGTTGAAGAAATCCTATACATTCAAAGAGTCAAGCGTTACCGATCCATCAGAGATATTGTCAATTACTTTGGCAAGAGCAGGCAACTGGTCTATATTTACCTTGAGGCACCGGCATCAATCGGTATGACGGCCATCAACTTCAATGGGTATCACGCAACACAAGTGATGGGTTCCTTTCATTGGGCATCTTTGATACAACATGGCATACTTGGAAAATGTACGTAATGAATCTGGTTTGAAAAAGAAGTATTGAGAAAGATAGCCGGCAGATAATGCAATCGACGGGTTTTTGTTGCCCATCTGTGTTTGCTCTTTCCTTCTGCCAACCGACAAATCAGACCGCATCAGTTCCATCATGATCCGACGAAAGCCGAGAAATGTCCTCCAAGTATAAATCTCATCAATCTATAGTATTAACCTAAATCAAACTCATTTAACCAGAGTTTGTAATAGTAGGAAGACTGAGATATCCTCAGTAACTCACACTGTCGAACAACACCGATAATCTCTTACGCCAATTCAATAAGCTGCAATTAAGCCCTTTTCGATGATTCCATATATTTTTCCCGCTGGGTTAACTCTACTTAAGCTGGCCATTTTACTTGTAACACTCAACAATAAGTTGAAATTTATCTTCTTTATCTCTTCTTCGCTTGTTGCAAAAAATTATTCATATCTCGCTAACAATTGGCTCAACCATTGACTGGTCAGACTCGGATGTAGAGAAAACTCCGATGCAAACTCTAACATTCTCTTTCTGCCCTCGATAGCCGTAATGGCAACTTTGCCCTCAATCTTACCGCTCAAGTGCTGGGTAAATTCATATGAACCACCCAAGGTCGTACTTTCTTTTTCGGTTTCTTCATATCAAGTACACTTCATTGGGCTGTCTGAAAAGCTAATCCACTATATAGAATCTTCAGTGCATCCCCAGCTGTTCAAGTTTAGAATAGTGTGACTATTTGCTATAGCAGGAATTTCATAACTCTATGCCAATCATAATTATGACTACATCATTAATATGTGCGCTATCCAGCTAAAAGTATCATTATAATGATATGAGTTCAAAGCAATATCCCGCATCCAGCGTATGCGGCAGCCATTATTGTGAGGAGTAGCAACAGAATGGGAACAATGCATCCCCCGGTGGCTACCTTGGAATATCCACCTATGGTATAATTGATCCCCTTGCTGCAATTTGGGCAGTTGTACTGGCCATAATCTCTCATGGGAGCGTTCATAAAGCCATCGCAATGCGGACATTTTGCTCTGTATTTATGTGGACTCCATTCCAGTAGAGTATCCCACTTTTTGGGGTTGATCGCATACAGATAATTGTATTCGCGTTTCATTACCATAATTGCTTGCTGTATCTCGGCATTTAGAGAGGACAAATCTATTTGTGAGAATAACAGTTCTTGAAACTTGTCCAAATTTTCCTTATCTTCTTCTGAAATGCTTCCAAAGTAATACATAGTGAGCAGCAGGGTTACTAAACGAACCAGTTCATTGCAATCATTACGGTCAAAAAAATCCTGAGTTTGGGACACGATCATGGCATTTATTGGCCAGTCCATATCATCGTCCAATTTACTTAAAAATTTGTAGAGAACCGCGCTTTCTTTAAAATGATGAAATCTGACCGCCAGATCGATTAGTCCCAGAATGGACGATATCACCATTTTTTTGTCATCGTCTCGGTTGATTACTGCGCTCATCTGGTTCAACCTCTTCTGCATCTGAACAAGCTCGTTACCAAATAAATGCATTCTCAGGAGGTCGAGTATATAAAAGAAATCTTGAAAGTCAAGCTTGCCATCGCGGTCGATAGCTTGTTCAAGTTCTTTAATGGCTTCCTTTTTTCTGTCTGCCTGAAACCAGTACATAAAAGCCAAGCCTCTGATGGCCTCAATGTTAGATTCATCCAGGTCGGCGGCCAGCCTGTAATACTTTTCCGCTTCAGAATAGCTCTTCATTTCCCTGTATGTATAGGCAATATCCACCAGATTGGAGGAATCATCGGGATCAATATTAGCTGCTGTTATAAAGGATTTTAAGGCAAAATCGTACTTCTCCCTATTAAGGTATACTTGTCCTAGTCTTTTTCGCAACAGTGAGCTTTTTGGTTGAAAATTTATCAGTTTCTTTAGAGATGCTTCTGCTTGGGACCAGTTTTCATCCTCGATTGCCTTATCAAGTTGATTATTGATGGTTTCTATTTCTGGTCCATATCGAAGACGGCTGTCAAAATCTTCCCGAGTGACTGGATTCTTGAGAATGTCATAAGCTTCACGAATCAGCTTGTATTCATCCGGAGATTTCTGGGGTGGGTATTCGCGGACCATCGAAAAGAAAGCTGCCTTAATCTCTTCCTGAGAAGCTTTGGGAGTGATACCCAAACGAACATAGTAATCCGAGCTGGTTATTTCATCCATGAAGAATCTCCATAACTTTAGAATTTAGATATTGCCGGTATTCTCGCTTGGCAGGCATACTATTCACCCAATTCAGGAGCCTTTCAGCCACTGCTTTCTGCTTGGCAATGTCCAGATGGTTGGGGCTTGAGTAGATATTGATCAGTGTGATACACGCGTCACCGTAGAAAGATGGGAAGTCTGCGTTGTTTAAGGTCCACTCATCTAGGGATGCTATCGATCGGTTGGCTTTAGCGGGATCAACGGCAGGAAGTGTGGCAGCTTTGTAAATCAACATAAATCTGGCTGCGCGCGTAAACCAGCTTTGGCTGTCGATCTTGTCCAGTTGCACATAATCTCCTTGGTTCCACATTTCACGCAAAATCATTTGCTGCACCCGGGTGGGCATTGACTCTATAAAAGCCTGTAGACTCTCTTCTCTCAAAGAGTCTTCCATGGGATGTTCAGTTTCCAGGGTGAGAGTCTGAGTCTTAGTTTGCCCAGTTGTACTCATCACTGGATGGTTCTGAAGCCCGGTTTTGGTCATTTGCCAAACGTTTAATAGCCCCAAGGAGATAACTACACCAACTGCTATCCAGTACCATTTTCGAGTGGGTGTGCTAGAATCGGAACTGAATGGAAGGTCTGGATGGGTTGCTGATAGACCGTGCAGTTCCCTCATTCGGCTATGCACCATCAGGTCTGAAATGTTGTCTAACCGTGCGTCTGCGTCCTCCAATAACAAGTTGTATAGTTGTATTTCTTTGCATAGAAGGTCAAGCGCGTTCTGATACTCAGTAGGGTCGGTTTCTTGCTTATAGGACTCCAGTATACTCTGGGCATCGTTGAAGTAGCCAAGCTCGCGGGATAACCTCCAAGCCAGTGTAACTATTTCTGGGTGAAATGGGAAAATGTTGATCGCTTGCGTTGCATCTTGCCAAGCAGCTTCCCAATCCTCCTTTTGAATCATCATCAGTGCTTGGTTGTAATGTGACAATGCCATGTCTTTTGTGGCAATCACAATGCGAAGGTCTCTTTCACATGCCTGGCATGTATAGGAGAGTTCTGTGATCTTAGTACAGAACGGACAGCGTATGGATACTATTTCCATATATCGTTTACCACCATGCTAAAGGATTTAACAAAGACGAGTTTCATATGACGTCTCACATCATCTGGCAATGCTCTTGTATCAGGATAGTTCGCAGCGGGAAGCCACACTTGTTTTACGTTGCTATACCATGCTGCCAGTATCTTATTAGTGATCCCGCCCACAGGATATATCTCTCCTTTCAGACCAATCTCGCCTGTGAATGCAGCTTTTCCGGGAATATCCAGATCTCTCATTACTGCCATGATCCCCAGACCGAAAGCAATACCGGCTGATGGACCATCCTTGAAACTTGTGCTCTGGGGGATGTTTACTAATATGCCATGCTGGGAGGATAATCTACCAACAACCATGTTTTTTATGCAGTTAAAAGCCACTTGCACGGAATCATATAGTACCATGCTTACATTTCCAGTCACTTGGCATCCCGGAGTGTCTGTTCGCACAAACTCCACCGGCATAAGGCTTCCACCACCGTCATGCACCACAAGGGCAAATACTTTCTTTACAGTGGGGCAATCGGTCGGGTTATCCAAAGAATTCTCCAGAGCAGAGATACTACAAGTATCCAGTTTACCGCTCTGTTTAAGCCTTTGAACGCATGCCGCGGCCTGCGAGTGCTTTCCTATCTTACCATAACATTCCACTAGTTCCAGCCATGTCTGCACCGAGCCATTATCATAGTTCAAACTATATTGATAATGGCGGACAGCTTCTTCATACTTGGACTGCCGGGAAGATATGTCTCCCAAGCGATCATGGATAACAGCTAGGTTGGGATATTCCGCTAGCAAGGAATTGAACGCTGTCTCCGCCTTGTCCAGCTTGCCGGTCAGTAGGTATCGCTCTGCGATTAAATATCTACTGAGCACGTTGTGGGGGGCATCCGCTATTACCTTTTTCAATATATGGTTGCATTCCTCGATCAAGCCTTGTTTCAGCAGATTGTATGATTTTCTCAGCAATGGGGACAGGAGATCCTGACGCTGCGACCAATACCTTAATTCTACGGCAAATTGCTGCATCAGCCTATCTATACAAGGCTCGCAGTAACCATGCTCTTGGTAATGCTTTATTGGATTGGCAAAATCCTGCCTGGTTACGTTTTCATGCAGCAGGTTCAGTTCGGTTATGTTTCCGGTATGAGAATAATACTCTTCATAAAGGCCGAGCACATTTATGGATTGATAGGGCGAAGCGGTATGGGTTGACAGTGCTTCATAGGCCCTGTCATAGTATTTCTGTGCTAGTAGTAAGCGCACGTACTCCACCAAAACTGCTTCGTCCATGGACTGCTGCATGGCTTTCTCACAAAACAGCAGCCCTTCCTGATAACGCCGGCTCTGCAGCAACTGGTGCAAAACCGCTATGAACTCCAAACGATTGAAGGGCATATATTATCAGCTGATATCAAATAGATATGTGTTTATCTCGTCATCAAGCCTGTTGACCGCGGCGCTGTCGTTTCTGACGGCAGCCTCCTGCATCAATTTGAGTTTGCCCATCAGAACCAACTGTTGTTCGGGAGCGATATCCTGTAAACGCTTGTTTACAAGTTCCTGTACGATTTGGACCTGTCTCGCCATTTCGGAGTTTTCCCATGTTTGAGTAACCAGATTGGCGTTAGTATCCGATCTGTATGAACGCTTGGCGGAAAAACGGATGTCTTTGCCAGTGGAATCTAATTTTGCTTTTACATCCACAGTCCCATTCAGGTTATAACTGAATGTTATAGTTACAGACTGCTCTCCGGCAGGGGCAGGAGGAATGCCAGATAACAGACATTCGTCTGGATTATCTGGAACCAGCTGCTCCATCTCATGCACGAACATGCTATTATTCATGCTGGCTTTCTGGAAAACATTCACTTCTATCTGTTGTTGATCATCCACCACGGTATAGAACCTATCGCTAAATTCACGTTGCATCGGGGAATTGGCTGGTATGATCTCGGAAAAAAGACCTTTGATCATATTTCCGTCTATCGAAGCAACAACGTCAGTGCCAATGGAGTGGGGCACAACATCCATAATTATGGTATTGTCTGTGTGCACTCCGTCGATGATGGCTGCCTGGATACCTGCACCTATGGCAACTGCACGATCCGGGTCGATATTATATAGTACCTTTTTTTGGCCGAACATAGCAGATACTTTCTCTCTTACAAGGGGTATTCTGGATGATCCACCCACGAGCAGCACATAATCGATATCAGTTACAGTCAACTTGGCCATGGACAAAGCCTTTTCCACACATTGGAATGACTTGTCGATTTGGGTGGAGATCAGTTCTTCAAAAGAATGCCTTTGCACTGTTTTGTCCAATGAATATGTCGCTCCGTTAAGAACAGCTAAGTATGGGATGTTTATTTCCATGTGAGGCTGGAAGGACAGGTTGATCTTAGCAGTTTCCATTTCCAGCTCCAACCGCCTTTTCCTTTTAAGATTATCCTCACTTACTTCGCCTGTGTCCAGAGTTACTCCATCTTCGCTTTTCGCGCGGCTAAGAACATGGTTGTAGAGCGCTATGTCAAAATCAATGCCGCCCAAATGTGTATCCCCCTCAGATACAATTACATCCACCACTTGTCGCGAGTAGTCTAGGATAGTGATGTCAAATGTACCGCCTCCCAGATCATAAACCAGCACCTTTCCCTCAAGGTCTTTGTGGGTTTCGGAAAATGCCAGTGCAGCGGCTGTGGGTTCGTGAATGATCCTCTCCACCTTCAAGCCTGCCAGTTCTCCCGCTCGCAAAGTTGCGTTTCTCTGGCTCTCAGTGAAGTTGGCTGGGATCGTGATCACTGCGCGGTCCACGGTTTCACCTAGGAAATTTTCAGCGTACTTCTTGATGTATTTCAGCAGTAACGATGATAACTCAATGGCGTTGTATTCATGGTTACCCAGGCGGGTCGTCTCACTCGTTCCCATACGGCGTTTGAATTCCTTGGCAACATCCCTGTAAGCTTGTTTGGCGGGTCTTCCAAATTGCAGGGTAAGCGAGCTGTCCAATGATACAAAGGATGGTGTGATATCTTCGGAGTACTCATTCTTGATCATTTCGACCTTGCCGTTTTTGTAAACAGACGCTTCAGACGTAGTAGTACCCAAGTCGATGCCAATAAATGCCATATTGATCTCCTTATAAGTTATATGTATACTATTATTTCCGCCCTGCGTATCACGCGATCACCGCACCTATATCCAGACCTGATAATACCTGCGATCATATCTTTCTGCGATGGGTCGGTAGCTTGTTTAGTATGCAAGGCATAATGAAGGTTCGTATCAGCTTTCATGTTCTGCGATGGTATGATAGACCACCCTAGAGTGTCACAGATAATAGACAGCATTTTGTTGAATGGCAGAAGAAACTCCTCAATTTCTTTGTTATCGGTTTTCTTCAAAACTGCCATCATGTTGTCCACAGTGTCCAGTATGTCCAGAATGGCCTTTTCATATCTTGACATGTTGTTCTTGAGCTCGGTTCTTTCCAATATCAGAGCTTGAGTGAGTTCCTGGGATTTTTCCAGGCTACTGTTAGCTTCCAAGCGCAGATCTTCCATTTTTTGCAGGTTTTTCTGCTGGATAAGGTTAAACCGGTTTAGAATATTGATAAACTGGTCATAATCTGAGCCACAAGCAGTCCCTTCGTCATGCATCTGAATTGGAGTAAAATCAGTTAGAGTCTTGTCTTTCCATCTCATATATCCTCCTGAAATTATCTGCGAGCAACGAGAAATAAAGCTTGTCTCAATGTCAAGAAAAAAGTAGTAACTCACATCCCCCCGTTTTTCAAACAAGGTATTATAAGTTGGTTTTCTTCGTGCC
>CALLHY010000047.1 GCA_938009275.1 uncultured bacterium
CGAATCAACCTCTAAAGGTATTTGCCAGCTTAGACCAGAGGCATATTGGCATGGAAGGGATGTCTATCACTACCCAGAATACCGATAATAGCTGTGCATTGTGGGGCTTTAGGGAAGATCATGTTATGCTAAAGAACGTTCGCATGCATGAGCTTAGCCCCAGGAATTGTGCGGTTATAGACATATCTTATGTTACGAATTGTGATTGGTATGGTCTTGTGATAGAGAATATCACAACTAGTCGTTGGGGTTTTCTTCGTACTGATGGATATATAACCGGCTTGATTGGGAACTGTGTCTTTAGGAATGCTCTATCATCATATTCCAGTTCTCAATCTTGGGCTTACCCGCTTATATGGGTTTCAGTGGGAGAAAGCATTATTGTTGAGAATTGCATTTTTGCCAACCTGACTATGGCAGATGACGATACAGAAGCACTTAGCTTTGGCAGTATGCCAAATTCTACTGTCCAACAACACTTTACTTTTCGCAACTGCTTGTTTTCGAACATAAGCTGTAACGAAAGGGGTTTGTTTGTGGCAGCAAATGCTTATCCGGAGATGAATTTCTATAATTGCACCTTTGCCGGGCACACGGGCAATGGAGAAGCATTGATGGTAAATGGCAACGTGACCATCTCAAACAGCATCTTTTACAATGATCGCTCAGTGGAAATTGCTATCAACCCCATGGATGGAACAGGTATCCCCACTACATTAACGCTGCATAACAACCTTATCCGCAATGGTTACAGTGATATCTGGCAAGGTATTGGGAGCACGATTAATTACTCCACCACAAATATTACAGGTAACCCCCTATTCCTGGGTGGTGATGATATACACAATCCACTTTACTATAGTCTGTCGAGTGCTTCTCCCTGCATAGATGCGGGAACACCGGATATAACAGCCCTCAGCCTCTTGCCCTATGACCTGGCGGGTAATATGCGCGTATGGAACAATGTGATAGACATGGGTTGCTATGAGTTTGGTGCTCCCCCTGTGGCGAATGACGATCCTGTAGCCCCTCAGCTTAGCGGGGGTATATCTGCTACTAACTATCCCAATCCCTTTAATCCCGAGACTAGCATTCGCTTCCAATTACCTGTGAGTGGATTAACGGAGCTTGGCGTGTATAACCTGAAGGGGCAGTTGGTGCGCAAGCTCTTATACTCAGATATGGCAGCGGGAACGCACACGGTGCAGTGGGACGGCAGAGACGGCCAGAATCAGCCTGTTAGCAGCGGGGTGTATCTAT
>CALLHY010000048.1 GCA_938009275.1 uncultured bacterium
CTGGACAGGACTTTCACCTGTCTGATATACAACGCTCACAGGCGCACTAACGGAGGTTTCCAATGCTACGGAAGAAAGGTAGATGGGTTAAAATCAGGTCGGTGGTTTGGAAACATCCGTTACGTGCGAGTGTCGCTGTAGTCCTTTTGGCACTGAAGCAAGAGAATAAGTCATAGATGGGATATGCCAAATCGACTCCAGGCTCAGTAAAGGTGATACTGAGACACTATGGCAAGTGCCTGCACGGGACTCCAGAATCAGCATTGGGATCGTCTAACGTTTAACATCTAACGTCTAACTTAGACTCGTTAACCACTAGCTATCGCTGAGATTAATCTTGCGGGACTTGAACCCATAGCCCAGAACATCATACACATCAGTAAGAATCATGAATGCATCGGGGTCTATTTCCTTTACGATATCGGTAAGTTGGGGAACCTGACGGCGGTTCAACACGCAGAAGAGGACGTTGGTATCCCTTTGGTTAAATCCTCGCATGCCTTTAAGATATGTAACGCCCCTATCTAATCTTTCGTATATCTCGTCACGGATTTCGTCCACTTCATCGGATATAATGTAAACCCCTTTTATATAGGGCAGACCTTCGCTGGCGAGATCAGTAATCTTGGTGGTGATAAAGAGATTCAGATAGCCCCAGATTAGCAGTTTCAAATCACCAAGAATGAAAGCAACCAGTAGTATAATACCAGTTTCTACTATATAGTAACCCATGCCAATCGAGATGTTGGCTTTTTGTTTGATAAGTGCCACCGGTATATCTGTTCCGCCTGTAGAGCCACGAAATCGGAAGATAAGCCCCAAGCCAATACCAAGCATAACGCTTCCGGCAATTGCACTTAAGAATAAATCATCGGGAGAAAGCATGGCATATATCACTCTGCCATTCACGAAGTGCGTGTATGGTGCCAAATCGGCTATGAATCCCAGTTTATGTAGCATTGGCAGGCTTAAAATGTCGGTCATGAGCGCACTAACCAACATGCCATACAGGCTTTTACTGCCAAATGACTTGCCGATAAAAATGAAGCTGATAACAAAAAGCGGGATGTTTATGGCTATCATCGATAGACCGTTGGGTATGCCAAAGAGGCTATTAATAATCTGTGATAAACCGCCCACACCACCGGGTGCCATGTTGTATGGCAATAAAAACCACGAATACCCTATGGCGAAGAATATGGAGGCGAATACAATACCCACAAAATGGGTAAGCTCTCTCTTTATGCGTTGCTTCTTGCTAAGCTTTTTCATTGGTTATGCTCCTGCTAATCGGTTATGCTGTTACTATTAGGTTTTACTATTATACAAACTGAAACAAAGTGCTTCAAAGAGCTGAATGCATTCTGCATATCGCTTGACTAAATGGCACAGGTATATTTTCTGACATCCTCTATAAAAGCAAGGAATTAAATATGATTATCGACATCAGATTAGACGGCGTGAAACACAGCTTGATCGAGCTGGAAAAGCCCCGCTCAATAGCTAACATTATAAAAGGCACAGACATCGATCGTAACCTTGTTCTGTCCTACAAAATAAACCATCGGGAATATGTCAATGAAGATTACGTTCCCGATCGGGAAACACTAGTAAACTGCATCACCTCCGAGCACATGGAAGGGAATAGAATATATCAAGACTCGGCGATATTTATAATGGCAAAAGCACTATATACCCTGATGGGAAATGAGCATTCACTGGTAATAGAGCATTCTATCGGTGATGGCGTATTCTGCGAAGTGTTTAATACCAATAATTTCACCGAAAGTGATTGCGCACGGCTGAAGGAAGAAATGCTGCGGATTGTTCAGGCAGACTTGCCCATCGACCGCATAGAAGTGAAGACCGATGAGGCAATAGATATCTTTAATGCCATGGCGCGGAAAGACATAGTAAAAAACTTGAAATACAATTACCGTGAGTCTGTGTTTATATATAGATGCGGTAAGTATTACGACAGATTCATACGTCCGCTGGCAGACAGAACCAGTATGATAAAGAACTTCGACATTGTTTTCCATGCTCCGGGCTTTATCCTAAGATTTCCCAAGCCGGATGTCAGCGGCAAAGTAAAGCCATTTCAACTGCCAAAGAAGGTATTCGCATTACATCAAGAACACGATAAATGGCTGGATATCTTGCGGGTGCATAACATACTGGATGTGAACAAACTGATAGATAATTACGAGATATCGCAGTTCATCCTGGTAGAAGAAGCATTGCATGAGAAGAAGATAGCAGAGATAGCTGCCGACATAGTAACCCATAAAGACGTAAAGCTAATTCTGATAGCCGGGCCTTCATCATCAGGAAAAACCACCTTTGCCAAGCGGCTTAGCGTTCAGCTTC
The DNA here is from genome assembly GCA_938009275.1 of uncultured bacterium. Classification (GTDB taxonomy): domain Bacteria; phylum Cloacimonadota; class Cloacimonadia; order Cloacimonadales; family Cloacimonadaceae; genus Cloacimonas. The sequence continues at coordinate 2,371 of CALLHY010000048.1, forward strand.
AAGCCAGCAAAGCCAAGCCCATAGTTATAGGGATGGATGATTACTTTATAAATCGTGATAAAACCGCCAGAAAAGATAATGGTGACTTTGACTTTGAATCCATCTATGCCATGGACTTGGAGTTCTTGAATTTACAGCTAACTCAATTGCTAAACGGCGAGCAAATTGAACTGCCTCATTATGACTTTACCCGGGGAGTACGGCGCAGAAGCAATAACTATGTGAAGCTGGGAAAGGACAACGTGGTGATAATGGAAGGTATTCATGGTCTGAACGATATGTTAACCGAGGCGATACCATCCAATAGAAAGGTAAAGATATACATTAGCGCATTGAACCAATTAAACATAGACAATCATAACCGGATACCTACTACAGACTGTAGGTTGCTGCGCCGCATAATTCGTGACCATCAATATCGGGGCTATAGCGCAGAAGAGACCATAGTGCGCTGGCGCGATGTGCGTGAAGGCGAAGAGAAGAACATATTCCCCTATCAGGAAAATGCGGATTATATGTTTAACAGCAGCTTAACATTTGAGCTTGGAGTTTTGCGGAAGCATGCCTGGAAACTTTTGGAACATGTTCCACCCAGTTCCTCAGCATACATGGAGGCAAATCGTCTTTTGTACCTTATCTCGCACAGCAAAGACATTGCCGATTCTCTGGTGCCATATAACTCCATTATCAGAGAATTTACCAACGGCAGTATATTCCGTTACTAAGAACAATGAAGCGCATTAATATCCTATCTGAAGACGTTAGAAACAAGATAGCCGCAGGTGAGGTTATCGAGCGTCCGGCATCGGTAGTAAAAGAACTGGTAGAAAACTCATTGGATGCCGGAGCAGATAACATAATAGTGGTAATAGAGAATGGTGGGAAAGACCTTATCCGCATCCTTGACAACGGATCGGGGATGAGTGCTGATGATGCCTTGCTTGCCTTTGAACGGCATGCAACCAGCAAGATAAAGACTGTTGAAGACATTATTCAGATAAGCTCGCTGGGTTTTAGGGGCGAAGCATTACCCTCCATAGCCTCGGTATCTTCGCTTCATCTTGTTACCCGTAGTGTAGATGAAGACATGGCAACGGTTATTGAGTTCAATGCGGGTAAACTAATTAATGTAAGCAAAACCTCAGCGAATACCGGAACGGCGATAACCGTTCGTAACCTGTTTAAAAGCATACCTGCACGCAGGAAGTTCTTACGCAGTTCCGCAGTCGAATCGCGCCATGTGCTAAAATACCTGCATTATCAAGCCATACTTTATCCTGATGTTAGTTTCAAGCTGGTAGTGGATGGCAAAGAAAAGCTGTCGTATATTGGCTCTAATGATCGTAACCAACGCATGAGCGAGGTGTTTGGCAGCGGGTTTTTTAACGATGACATTATCTATATAGACGGTGCCAAAGATGCCTATCAGGTTAGCGGCTACATTTTTGGACTGGAAGACAGGCACGATAAGCTGATAGATGCCCAATACACATTTATTAATGGGCGGTTCATAAGCGATAAAACCGTTAAGCACAGCATCAAGAGTGCCTATGAGCCATTCATATTAAAAACGCGTAGCTGGCAAAAGGGAACTACTCCGCCTTACATAATCTTTATCAATGTTCCGCCAGAGCAGATAGACGTTAATGTGCATCCCGCTAAGATGGAAGTGCGATTTAGGGAAAACCAACTGGTGCATGGGTTAATTTTTGAAACCATCACCAGATCACTCAGAAAGTATGAGGAAGATAAGTTTGCCACGGCTAAGCTACGCTTTCAGGCCTTTAATCCTCCCAAACCGACTACGTCGCTGGAACGGGATATCTTTGTAAAGAACATCGAGGTTCCCCGATACTCCGAGTATAAAAAGGAATATAGCAATCTGTTTCAGGATGATCTATTCAGAAAAGAGGAAGCAGAGCAGCCCAAAGACATTCCGATTTACAATCCCGATAAAGCTGAGAGTGACGCACCTGAGATTTTTAGCGACCTTCCCAATGATAAGCTGCCATATAACATTCTGCTAAAGAATGAAGAGGACTATATTAATCCCTGGCAGTTGCACAATACCTACATTTTTATCCAGGTAGAAGATGGATTGGTGATAATAGACCAGCATGCGGCACATGAACGGATAATCTATGAGAAACTTATTCATCGTACAGCCGGAACACCTGCTACACGACAGAAGCTTATAGTGCCTCTGGTGATAGATATTCCGCCATACATAGCATCTGATACCAGTGAGCTGATCGAGTCAAATCTGGAGCTTTTAGAAAAGATTGGTTTCGTGCTAAAGAAGTTTAGTGGTGAGTCCTTGGTAATTGAAGAAATACCTGCAGAACTGGGTGACTTTCAGGGTGGCCAGGTGTTTGTAGAGATACTAAAGCAACTGGAGCAAGAGCTGGAAGTGAATGCTGATTTCCGTGATAGCCTTGCAAAGTCCATTGCGTGTAAGGCAGCAATAAAGGCGAATCACAAGTTATCACGCAAAGAAATGCTGAACTTGATTAATGATCTCTTTGCCTGCCACGTTCCCTATTTCTGCCCACATGGGAGACCCTTGATAGTGAAAATGCCACTTAGCGACTTCGAGAAGAAGTTCAAACGCATTGTATGATACCCCTAATCGTAATAGAGGGTCCTACTGCTTCCGGTAAGTCCAGGCTTGCCATAGAACTGGCTAGTCACCTTAATACTGAGATTATATCTGCGGATTCACGACAGATATATAAATACATGGACATAGGTACCGCCAAGGTTACCAAAGACCAGCTTGCTCAAATACCTCACCACATGATAGATGTGCTAAATCCAGATGAGAGATTTAATGCTGGGCAGTTTGCTTTGATGGCTGCCGACATTGCTTCTGATATTTACTCGCGAGAAAAAACACCCATAGTATGCGGGGGAACCGGCCTATATGTACGAAGTATGTTAGAAGGTTTGTGCCACATACCAGAGATTATACCAGAGATTAAAGAGGAACTGCTAAACAGGCTTGTCACAGAAGGATTGCCAGCATTGTACAGTGAACTTATGCTGCTTGATCCTGACTTTGCCAAATCCATAAGCTTAAACGATAAGCAAAGAATTGTGCGTGGACTGGAAGTGGTTATTGGCACAGGCACACCTCTCAGCAGGCATTGGCAGGAGCAAATGAGTAAACATAATTACAAGGTGTTTCGGATATTGATATCACCCGAGAGAAAAAGTTTGTATAGCACCATTGATAACCGGGTACAACAGATGGTCAGCGAAGGATTGATAGAGGAGATTAAAAGCCTGTTAAACATGGGATATTCAGAAACTTCACCTGGTTTGAGCAGTTTGGGATACAAGGAGTTCTTCCCTTATATAAATGCTAAGGCAGATTTATCGGAATGCTGTGCATTAGCTGCCCAACATCACAGGAACTATGCGAAAAGGCAGGTAACCTGGTATCGGAAATGCACATTCGATTTGACACTAAGCTCTCCATTGGTTAATATATCAGAAATATCCAAATCGATAGATTATCATTGACCGAGGGAATGATGCAGATTGTCGCGAAAGTTTTTAACCATGAGATTAGACAGAAGGACGTAGAGTATGAGTGCCTACGTTGTAAGAAACGCCCCACTGAAGACAATAGCAAAGCGGCTTTGAATCGCTTGATAGACCGTTGTTTGCTGTTTGAGCAAGCATTACTAAGCGGAATAAGCGTTAGTGACAGTGAGTATGAGAGTGCGCTTATGGAACTGATTGAAGAAGATGAGCCATTGGGTTTGCCCAGTGAAGCCATTCAAGAGCTTAGTGCTATGGAACTGGAAACCAAGCTAAAGCGTAAACTAATCATTCAGAAATACATAAAGAGCATATGCCCCAAGGATATTACCAATATCTCACCAAAACTGCATGAGCTATATGAAGAGAACAAAGATATCTTTTTAAGCGTTGAAAGCGTTAGATGCTCACACATATTGGTTAAAGATGCTGAGGATGCCAAAAGCAAAGCGGATGAAATAAGGGCTTCCATAAGCTCAGCCAGCGACTTTTTAAGAACCAGCCAAACTTGTTCAGACTGCCCCAGTAATGCCACATGTGGGGATTTGGGTTGGTTCCCACGCGGCAAGATGATCCCCGAAATCGATGAAGTAGCTTTCAATATGAACATAGGCGAAATCAGCCAGCCATTCAAGTCTTCCTATGGCTATCATATTCTTATGCTTACTGACAAAAAAGAATCTACCTGCATCCCTTTTGAAGATATAAAGGACAGTCTGCATGCCCGTATGCGGCAGATTGAATGCGAATTCATTATCAACAAGCATATTCTGGAACTCCGCATCCAATACGCGGATAAGATCGTTATTACCAGTAACGAATAGCCCTTTTGCCCTGTTATACGCTTAGCTGGGCGATATCCCTTTTGTACACACGATTAGATTAAGAATACATAAACGAGGATTTACATGAGATACGACATTATTATCATAGGCGGAGGCCCTGCGGGCTTGAGTGCAGCCATATACAGTGCCCGGGGTGGACTAAAGACAGCTGTCTTTGAAAAGGCTTTTATTGGTGGGCAGATAACCGTTACCGACGAAGTGGAAAACTATCCCGGCTTTGAAGAGCCATTATCAGGATTTGAACTAACAGAAAAGATGAGGCTGCAAGCAGAACGCTTTGGTACCAAGTTTCATGACGAAGAGATAACCGCCATAGGTCTCGAAGGTTTATGCAAGATTATTCAGACCAAAGACAATACCTATAGGGCTAAGTCGGTAATAATATGCACAGGCGCACATCCTCGCAGACTTAATGTTCCCGGTGAAGAGCCCTTTACAGGCCGCGGAGTATCTTATTGTGCTACCTGTGATGGGGCCTTGTATCGAGATAAAATAGTTGCTGTAGTCGGTGGTGGTGATTCTGCCATCGAAGAGGGATTATTCCTCACCCGCTTCGCCAAAAAGGTAATAGTAGTGCATCGCCGGGACAGCCTTAGAGCGCAAAAGATTATTCAGGAACGTGCCTTCAAGAACCCCAAGATGGAATTTGTTTGGGATACAGTGGTACAGGAGATCAGGGGGGATAGCAAGGTTAAGGAACTGGAACTATATAACCGTAAAACAAATCAGATAACCCATATACCTGTGGATGGAGTTTTTATATACGTTGGCATCTTGCCTAACAACGAATTGCTTGAATCCAGACTTGAGCTTGATAGCGCAGGATTTGTGTTGACAGACGAATACATGCACACCAATGTTCCCGGAATCTATGCAGCAGGGGATATCCGCCATACCGTATTACGCCAGGTAGTTACAGCCACCAGTGACGGAGCAATAGCAGCCTGGAGTGCAGAGAAGTGGATAATTGAGAATTATGACTCATTGGAAGACTAAAAAATGACGACATTTGTAAGTAGTAAAGACATCAGACAGCAGTTTATCAGCTTTTTTATTCAGCGTGGGCACAGCTTTGTGCATTCTTCACCGGTTATTCCAAGTGACGACCCAACCTTGCTCTTTGCCAATGCAGGCATGAACCAGTTCAAAAACATCTTCCTCGGCAATAAAGACATCAGCATTCCCCGTGCTGTTAACAGCCAGAAGTGCATTCGTGCCGGTGGTAAACATAATGACTTGGAAGAAGTAGGCAAAGACGGTTATCATCACACCTTTTTTGAAATGCTGGGTAACTGGAGCTTTGGCGATTATTACAAAGAAGAAGCCATCAAATGGGCTTGGGAGCTTTTAACGGAAGTGTGGCACTTGCCCAAGGAATTGCTTTATGCCACCGTGCATGACTCAGATAGCGAAGCCTATGAACTATGGAAGAGCCTAACTGACATCCCTTATGAGCATATCAGTTATCATGGTGATAAAGATAACTTTTGGGAGATGGGCGAAACCGGACCTTGTGGCCCATGCTCTGAGATTCATATAGACAGAGGTGCTGATGCCTGCGACAAACAAGGTATACTTAATCATGTATGCCGTGTTAATGGCGATTGTGCACGTTACATTGAGCTTTGGAATTTAGTATTTATCCAATACAATCGTGAAGCCAATAGAGAGCTGATTCCCCTAAGGAACAAGTTTGTGGATACAGGTGCAGGCTTGGAACGAGTAACCCAGGTTTTGCAAAACAAGCATAGCAACTATGAAACCGATTTGTTCATGCCGATTATTTATAAGATAGCCTCATTGTCCAACATGCAATATACTCAGGCTACCGGAACATCACATCGAGTTATAGCCGACCATATCCGCTGTTTATGCTTCGCACTTGCCGATGGGGGCTTTCCCTCAAACGAAGGCAGGGGTTATGTGCTGAGGCGCATCTTGCGCCGGGCAGCCAGACACGGAAGGCTTTTAGGCTTTAGCGAACCATTCCTGCACCTTCTGGTAGATACAGTGGTAGAGGTAATGGGACATCATTTCACCGAACTCGCTGGTAAAGAAGGCTTCATAAAGATGGTAATCAAGGCAGAAGAAGAAAGGTTTAATAAAACCCTGGATAACGGCTTGGAGAAGCTGAACGAATTGTGCGCAACATCTCAATATAAGCAAATCTCTGGCAGTGATGCTTTCACGCTTTACGACACCTACGGCTTCCCGCTCGACTTAACCATGATTATAGCTGAAGAGAAAGGCTTATCAGTAGATATTACCGAATTCGAAAAGCACATGGAAGAACAGCGCGTTCGTGCCCGCTCTGCCAGTAAATTTAGCATGCAGTTATCCGAAGGCGATTGGATTGAACTAAAGCCATCCACACCCAGTGAGTTCATTGGCTATACCCATAATACCACGAAAGCTAACATCCAACGCTATATGATAGATAACCATCAGAATTACCTGATTCAATTGGACAAAACACCATTCTATGCCGAATCAGGTGGTCAGATAGCCGATATTGGCACGATAAGCAACGAGGACTTTAGCTTTGATGTTTATGACGTTAAGAAACAGGATGACTACATTATCCATTATGCCAGGATTGTTCAGGGAGCTATCTCCCCAAAGCCTGCTACGGCAAGTATAAATGAATCCAGACGCAAAGACATTGCTCGTAATCATACTTCCACACACTTACTTCATAAAGCTCTGAAAAGCGTGTTGGGTGAGCATGTTCAGCAAAAAGGCTCGTTGGTTCAAGATGATTATATGCGATTCGACTTCACTCATTTCCAAGCAGTTAGCCCAAATGAGTTAAAGAAGATAGAGAGCATCGTAAATGATGCCATTCTGGCTAATCTGCCTCTAAGAACCGATATAAAAAGCATTGAAACAGCCAAGGCTGAAGGTGCTGTGGCTCTTTTTGGTGAGAAGTATAGCGATGAAGTGCGAGTAGTTACTGTAGAAAGTTTTTCTAGTGAGCTATGTGGTGGAACTCATGTAGCAGCTACAGGCGAATTGGGATTATTCAAGATTACTTCCGAAGCCTCATCTGCTGCTGGCATCAGACGTATAGAAGCTATTACCGGACGCTTCGCGCATTCATATACAAACGACTTACAGGACAGTATTGGCAATATCGCAAACAAATTACATTGCAATCCCAATGCCATCGAGCAGAAGCTGGAAGCCCAGTTAGCGGTAACTGCTGCTTTGGAAGCAAAGCTTAAAAGCATGCAGTTAATTGCCAATGAAGCTTACGCTAAGGGCCTGATGACAAGCGTAACGGACCATGATGGCTATAAGCTTATCTGCCAAAGAACTGCCGTATCCGATTTAGATGAGTTAAAGCAGATATCAGACATCTTAAAAGGCGTTTTGTCGGGCACCATAGCCGTGCTGTTTAACGTGTTTGAGGACAAACTGAATATAGTGGTGGTAGTAAGTTCCGACCTGCTTTCCCGCTATCACGCTGGCAAGCTTGTGTCGTATATAGCAAGCTTACTTGACGGCAAAGGCGGTGGCCGACCCGATTCTGCTATGGCTGGCGGCAAAGCTTTGGACAAAGTGGATGACGTAATAAGCCAGCTTCCAGGCTATATCAGCTCAATGTAATGAAGATTCTTATTATCAGGCTAAGCTCGCTGGGTGATATTGTTCTCACCCAGCCGGTTTGTGCCCTGCTAAAGCAAGCCTATCCCGATGCAGAGATTCACTTGGTTTGCAAGCCCGGCTTTACTCAGCTTCCAGAGCTATTCAATCCTCCTGTTAGAGCCATTGCCTATCAATCCAATATTGCTTTTCACAAGGAGCTAATCTCGGAGCATTACGACCTGATAATAGACCTGCATGGTAAGCTTGCCTCCATGATAATGTATCTCCTTATCCCCGCTAAACACAAGCTACGTTATAATAAACAACGCGGATTACGCAAAGCAATCGTGAAGGGAGACAAAAAGCTTTTCATCACAAGCACAATAGAGCTATACACTGCTTGCCTGGCATCTCTGGGCATTTCTGATAAGTGGACTGCTCCACGAATGCAAACCAGCATTGTTCCCCCCAGTGACAGCTATATTGCCATCTTTCCAGGAGCAACCCATACCACCAAGCGCTACCCCGGTGAATACTGGATAAGCGTGATAAAGCAAAACCCATCGCATAAATTCGTGCTAATGGGTGCAGGAAATGACCATGACCTTTGTGCTTACATTGCCAGAGAAGCGGGGGAGAGGTGCATTAACCAGGCGGGTAAGTATAACTTCAAAGAGCTTGTCCACGAGCTTCGCAATTGCAGCTTGGTTCTAAGTGGTGATACAGGCCCCATGCACATCGCTGCTGCCCTTGAGTTACCACAGATAGCTATCTTTGGCGGAACCCATCCTCGCTTGGGATTTAGCCCGGTTAACAGCAAAGCTATGGTATTGTGCGAAGACCTACCTTGCCAGCCATGCTCGCTGCATGGATTAAAGCAGTGCCCACTGGGACACTTTAACTGTATGAATGCCATTTCTCCCGAACGGGTTAGCAAGGCGATTTCGGAGATGCTAACTAAAGCGTAATGCCGATTGCCAAAGCTTCAGCCAACTGCTGAGGACTAATGCTATAACCTTCCAGATGTAATGAAGTAATAAATTCCGAATGCTTTCTGTTCTTTCTATAATCCGGTTCTCTTAGGGGGTGAAGCAGATAGCTTTCGATAGTAAGGGGACTTTCACACACGTTTATCACGGACTGAAACAGCAGCATTCTCGGCTTTCGGTATATGGCACAGCCGAGTATCTTTTTGTCGTTAATAGTTAAATCTGAAATGCCCTTGCGAGCTATTCCCTTAACGCCAAAAGAGCTAAGGGTATCCATTACAAACTGGAGGTTGTTATGAAAGAACTCAGCCGATTTGGGTAGATTAGCTCCTACAGCCACAGAAGAATAAACAACACAATTGGGGGATATATAAACTGCCTCCCCTCCGCTTTGCCGGCGAAACACCAATACCCCATCATTGATGCAATTGGCTTCATTAACGTTCTGCTCTGGCTTGTTGCTTGCTCCCAGCGACACATACCTGCCTTCCGGCACGAAAGCGGTAGATAGCACCACACTTCGGTTGGAAGCCTCATCTGTAATGCCAAAGGCAGTGTTTATTAGCTCTCTATCTGCCAGAGGATAGTCTATAATCATTAGCTGCTGATGATGGCTGAAATGGGGTTTTCGGAATCGAGCTGTTTAAGGATAATATTTATGGCAGAGGTTAAGGGAACGCAAATCAGCAGCCCCACAAATCCCCAAACCCATCCCCAGAAGATTAGCGATATGAGTACCATTATGGGGGTAAGATTCAGGCTATCACCCTGTAGCTTAGGCTCCAGGATGTTACCAAAAAACATCTGTGTAGCTACTATTAGCATGCTGAACAGCCCTAATTGGTAACAAAAGCCATACTGTAAAAAGAGAATAATAATAGGTATTGCTGAGGCGATTACCGAACCGATATTGGGGATAAAATTCAGGGAAAAAAGCAATATCCCACATACCAGTACAAAGTCCACTCCATAAATCAGCATCAGCCCCATCCCAACCAGCGAAGTAACCAGACTGATAAGGGTTTTAATGCTAATATAGCTTTGAATTTGTCCCTTAATTGCGTGTAATGAAGCGATAGTTTTATCTTTGTTATCTGGGCTCATCATCTTTCTTAGCCGAGGCTCAATGTTATCCGCCTCAATAAGCATGAAGATTAAAAACACTAACACTAAAAACAGGTTCCAAAGTAGATTAACCATTGCATTCATCGTATTTCGAATGGTAGTGGTTATGGTAACTGTGTTGTTCAAGATAAGCGAATTAATGTCTATCAGTTCGAAGTCTTTATCTGAAACATTCCATTGGGCAGACAGCGTCTTCAGCATAGATGCGCCATCCACCAAAACTTTTTGAAAACGCTCTTGATACTTTGGAAGGCCAGATATCAGGCTACTCGAAGCAGCATACAGCAAGAAAAATATGATGGTAAAAACACCAGCGATAATAATTAGCGTAATGCATACTATTAGCCACAGGGGTACACCCTTACGCTTCAGATAAGAGGTTAATGGCGCAAAAACAAAAGCAAGGAACACCGCGAATATAAGGGGAATAAAGATGTCTTTTAGGGTTTTTAATATTATCACCACTACCGGAATGGCAATAATGGTTAACAACAACCTTATCCAACGGAATTCCTTGCTTGTTTCCACCATTTTTGGGTGACCTGTCTATTGCTCTTTATTCTGTTCTGGTTCTTCCGTAGCTTCTTCGTCTTCGTTCAAAGCATCGACATCAGATTCATTCTCAGTGTATTCTGTTGGGGGCATATAGTCTTCAGGGCTCACTGCCATGGGATCGGAGAACATATCATTCTGTTGATAAGCAAATGCCCTTTCTTCCTGCATCTTCCTTCTTCCGGTTAGAAGCGAAAACACTGCTGCCACAATAAAGGCAAAATCCGCAACCCAGAAACCATAAAGCGGAGTTACTCTTAGTACCTTTGTAAGGTCAAAGGCGTCTCCCATGCTATTGTCCGCTTTGGCTACCAAGCCCAACATGCTGTTCTTTAGCAGATGGAGGCAGATTATTCCGGCGATGCTAAGCAATACAGGTATGAAATAAAGCTTATTGGGAAGCACAAGGCATAAAACAATGGCTATAATGGCGATAGCCAGAACGATTATCGCCATGGGATGGCGGTTTATCTTCTGACTCTTTGAGTCTTCTTTGTTCTCGCTTCCTAATCCGGCAAAAACATTGTCCATTTTGAGTTCAGATTCTCCACCTGTAACAAGTTGAATACCATTGATTCGAAGCAGTTCCGTTTTTTCACAACTTACCATAAAAAATGGCATAAAGAACGCAAGTATAACGATTGCGTACAAAATTGCGGATATCTTCATCTATCCTCCTAATCTTTGTTTCGTATGTTTCAGCTTGGGAATAAATTGTCAAGATAAATCGGTGATGAACACTCACATCCCTTCGTTTAACTAGGTTTGTCCTAAGGTTGTTTAAATGAAAGATCAGTATAGACGTACAATGTTGGTGTCCCCAATACATGATGCCTCAAATTGCCCACATGTACCTCCAACATCTATAATGAAAGCGAGTTATGCATGTGCCAATCAGAGCGCAAAGGCACAAACTGTATATCCTACCAAAAAAGTTCTTGACAATTTAACTGGGTTGATTAGCTTGGTAAGTGAATGCTTACTAACCTAAGGAAAGAATGATGAAACTTACCGATAGACAGAATGAACTGGTGCACGCCGCAATACACATAATAGCCAACAAGGGTTATGAAAAACTAACCACCAAAAACCTGGCTGCTCATATTGGAGTTACAGAGGCAGCACTGTATCGCCACTTCAAATCCAAGCGCGATCTGGTAACCATGGTATTGTGTTATTTCGAGTTTCTCTCTTGCAGGGTAATCTCGGACATCAAATCCAGTAGCTGTAGTCCTCTGGAGTGCATCAAGGCATTCGTGATGAACCGTTATGAGATGTTTAGCGACAATCCCGACTTAGCAAAAGTGATGTTCAGTGAAGAGCTGTTTAAAAACGACACGGCATTCATTAGCCAATACCAATCCATAATGCACATCCACAAGCAAGAGATGGAAGGCTTTATCCAAAAAGCGCAAAGCGAAGGCACAATAATGCCAAACGTTACGCCAATCCATATATTTAGAATCATAATCGGTTCCATGCGCTTGATAGTTTCCCAATGGAATATGAGCGGAGGAGCATTTGACTTGAAAGCAGAAGGCAAAGACTTGATAGAAACTATAATAAAAATGATAGAGGTGAATCAATGAAACGTCAGATTATCAAAATCGACGAAGAGAAATGCACGGGTTGTGCAGCTTGCATACCCGGTTGTCCCGAAGGTGCTTTACAGATTATTGACGGTAAGGCCAGATTGGTAAGCGATCTGTTTTGCGACGGTCTGGGTGCCTGTTTAGGAACATGCCCAGAGGGTGCCATAGAAGTGGAAGAGCGAGAAGCAGAACCCTATAACGAAGCCATTGTGATGGAAAACATCATTGCCGCAGGCGAGAACACAATTAAAGCACATTTACATCATTTAAAGTCTCATGGCGAAATGACATATTACAACCAGGCAGTAGCAATACTAAAAGAACAAGGATTCGATATAGACAACCTAACCAAAGAAGAAACTATGGCATGTGGCTGCCCGGGAACTCATGCTCGAAAGATTGAGCAAGAGGAAAACACCACAGAGCACAGCGGTGACGTTCATTCTCAGCTGAGGCAGTGGCCGGTACAGCTTACATTGCTAAATCCAGCAGCAGAATACTTCGAGAATGCCGATTTGCTTATCTCAGCCGACTGTGTGCCTTATGCTTTTGGCGACTTTCACAGAAGATTCTTAAAGGGTAAGGTGGTAATCACTTTTTGTCCCAAACTTGATGCCGATTTGGAAAGATACATAGATAAGCTTTCACAGATATTTACTCTGCATAAGATTAACAGCGTTACCATTGTGCGCATGGAAGTTCCCTGCTGCGGTGGCACCGAGATATTGCTTCAGCGCGCCTTGGAAAGAGCAGGCAAGATGCACTTTGTGAAGGTAAACGTTATCTCTGTAGATGGCAAGATAATCTAAAGGAGCATATTATGGAAAGCAGATATTGGAAAAACATCAGCCCCGTGGTTAATGCCAATGGGATTCATGGAGTAAAGATATATTCTCAATCCGAAGGTGAAATTGTGCACTTGAGCTTAGAACCCAAAGCAATACTCAAAGCCCACAAAACCCCTGTAAATGTCGCGTTCTACGTGCTTGAAGGCGTAGCCACCCTCGAGATTGGGGATGAGAAACGCAGCTTTGTTCCCGATACCATTATCGACAGCCCAAAGGATATTCCGCACGCTGTATTAAACGAAGGTGATGCTGTGCTTCGTCTCTTAGTTATTAAAATGCCAAAACCATAAAACACAAAAAGGAGAAACTACCATGAGTATGTTTTGCTATCAATGCCAGGAAACTTCACGCAACATAGGCTGCACCATGCGCGGCGTATGTGGCAAATCCCCCGAACTTTGTCATTTGTTAGACCTTTCTATTCACGCCATAAAAGGATTGGCGTATGTGTCTGTAAAGCTTCTTGAGAAAGGCGTTTATCACAAGGAAGACGCTCTGGTTGTGATGGGTGGACTTTTCCGTACAATAACCAATGCCAACTTCGATGAAGACCAGATAAAAGCAACCATTACCAATGTGTTAGCCCTGCGTGATAAGCGCAAGCAAGAGCTTTGTGAACTAATGGGCACAGAGTGCACATCATGCCCCGAAGTGGTTACCTTCACAGTAAAACCCGAAAACTACGAAGAATTCGGCAAGCAAGTAGGCGTTTTGGCCACCGAAAACGAAGATGTACGCAGCTTGCGTGAAACCATTATCTATGGCATCAAAGGTATCTCCGCCTATGGTGAACACGCCTGGATGCTTGGCTACACCAGTGATGAAGTAAACAAGTTCGTTATGGAAGGAATAGCAGCCACAATCAACGACAATCTAAGCGCGGAAGAACTTACCGGTCTTGTGCTTAAAACGGGTGAACACGCCGTGAAAGTGATGGAGCTATTGGACAAAGCCAACACCGATACCTATGGCGTTCCAGAGCCAACCGTTGTTCAGCTAAACGCAGGCAAAAACCCAGGTATTCTGGTTAGCGGACATGACCTGAAAGACTTCGAAGAGCTATTACAACAAAGCGAAGGACAGGGCATAGACATTTACACTCACAGCGAAATGCTACCTGCTAATTATTATCCCGCCTTCAAGAAGTATAGCCACTTCCATGGCAATTACGGCAGCTCATGGTGGCATCAGCTTGAGGACTTTGAAAACTTCAACGGCCCTATACTGATGACCACAAATTGCATAGTTCCCTTGCGCAAAGAAAACACCTATCTGGATAGATTCTTCACCACCGGAATGACAGGTTACCCCGGCGCAACCCACATCCCTGAACGCCAGCCCGGTAAGCAGAAAGACTTTAGTGCAATTATTGCCAAAGCCAAAACCTGCCAGCCTCCTAAGGAACTGGAGACAGGAACTATAACAGGTGGTTTTAATTATCGCACTGTACTTTCCATAGCCGACAAGGTTGTGGAAGCTGTTAAGTCTGGCGCAATAAAACGCTTCGTGGTGATGGCAGGATGCGATGGTCGTATGCCCAGCAGAAAATACTTCACCGAAGTGGCAGAAAAGCTCCCTAAGGACGCAGTTATCTTAACCGCTGGCTGTGCCAAATACCGTTACATTAAGCTTGATCTTGGCGACATTGGTGGTATTCCCAGAGTGTTGGACGCTGGACAGTGTAACGACTCATATTCATTGGCTATCATTGCCTTAAAGCTAAAAGAAGCCTTTGGCTTGGATGATGTGAACAAGCTTCCGCTTTCCTTCGATTTAGCTTGGTATGAACAAAAAGCCGTTGCAGTGTTGCTTGCCCTCCTGTATCTTGGCTTCAAAAACATTCAGGTGGGGCCAACCCTTCCCGGCTTCCTTTCTCCCAATGTGGCGAAAGTTATTATCGATACCTTTGGACTGAAACAAACTACAGACGCTGATAGCGATATCGCCGCCATGTTTGCCTGAACCTAAAGTCACAGAAATAAAGCTTCCCGGTTAAATGTCGGGAAGCTTTTTTGCTTTAGGGATGCATGATCCCTGATTGAATTGCGGACGAATTGTTAATGAAATACGCATCTCATCCGTAATTCATGAGTATTTCATTAGTAATTCGTGCAAGGAAGCTGCAAGCTTACTCGTTAGTTCAACATAAAAAAACTACAGCTATCTCGCATTTCGGAACGCTTCTTGCTTTCATGTATAGATAAAAACCATATGAGCTGGAGGAACTTGATGCCGAAGAGGTTTTGGATACCTGCACTACTAATAGTGATAATAGCAATAGGTGGTTGCGCTAAGCGTAACACCGCATACCAGGAAGATGAAAGGCTTAGTTTAGAGAGACAGATACCTGTTGTGGGTGATCCTTTAGATTTTTGCGTGGATGATGATTTTATCTATGTCGCCCAAGACCAGGGAGGTATGTCCACAATTCGCCGCAGCGATTACCAACATGAATGGTACACTAAGATTCATGCTCTGGACGGATCTGCTTACACCCTGCAAAAGATACGTAAGATTGATGTGGTCGGAAGCCAGAAGAGACTGTTCCTAAACGAGATTGGCGATACCGACAGATTTATAATTATGGATACCACCAATCCCGATACCCTGGTATGGGTTGGTAACAAGATTGGTAATACTCAAGGTATTCAGGATTTGGACTTTAACGAGATTACAACCTCCGGTTCGGATTACACCATTGATGGCGGATACTGCGCCGGTGGGGTTATGTACTATACTCGCTATAACGATGAATTTTGGTTTGTGAACGAATATAGCATAACACCTCCTGCCACCGCTTCTGGCTTTTACATTACCGACAACCACATCTTCATAGCCGCTCAGCAAAGGGGATTGGTTATTTATAACCGTGCAACACAGCAGATGATTAGCGAATATGCTGTTCCTGGCTCTGCATTAAAGGTTAAGGTATCTGGTAATCTGGCATTTATCGCCAGCAGACAGGGTGGACTGAGTATAGTTGACATAAGTGTTCCTGCTTCTCCCGTACTTGTAGCAAGCCTTCCTACATCAAATTTCACAACCGCAGTAGATGTTTCTGGAACCAAAGCTGCGATTAGTTCTGGCAGTGGCGGAGTATATCTGTATGATATCAGTAACCCAAATCAGCCAAAGCTTTTACAGCGCATCACTTCTTGCGGATTTGCCAATACAGTAAAGTTTATGGGCAACAAGCTTGTGGTTGCTGCCAGGGATCAAGGTATCCTTGTATATAAGATCAAGTAATGTAATAAAATAGACATGAAGTGAATCCACATGAAAGAAGTTAAGACAGCCGGGACTTATTTATAGGTCTTGGGCTGTCTTGATTTTTTTTGGGGTTCTAAGTATAAGTTGAAAGGAAGATGCAATGAAAACAAAGTGTGTTGTCGGTCTGTTTTTACTGATGTGTGTTGTCAGTATGATGTCAGGCGAAAACATTAGCCCACTTCGGGTTGTTTATCAGGATGCCACCAACATCAAATTGAAGCTTGTCACACCAGCCCTGGAGATGGAGAGTGTGAAAAGTGGTGAGTATCAAAGCTTAAGGCTGGCAGGTTCAGCTCCTACGGCAGACGTTGGATACCCTGAATTGCCTATGTATTCTACTCTTGTTGCCATCCCAGCCAAGGGTGATTTTAGCATCCGCGTTATCGAAGGAAGCTATCAAACCAAAAGTAACATTAAGCCTATTCCTGTATTTAGCAATGAGAAGGAAGAAGAGGAATGTAGCTATAATGCTGCTGCGTATGCTAAAACACAAATGTATCCTGAAAAGAGCTTTGCCAATAGCAACGCGCAGATTATTCGTGATTTCCGCGTAGTTCAGCTAAATCTTTTTCCTGTGAGATACAAGGCTAATACAAAGGACTTGCAGATATGTAGCGAAATGACTGTAGAGATTAGCATGAAGGACACGCCGGGCGATAATGAGCTTCCTGAATATACTGGTTATTCAGCAGCCTTTACCAATCTTTATGAATCCATGATTAGCAATTTTTCTAATTACCGCGACGCGTTAATGGCACCAGCGAATCCACGAATCCTGCTTATCTACGGTGGAAATAGCACTGAGCAGGCATTTTTGAATAAACTGAATGAATTTGTAACCTGGAAGCGACAGAAAGGCTATGAGGTTAATGTAATTAATACAGCTACTATAGGCAGCACATCCAATACTGGCATCAAGAACTATATTCAAACTCAGTATAACAATGTTGCTACCAGGCCAGACTACATAATCTTAATGGGAGATACCAATGGTACTTATCCCATTCCGGCATTCATCGAAAATATGTCATCTTATTCAGGAGAAGGAGACTATCCATATACCCACCTGGCTGGAAGTGACTTACTTGGTGATGTGTTTATCGGTAGAATCTCAGCCAGTAATTTTAGTGAATTGGATGTTATTCTAAACAAGGGTTTTGCCATTGAGAAAAGCATTAATACTGTTGGCACCGGTGCTGGCTGGTTAAATAGAATGTTGCTTATTGGTGATCCCTCCAGTAGCGGTATCTCTACCCATTACGTAAATAAGTTTATTCGGGAGTTAGCACTAGACCATAATCCCGACTACACCTTTATCGAGAATTATAGCAGCGGATTTGCAACTACCATGAATAACGGTATAAATCAAGGTGTAGGATTCTTTAACTACCGTGGTTACATCAATATGAGTGGCTGGTCTCCTGGCTCAAATTTGATAAACGGTGCCAGAATGCCTCATGCCACTATTTTAACTTGTGCCACAGGCAGTTATTCCGGTGGCACTTCTACAACAGAAGAGATAATCCGTCTTGGCACTTCAGCAGTACCGGCTGGCTCTGTAACAGCTATTGGTATGGCAACCAGCGGAACTCATACGATGTTTAATAACAGCCTTAATGCCGGATTGTATGAAGGTATATTTTCCTATAATATGAGAACCATGGGCGAAGCACTGTTAAATGCAAGGCTGTATATAAAGCAAATCTATGGTTCTACTCACGATAACCAGGCTAACTATTTTTCTCACTGGTGTAACTTGATGGGTGATCCCACCGTGGAAGTATTTACCAGCATCCCAGATGTTTTAACTATAATTGCTCCTGAGACTATGCCTATGGGCACCACAGTTCTTGATCTGCAAGTGATGGATCAATTGGGTAATCCCGCGGTAAATGTTTGTGTTACGGCTTATAGCGCACCACTTAATTCTATTATAGCCAAAGGCTTTACCGATGATGAGGGAAATGTTAGCTTAAATCTGTCTGGTGGCTTGCAAAACCTTATTACTTTAACAGCTTCTGCTCATAACTACAAACCTCATCAGGTTACTGTGAATGTAGATAATATAGGCTCAATAGTCTATGCTAACAAAATGATTATTGATGATGGTAGCTACGGCAGTATCGGTAATGGTGATAGCTTTGCCACTGCCGGCGAGACAGTGGCTATAAAACTGGAAGTAAGAAACACTACTGCTTTGTCCATTGGCACTTCTACTGCTGTTTTAACTTGTAACGATCCGTATATAAGCATTGTCTCTAATCAGATTGAATTAGCTGCTATAGAGCCGAATCAATCGGTATTTGGTGAGCTGCCCTTTGTTGTTTCGATTGCCAGTAACTTACCGCCTAATCATGACGTTCGTTTTCAGGTGGATGTTAGTGATGAACTTGATCAGCAATATAGCTTCCTGTTCCATATTGCAACCTACAATGCAAAGCTTCAGGTGAATAACTTAAGCGTAAGTGCCGGTGGAAATGATGTATTAGACCCTACCGAAAGCGGGGATTTGCAGTTATGGATAAAGAATAACTCCATATGCCCGGTTTACGACGTGTCTGCGGAGCTTATCTCGCTTAATGATCTTGTATCCATAAGCAACAGATACGCTTATATTGGAGCTATAAGTGCCGGAATGGTGGGCGTAACAGTTAGCCCATTTGAGGTTCTGGCCAGAGCGCAACTTATTCCCGGAATGCAGATCCCGATGCAGGTAAGGCTGTATAACTCTGACGGGTTCGAGCAGATTGCCTCATTTAACCTTCCTATTGGCCAGGTTTCTTCTACCACACCATTAGGCCCAGACAGCTATGGTTACTTTATTTACGATTCAACTGATACCATGTATCCCGACTGCCCCAGTTATGAATGGGTGGAGATTACTCCCGCGTTAGGGGGATCTGGTACACTTCTAACGGGCTTTAACGATTCTGGTGATAGCAATGATGAAGGCGATCAGAATGGTGCTGTTACTCTAAAGGTTTTGGATTTGCCATTTTTGTTCAAGTTCTATGGTGAGACCTACACACAGATTACAGTTTGCGTAAATGGATTTATTGCAATGGGAGTAACCGAGAATGGTGAGTTTAGAAATTATCACCTTCCCGGAGGTTATGGTGCGTCACCCATGATTGCCGCATTCTGGGATGATCTGATCCTGATTCAAGATGCAGGAATTTATCAGTATTATAACGAGAACGATCATACCTACGTTATCCAGTATAACAAGATGAGAAACGGTTATAACCGAACAAGTCTTGAAACCTTCCAGGTAATCTTTTATGATCCACAATACTATCCAACTTCCTTGGGTGATGGGAAAATAAAGATTCAATATAAGGACTTTAATAATGTAGATATCGGTGCTTCAGGTGGATATACTCCCAGACACGGTAATTATAGCTCTATTGGCATTAAGGATCACACAAATACTCGTGGTTTAGAGTATTCTTACAACAACACCTACCCTCCTGCAGCAGCACCACTAAGCAACAACAAAGCGTTGTTAATCACCACAGTTCCAGTATTGCACCAAAATCCTTTTGTAAAGATACACGAACTGATAATATCCGATCCCAACGGCAATGGGATAGCAGAACCAGGTGAAACTGTGGAACTGGGGATCAAGCTGGTAAATCTTGGAATTAATACAGCCGAAGATGTTCAGCTAAACGCCACTACCAACAACAGCTTTGCCAGTATCAGCAATGCTAATTGTGTTTATCCAAACATAGCAGGTGATCAGCTTGTGGTAAATCCCCTACCAATTCTGCTTCACATAAGTGAAGATTGCCCAGATCAATTAATGATTCCCATAGTATGCGATATAACTATCAATGGCGATAGCTGGCAATATACGCTTAATGTAATGGTAAGAAAGCCAAGCATTACTGTAAGTGGGATATACATGAATGATGGGCTGAGCAATGGAAATGGATTGATCGAACCCGGAGAAGCGATAAATTTGATAGTTAACATCACTAATGAAAGCTCTCTTGATGCCAAGAATATCATATGCAACCTGAGTTCACAATCACCCTGAGATCTGAATAGCTTCGGTTAGGGAAAGAGTGTATATCTCTGTTGTCTCCGTATCATTAAAAAAAAAA
>CALLHY010000049.1 GCA_938009275.1 uncultured bacterium
TGCTCCCTCATAATACTGGGGGGAGACAAAAACCGTATTTATGGACAAAACTGGCATTTATTTTTGTTTTCCTGCATTATCCTTGCTTTTTGCTGCTGCATCGCAGCAAGGTTCATCGGGCATTGAACGGGGAAAAGCCCGATTATCCCCCGATGAAGCCCGGTGCGAAACTGCTTTGGCTTGCATCCATGTACCGCGGTTGCTGAACCGCCAAATTTGTACCGGCGGTCGCCGTACCGCCTAATTTGTACTGCCGGTCGCTGAACCGCCTAATCTCCTAACTTCGAATGCTACATTACGTGCAAAGGGCGCTTCAGGCGAGCGCCCCTACCGTACAGGCGGTCGCCGTACCGCCTTCTAGGAAAGCACATTTCAAATACTTCACACAAGCAGGAAGCATTATGATGCGTTAGAATTATTGATTGACAAATATCTGATTCTCCTGCACTTGTGAAATTGCTGATTTCGATGGTAGTTTACTAAGCGTTATGAACCTATTGTTGAATATCGAGAGTTGTTTTTCTGCTAAGTGTTTAGCATACAGGAGAAATTGTACTATGAACCAGAATACATGGGGCAATACAAAACACACCCACTTACCAAAACCAAAACGGAATTGATATGGGGAACTAAGCCATCTAAATTGAAAACCAATAATCAAAAGGAGGTAAGCATGAAAAGAAGAAGCTTTATGATTGTTATTGTTCTTCTGATTGCATTTATAACACTCAGTTGTAGCAAGAAGAGCACCGAGCCGGAGGTTAAAACTGTCGCCACTCCGACATTTACTCCTCCCGGGGGTACATTCACCAGTGCTCAAACTGTTACGATGCATAGCACTACTTTGGGAGTAACAATTGTATTTACAACTGATGGAACAGAACCAAATTCGAGCTCACAAGTTTATAGCAATCCGATTTTTGTAAACAGTACCACAACTATCAAGGCAAAAGCATTCAGAGATGGATGGAATGACAGCGCTACGGCAAGTGCAACATATACTATTACACCTAGTGAAACGGTCGCCACTCCTACCTTCAATCCTCCGGGGAGTACATATAGTACTACCCAGAATGTGAGCATTTCCACAATTACACCCAATGCTACTATACGCTATACAACAAATGGATTAGAGCCTACCTTAACATCAACAATATATAGCAGTCCGATTAGTGTAAGCAGCACGACCACGATTAAGGCGAAGGGTTTCCGCGATGGCTGGACGCCAAGTGCTACGGCAAATGCAACATATACAATAGTCTCTCCACCTCCTCCCGCTAACTTCGTTTATGTAGAAGGCGGCACTTTCCATAACGGCACTTCCAATGTAACCTTGTCCTCTTTCTACATCGACAAATACGAAGTGACGCAATCCGGCTACCAGGCTGTGATGGGCACGAATCCTTCATCTTTTACAGGCAATCCCAACCGACCAGTTGAGCGAGTTTCCTGGTTCAATGCGATTGAATATTGCAATCGCCGCAGCATTCAGGAAGGGCTTATGCCCGCATACAGCTATGGCAGTTTTGGTACCAATCCAAATAACTGGCCTACTGGCTGGAATACCACAAGTGGCAACCACACTAACGTAAGCTGCAACTGGAGTACCAATGGCTATCGCCTGCCCACCGAGATGGAATGGATGTTTGCCGCCAAGGGTGGTAACCAATCACAGGGCTATACCTATAGTGGCAGCAATACCATTGACAATGTGGCATGGTATTATGATAACTCATCAGATGGAACAAAAGACGTCGGACTAAAAGACCCCAATGAACTTGGCACCTTTGATATGAGTGGAAATGTCTGGGAATGGGTGTGGGATATCTCGGACACTTATCCCAGTGGCAACCAGAGCAATCCGACAGGTCCAGTGAGCGGTTCAAGCCGTGTGATGCGCGGCGGTAGCTGGTACGACTATGCCCACCGCTGCACTGTTTCGAGTCGTTCCCTCAACTTTGCGACGAGCCCGAGCATCGCTGTAGGCTTCCGCTTCATCAGGATTTCCCTTTGATTTTTGTGTTTTGACCTTTTTGCCTTTTGCAAATTATGATTTTGAAGGGCGCTAAAGCGAGCGCCCCCTACTGTACAGGCGGTCGCCGTACCGCCTATCTTTTATAAGCATTGTTATATTGCCTCAATTGGGCGCTACAGCAAGCGTCAGCACAAAAACACAGCCATAAAAGGAATCTTTTATGAACAGCCACAACATGCTATCCAGCGAGAACATGAAGCAGTACTTCAAATCAAGACATCTGCCTCATGTCTTTGCTGAGGATAAACCCATCTTCATTACTTACAGGCTGAATTTTACTCTGCCTCAAAAGGTGTTAGACCAATACTACAAACAGATTGAGGACTGGAACAAAGAGCTGTTGGCTTTGCCCCAAGCTGAAAGAGTAATCAGACTTCAATCCAAGGACAATAGATTCTTTGATTGGTTTGACAGGCTAATTGCCATATCACCGGATGTTCCGTCTCTGCTTCATAAAGATGGCATCCGAGAGGTCATAGAAGAATCGTTCAAGCATTTTGACGGTTTGCGCTATACCCTGCTTTGCTACTGCATTATGCCAAATCACGTTCATGTATTGATTTTGCCCCGGCTGCAGGAAGACGGGAAGATTTATTCCATCTCACATATTGTTTATACTTGGAAGAAATACACCGCTGCGGCGATAAACAAGATATTGGGGAAGCAAGGTAGCTTGTGGCAGAAGGAAAGCTATGATAGCCTGGTGAAGGATAACAATGGATTGGGGAAGGTGCTGGAATATATCGTAAACAATCCAGTGAAAGCCAAGCTGGTTGATGATTGGCAGCAGTGGAAGGGGACTTATATGAAGTCGGGATTGTTCTAAGTACAGGCGGTCGCTGAACCGCCTAATTTGTTCAAGAGTTCGCCGTCCCGTCTAATCTCGTAGTTTTGAATGTTGCGTTAAGGGTAAAGGGCGCTTCGGGCGAGCGCCCCTACCGCACAGGCGGTCGCTGTACCGCCTCCATGAGGTAATTTTTGCTACTCTCGCTAAACATCCTCGCTATGATGTGTCCCCTGTGGGCTTTGCAAGCAATCTGAGATTGCAAGTTCTTATCAGTGCTTTATGGGTTTTGCATGTTATGCTAATATACAAGTTTGGGAATTACGCTCCCTGGATATATAGATATTTGGGGAGTGTAATCCCCGATCTCATGGTTTTGGTGGCTGGTAGATCGTTCGCAACCGCAAAATCATTATGCATGGGAAACATAATGTTTGACAAACATAATGTGTCTCAAAATAGTGGCAACTGAATGGAAGGTAAGGAGTTTTGATATGGATTTCTTAAATCGTGAACAGGAAAAAACCATTATTACTGCTGAGCTTAGCAAGGACAACAGCAGATTTATCGTTCTATACGGACGAAGACGTATCGGTAAAAGTGCTTTGTTACAGAATCTGTTGGATAAGCGAAGTGTTTATTATCTGGCGGATATCAATGAAGCTGAAGTGCAACGTTCATTGTTTGCCAATCAGTTAGCAATGCTGATACCTGGTTTTGATACAGTTACGTATCATGATTGGTTATCCTTTTTTCAATTGGCAAATCAACAATTGAAAGAACGCATCACTGTTTGTATAGATGAATTTCCCAATCTGGTTCGCAGTTCGCCTGAGTTGCCAAGCGTGTTACAGAAGATTATCGATCTGAAGCAAAACTCTATGTTTCATATTGTACTATGTGGCAGTTCGCAGCAAATGATGCAAGGTTTGGTTTTGGATAGAACAGCACCACTATTTGGTAGAGCACATAGGATTATACGCCTGATGCCAATGAATTGTTCCTGGCTTCAAACCGCTCTAAAACTTACATCCCAACAGGCAATTGAGGAATTCTCGGTGTGGGGTGGAGTGCCCCGCAATTGGGAACTAAGAAATGAATATAAGACAATGTGGCAGGCTATCCGGGAACTAATCTTAAACCCTTACGGGATACTTCATGAAGAACCCTTGCGCCTGTTTATGGATGATCTTAGAAGTGCGGTACAGCCTATCAGTGTTGCTTCACTGATAGGTCAGGGATGCAACAAGCTGTCAGAGATATCTGCACGATTAAACAAACCAGCCACAAGCTTGACCCGGACTATGCAGAATTTGATAGACACAGGATACATCAAGCGCGATGTATCATGGGGAGAAAGCGCAAGAAACAGCAAGAAAACTATATATAGATTGCTTGATCCGATTTCCCGCTTTTATTTTACTTTTGTGGTGCCAAACCAGTCCAAGCTGAATAGTGGAATGAGCGCTCAGGTTCAGGCAGATATCTCAAAAAGATGGCGAATTTATGTATCCGAAACATGGGAAGAACTTTGCCGGGAGAGTGTGAGTGATCTCGATCTGGATGGCATTTCATTTCCTCCCGCCCAAAGATGGTGGCAGCAATCCAAAATTGCAGGTTCGGCAGAGATTGACATCATTTCTGAATCGACAGACGGTCAATCCCTATTGATTGGGGAAGCTAAATGGCAGGAGAAGCTAAATCCGGAGTCTGTATTGGCCGAACTGGATAAGAAGATTGCTATTCTGGAGCTAAAGAAAAGTTACCGACAGATTTACCGGCTTGTTATGCTTCCGGATATAGAATACCAGATAAGCAACAATGTGATCTATGCTAATGCTGAATTTGTATGCAGGAAGTGAAGGACGATAGGCAGTTCACAAGAGCACATTTTTTATCAAGGGGGCTAAGAACTGATAGGACAACCTGCCCGCTGCGCAAGCTAAATATACTAAAAAACCATTTGACAAAATGGGCGAGATAAAATCTTATGACCCAACGATGTAAATACGTTTAATACGTATAGCACAAGCTCCATATTTTGCAGGAGCTTATAGTTCTTTAGGAGGAACAATGTTATCCTTTAACCGGGATACTCTATCTGAGTATCGCAGTGGCAGGGATTATATTTCTGCCCCAAACCTAAAACAACACAGCAGTCAGATTTCCTGCTCGGTAAGCGGAGCTTCATGTAAGTTTCGTAGTCCGTTCGGGGAGCTTATTGCCCAAACAAGTGGAGGTTCCAGTGAGTAACCACGACAATCGTATCCGGATCAAACTGAAAGCATACGACCATCGTCTCTTGGATCAATCTGTAGCGGAGATCGTGAAATCTACTCGCAACACCGGTGCCAAAGTAATAGGACCCATTCCTTTGCCAACCGACCGTTCCGTTTATACCATTTTGCGTTCCCCTCATTCGGATAAGAAGAGTCAGGACCAATTTCAGATGCTGGTTCACAAGCGTTTAATTGATATCGTGAATCCCACCCAGCAGACAACAAGCGCACTTAAGAAGCTTAGTTTGCCCGCAGGTGTTCACGTAGAGATCAAGGCGAACACAAGGAGCTAGTAATGATCGGATTAATCGGAAAGAAAATTGGCATGACGCAGATTTTTGACAGCAGCGGCAAAGTTATCCCCGTTACGGTTATCAAAGCCGGTCCCTGCAAAGTAATCTGCAAACGCACCGAAGCCGAAAACGGCTATGAAGCTCTGCAACTTGGCTACGAAGAATTGCCGGAACGCAAGGTTTCGAAGCCGATGTTAGGACATTTTAAGAAGCACAACAGCGGTTTATACCGTTATGTAAGAGAATTTCGTCCATCCTACGGGCAAGAGATTAGCGAGATTGGCGTGGGAGATGAGCTAAAGGCAGATTTCTTTGAAGAGAATGAGCCGGTTAGCGTTTCTTCCAAGTCTAAGGGTAGAGGTTTTACCGGTGTTATGAAGCGTCATGGTTTTGGCGGTTTTATATCCACACATGGTAGCCACGAATCCTTCCGCGGCCCCGGATCAATAGGTCAGTGCGCACAGCCATCCCGTGTATTTAAGGGCGTGAAGATGGCAGGACAACATGGCAATGCCAGAGTTACCGTTCGTCACCTGACTGTAGTGAAAGTGGATGTAGAAAACGGCTTGATCATGATTAAGGGTGCCGTACCCGGACACCGTAATTCATTGGTCACGATTCATAAGGAACAATAGGTGGTATCAGATGGTAACAGCAAAAAAATACAATGCCAACGGTGAATTGATCGGTGAAGTTAATCTTCCCGAGAATGTTTTCGACGTTGACGTAAATTCCCCCAAGGTTCTGTTGCACGAAGTAATCACCATGTATCTTGGCAATCAACGCCAGGGCACAGTGCAGAAAAAGAATCGCAGCATGACCGCCGGAAGCACCAAGAAGCTTTTCAAGCAGAAAGGAACCGGTAATGCCCGTGTAGGAACACGCCGCACCCCGGTTCGTGTCCACGGTGGTAAGGCCTTTGCCATATACCCAAAGGATTGGTATAGAACCATCCCTCACACCAAGAAACGTATGGCACTAAAGGTAGCATTAACCGATCGCGCCAGAGATGGCAGAATAATAATAGTAGATAGCCTTGTGATGGACAAGCCAGACACCAAGTTTGCCAAAGCTTTATTGGGCAAGATTCTTCCCGAAAGAGGCCGTAAGCTTGTGGTTACCGATGGGCACCACCTTCCAACGGTGAAGAGCTTCACCAATCTTCCGGACGTTATGACCGATCGTGCAGACAGCTTATTCGCTTATGAAGTGCTGAAGAGCAGTTACATCGTAATGACCGGGGATGCCCTGAAAAAAGTGGAGGAGGTATTCAGCTCATGATACACCCGCGCAATATCTTAATAAGCCCGATAATTACCGAGAAGAGCAGTGCTCAGCTTCAAGCTCAGAATAGCTATAGCTTCAAGGTAAGCGTCAATGCAAACAAGATCGAGATAAAAAACGCCATCGAACGCATCTTTGCAGTAAAAGTCGTATCCGTGAACACCATCTTTATGATGGGAAAGCCAAAACGTTTAGGCAAATACAGCGGTAAGCGTCCTGATTGGAAGAAGGCTATAGTCACACTTCGCGAAGGCGATAAAATTGCCGATTTCGAAGTATAGAGAGGTGAAGAATGGGAATTAAGAAATACAAACCGACTACCCCGTCCATGCGCTTCCGCTCTGGTTATACCTTTGACGAGATTACCACTTCCAGTCCGGAAAAGTCGCTTCTTGCCCCAGTGCGCAAGACAGGTGGCCGTAACAACAAGGGCAGAATAACCTGCCGTCATCGTGGTGGTGGACATCGTCGTCATTACCGCATTATCGACTTCAAGCGCGACAAAGCCGGCATCCCGGCCAAAGTTGCCTCTATAGAATATGATCCTAACCGCACAGCCCGCATTGCACTGCTTCATTACATCGATGGTGAAAAGCGCTATATAATAGCTCCCGATGGTCTGGAAGTAGGTGCCAAAGTGATGAGCGGTCCCGATGCCGAGATAGCAGTTGGCAACGCCATACCATTGGAGAAGATTCCTTTGGGTAGCGTAGTTCACAACATTGAGCTAAAGAGCGGCAAGGGCGGTCAGATTGCCCGCAGTGCAGGAACTTATGCACAGGTAGTGGCAAAAGACGGTGATTATGTTCATGTTAAGATGCCCTCCAACGACGTGCATTTAATCCGCAAGGAATGCCTCGCCACGATGGGTCAAGTTAGCAATCCGGATCACTCACTGGTTCAAATCGGTAAAGCAGGTCGCAACCGCTGGAAAGGCATCCGCCCAACCGTTCGTGGTGTTGCGATGAACCCCGTTGATCACCCGATGGGTGGTGGTGAAGGTAAAACTTCCGGTGGTGGACATCCTGTTTCCCCATGGGGCAAGCCCGCAAAAGGCGGCAAGACCCGTAAGACCCGTAAGTATTCCGATAAGTATATCGTGAAAGCGGTAAAAAAGAGATAGTGAGAGGATATAGATAATGGCACGTTCAATTAAAAAAGGCCCCTTTGTTGACGCTCACCTGATGAAGAAAGTGGTAGTGCTTGATGCCGAAAGCAAGAAAAGCGTTATTAAAACCTGGTCTCGCCGTTCGGTTATCACCCCCAACTTTATTGGGCACACCTTCTCGGTTCACAACGGACACAAGTTTGTTCCGGTGTATGTAACCGAAAACATGGTTGGTCATAAACTGGGCGAGTTTTCTCCCACACGTACTTACCGTGGACACAAAGAGAAGAAGAAAAAGGGTAAATAGGAGAGAGAAGAATAATGGAAGCAACCGCTAAACTTCGCTTCGCCCGTGGTTCCGCCCGTAAAGCCCGTTTGGTGCTGGATACAATCCGTTACAAGCGTGTAACAGAGGCCCAGCATCTGCTGAAGTTTTCACGTCGCAGAGCAGCAACTCATATATATAAGTTATTGGCATCCGCTATAGCCAACGCACAGGTTAAGGACCCAAAGGTTGATCTTAATCAGATGTTCGTTACCCAGGCCATGGCAGATGAAGGCCCACAAATGAAACGGTTTATGCCCAGAGCTCAGGGAAGAGCCTTTATGATAAGAAAACAGACTTGTCATATTTCCCTTGAGATTCAAACCATAGAATAGGAGGAGAACCTTGGGACAAAAAATTCACCCCGTCCTATACCGTCTCGGTGTAAATAAAGACACCGATTCCATCTGGTTTGCTCAAGGAACGTCTTATGTCGATTTTCTCCAGGAAGACATTAAGATCCGGAGTTACATCCACAAGAGACTTGCAGCCAAGATGGTTTCTAAAGTAAAGATATCCCGCAAGACCAGTTCTATCGTAATCGACATTCATACTGCCCGTCCCGGCCTGGTGATTGGTAAGAAAGGTGAAGACATCGATAAGCTGCGTAATGAGCTTAATGTACTTATTAACAAGAACCGCCCAAATCCGATTGTCGTTTCGATAAACATCGAGCAGATTGACAAGATGTGGTTGGATGCACGCCTGGTAGGCCTTGAAATTGGCCGTCAGTTAGAAGAGCGTGTGTCTTTCCGTCGCGCAATGAAGATGGCTATTCGTAACGTTATAAAAGAAGGAGCTCAGGGCATTAAGGTTCAGGTTTCCGGCCGCCTTGGTGGTGCCGAAATTGCCCGTTCCGAACGCTATAAACAAGGCAGAACCCCCCTTCATACTCTTCGCGCCGATATTGATTATGCCCATGTGGAAGCAAATACCACATACGGTGTTATCGGTATTAAGGTGTGGGTGTATAAAGGCGACATCTTAGGCTAAAGGAGAAGAGGAATGTTAGCCCCTAAAAAAGTAAGACATCGCAAGATGATGAAGGGCAAGAGATCCGGATTGTCCTGGACAGGATGTAATGTGTCTTTTGGTGATTATGGTTTAATCGCTCTTGAAGATGCATTTATCTCCAGCCGTCAGATCGAAGCTGCCCGTATAGCAATTACACGTCACATGAAACGTTTGGGAAAAGTATGGATTCGTATCTTCCCCGATAAGCCCATCACTCAGAAACCTGCCGAAACCCGTATGGGAAAAGGTAAAGGCGCACCAGAATACTGGGTAGCCGTGGTTCGTCCCGGCCGCGTCCTCTTCGAGATCGAAGGTGTGGACATCAAGATAGCTAAAGAAGCTATGCGCCTGGCAGCACACAAATTGCCGATCAAGACCCGTGTGATCGCTCGTGAAGGAGTGGAATTATGAAGAACGAAGAAATGCGTGAATTAAGCATTCCCGAACTGCATACCAAGATGGAAGAACTGCGCATCGAGCTGTTTAACCTGCGCTTTCAAAAAGCCAAAAACCTGCTCGACCGCCCAGACCGTATCCGTATAGTCAGACGCAGCATAGCCCGGATAATTACCATCATCAAAGAAAAAGAGCAAAAGGCTTGAGGTGAAAAGTGGCAATAAATCATAAAATGATTAAGCAGGGCGTTGTTGTTAGCGATAAAAGCGATAAGACTATCGTGGTTCGCGTTCAACGCCAGTTCATACATCCATTGTATAAAAAGACAGTTCGCCGCCATAAGAAGTTTATGGCACACGACGAGCTGAATGACGCTCATGAAGGCGACGTGGTGGAAATCATGGAATCACGCCCGATGAGTGCCCGCAAACGCTGGACTCTACACAGAATAGTAGAAAGAAGTAAGTAAGGGGTTTTGGAATGATTCAAGTTCAAACCATATTGAATATCGCCGATAACTCCGGCGCAAAGAAAGCTATGTGCATCAAGGTTCTTGGTGGCTCAAAGCGGAAATATGCGTCGATTGGAGACGTAATTGTTGTCGCGATCAAATCCGCTACTCCGGGCGGAAAAGTAAAGAAAGGAACCGTCGAGAAAGCCGTTATAGTACGTACTGCTAAAGAAGTGCGTCGTCCTGATGGCTCGTATATCCGTTTTGCCGATAACGCAGCGGTGATAATCGACGATAAAATGGAACCTAAGGGCACCCGTATCTTCGGGCCGGTTGCTCGTGAACTGCGCGAGCACCACTATATGAAGATAGTGTCTCTTGCTCCGGAAGTATTGTAGGAGTATAACGTGGCAGATAAAATGAAACTTAACCTTAAGAAAGGTGACTTAGTGGTAGTGATCTCCGGTGAAGATAAAGGTAAGAAGGGACATGTCCTGAAAGCCTTCCCCAAAACCGGTCGTGTCATTGTTGAAAAAGTTCACATGATCAAAAAGCATGCCAAGCCCTCACAGCGTAACCCGCAGGGTGGCATCATCACCATGGAAGCTCCAATTCAGGCTTCAAACGTAATGCTCTTCAACGAAAAGCTGAATGCGGTGTCAAAACCTGTTATCCAGATTCGGGAAGGTAACCGTGTACGCGTTTGCAAAAAGTCCGGTGACGAGCTGTAGAGGAGATGAGTAAATGAACCGTTTAAAAGAACAGTATAAGAAGCAGGTTGTGGATGCCCTCACCAAACGTTTTAACTACAAAAACCCTCATCAGGTTCCAAAGCTTGATAAGATAGTAGTTAGCATGGGTGTTGGTCACGCAACTCAGAACAAGGCTCTCCTGGATAACGCAGTGAAAGATTTGGAACAAATTTGCGGTCGCAAGGTTATTGTAACCCGTGCACGCAAGTCCATCTCAAACTTCAAACTGCGCCAAGGCATGCCCATTGGATGTAAAGTTACACTGCGTGATGAAGTGATGTATGAATTTTACGATCGCTTGATCTCCATTGTTATTCCCCGTATTCGCGACTTCCGCGGAATTCCGGCTAATTCCTTTGACGGCAGAGGAAACTTCTCCTTTGGTCTGAAGGAACAAACTGTGTTCCCCGAAATTGAATACGACAAGATCGATGCCATCCGAGGGATGAATATCACAATCGTAACCACCGCTCACACCGATGAAGAGTGCCGTGAGCTGTTACGTGAGCTTGGTATGCCCTTCCAGAAAAACCAATAAGGAGATTTTTGTGGCAAAGAAATCACTCATCATAAAACAACAAAGAACACCTAAGTTCAAAGTTAGAAAGTATAACCGCTGCATGATCTGTGGACGCCCTCGCGCCTTTATGCGTGACTTCGGCATGTGCCGTCTCTGCTTCCGCAAATATGCATCTCTGGGACATATCCCGGGCATCACCAGAAGTAGCTGGTAAATAATGGAGGAAAACAATGAGCGTTAGTGATCCGATAGCTGATGCATTAACCAAGATCCGTAATGCATATCGTGCCGGACATACGCAGGTGATAGTTAACCATAATAAGCTTGTTGAAGCCTTGGTTAACATCCTTGCCGAAGAGAACTTCGTGAACAGCGTCCAAGTTCTTGATAAAGATCCGGAGCACAAATTTAACTACAAGCGTATATTAGTAATCCTTAGATACACCAATGCCGGTGATCCGGTAATGCAAGGATTAGTGAGAGTTTCAAAACCCGGAAGACGTGTTTACGTCAAAGCCGATAATTTGCCCAGCGTGTATAATAATACCGGTTGCGCCATCATCTCCACCAGCAATGGTGTTATGGTTGATCGTGACGCCCGTATCAAACGCGTCGGTGGCGAATATGTCTGCAGAGTTTGGTAGGAGGATTCGATGTCACGCATTGGAAAAGCCCCCATCAAACTTAGCTCCGATCTACAAGTAAAGGTAACTGGAGACGTTATTAGCGTCAAAGGTAAATTGGGCGAACTGAGCTATACGCTCCTCCCTGGAATCACGGTTCAAATTGAAGATAACGTTCTTCATGTGCTTCGTGCAGAAGAAACCAAAACTCTCCGTGCCTATCATGGATTAAGCCGTGCCTTAATACAAAACATGGTAACCGGAGTGAGCGAAGGCTTCAAGAAGACTCTGCACATATTCGGCACAGGATATTCATCGGAAGTCATAGGCCCCTGGCTAAAGCTTAGCTTAGGATACTCGCATGACATTCTGTTACAGATACCTGCCGGCTTGAATGTCGATGCTCAAGCAGTTCCTCGTTCAAAAGGCACCAGATCAGATTTCCAGAGTATCATCAACATAAATGGTATTGACAGGCAGTTAGTCGGTCAATTCGCTGCTGAAGTGCGTGGTTGCCGTCCTCCCGAGAACTATAAGGGAAAAGGCGTGCGCTATCATGATGAGCACGTCACCATCAAAGCCGGTAAAGCCGGATCCAAATAAGATAAGGTGATGAAAGATGATAAAATCTACTTGTATTACTAAAACAGCCCTCCGAACCCGTCGCAGAGCCGCTATCCGTAAGCGCCTTAGTGGAACCACAGACCGCCCCAGATTGGTGGTGTTCCGCTCGCTTAAGAATATATATGCTCAGATTATTGACGATACTCGCGGCGTAACCCTTGTTTCCATGTCTACCATCGCCAAAGATAATGGCATTGCACAAGGCGACAAGAAAACCGCACAGAGCTTTGAAGTTGGCCTGAAATTAGGCGAAAAAGCCATTGCAGCCGGAATAACCAAAATTGCTTTCGATCGTGCCGGATATAAGTATCATGGTAGAGTGAAAGCCCTTGCCGATGGCGCGCGTAAAGCCGGGTTAGTTTTCTAAGGAGGAAGCTTGAATTACGAACAACACAATCTCGAAGAAGAAAAATTAGTAGAAAAGATAGTAGAAACCAAGCGCGTTGCCAAAGTTGTGAAAGGCGGTAGAAACTTCAGTTTTTCCGCAATCGTAGTAGTCGGCGACCGCAAGGGTAATGTTGGTGTTGGCAATGGCAAAGCTAATGAAATAGTCGATGCCATCCGCAAAGCTAAAGAAAAAGCACTCAAGAGCATGTTCAGAGTTCCTATCGTAAAGGGAACGGTTCCTCACGAGATAGTTGCCCGTTATGGCGCATCCCGCGTGATGATCAGACCTGCCTCTGCTGGTACCGGTGTTATTGCCGGAGGAACAACCCGTGCTATATTCGAAGCTGCCGGCATCGAAAATATACTTTGTAAATCATTGGGCTCCAACACCCCAACAAACGTAGTGAAGGCTACAGTAAATGGCCTTAAAGCTATGAGAACCCTTTCCGATATCGCTCGCTTGCGTAATAAGACCATAGCGCAGATCACCGGTAGGGAGGAGAAATGAAGCTAAAAGTTACCCAAATCCGCAGCACAATAAATCGTATTGAAGACCACAAACTGGTTATCAAGTCCCTGGGTCTGGGAAGAATCGGCAAAAGCCGTATTCATGATGATAACCCATGCATCAGAGGTATGATCAATAAAGTCGGATACCTCCTAAAAGTTGAAGAAGTGCAGGGAGAATAGCGATGTTGACCTTAACAAATCTTGGAAAACCTGCCGGAAGAAAGAACAAGAAACGCCTTGGAAAAGGTCAGGGTTCGGGAACCGGTAAGCAAGCCGGACGCGGACACAAAGGTAAGAAAGCCCGTGCAGGCGGTAATGTATCTCCAGCCTTTGAAGGCGGTCAGATGCCTATCCATCGCCGTTTACCCAAACGCGGCTTTAAAAACATCTTCCGCGTTGGTTACAGAGCATTGAACCTTAATCGCTTGGAAGGCCTGGAAGAGACCGAATTTGATGTGGCTATGCTGGAAAAGATGGGGCTTATCCCATCAAAAGGCAAAAAAGCCAATGCGCCGGTTAAAGTCCTAGCTGGTGTTCAGGAAGAATTCACCAAAACCGTGCATATCAAAGCTAATGCTTTCTCAAAGAGAGCAAAAGAGATTATTGAAAAGTGCGGTGGCAAGGCGGAGGTAGTGTAACTTGTTCAAGACTATCAGCAACATGTTCCGGATTCCGGACTTGAAGAAGAAGATATTATTTACCGCACTGTTTCTAGTGCTATACCGCATGGGTAGTTTTGTGCCCATCCCGGGTGTTGATGCTTCCGCTCTGCGTGCCTTCTTTGAAGGTGCCAGAGAGGGTGGCAACACTCTATTTGGTCTTTTAGACCTCTTCGTGGGTGGAAACTTTGAACGCGCCTCGGTATTTGCATTGGGTATAATGCCTTACATCACGGCTTCAATCGTGATTCAGCTCTTGGGTAGCATCATTCCCTATTTCGAGAAGCTGAGAAAAGAAGGTGCGGACGGACAAAAGAAGCTGAATCAGATTACCCGCTATGGTACGGTTGGTTTAGCTGCATTCAATGCAGTTACCATCACCATGTGGCTCACCAACCTTTCTGGTGGTGTTGTTCCCAGCCCGGGTGTTCTGTTTCACGTAACCGGTATTATTACCCTTATCACCGGTACAATGATAGTAATGTGGATTGGTGAGCAGATCACTGAACACGGAATTGGTAATGGAATATCACTTATCATTTTCGCTGGTATCATTGCCCGTTACCCTGAAGGCTTTATCCGTATGTTCCAAAAAGTTGGGTCGGAGCCAAGCTATGCATGGAAAGCAATTGTTGCCATGGTATTAATGCTGGGTGTTACTGCCGCAGTTATTTTTGTGACAGAAGCTATCCGCAAAATACCAGTACAATATGCAAAGCGCATAGTAGGTCGCCGGGTTTATGGCGGACAAAGCACCTATATTCCTTTACGTGTTAACACTGCTGGCGTTATCCCGATTATTTTTGCTCAAAGTATCCTTATGTTCCCTGCTACCATAGCCGCATTCTTTGGCCGTAGCGGTGGTTTCTGGGTTACCTTGCAGCAATGGCTTTCACCTGGTGCAGCGCTGTATACTATTCTCTATGTATCCTTCATCATCTTCTTTGCCTATTTCTATACGGCAATTGTGTTGAACCCAACTGAGATGGCGGAGAACATGGTTAAATACGGTGGACACATCCCCGGTAAAAAGCCCGGTAAAAAAACTGCTGAGTACATTAACAGTGTGCTGGTTAGAATAACGCTTCCCGGTGCAATATTCTTCGCATTTGTAGCGTTGTTGCCAGAAATCATGAGCCACCGTTTCGATCTGCCATTCTACTTTGGTGGAACTGGCTTGATCATCGTTGTCGGTGTAGCTCTGGATACCTTGCAACAAATAGAATCTCATCTCGTGATGCGTCATTATGATGGCTTCATGAAGAAAGGCAAATTGCGCGGACGTTCCAGCTAGATATGATCTACCTCAAAACACCTTCGGAAATAGACAAAATGCGTAGAAGCTGCCAGATAATTGGCCAACTGCTGGATTCGCTTGAAGGGCTTATCCGCCCAGGTGTGAATACGCTGGAGCTGGATATTTATGCTGAGGATTTTATCCGCAGCAAGGGTGCTATACCCTCCTTTAAAGGCTATCAGATACCCGGGTTAAAGCCATTTCCGGGTTCGATCTGCGCCTCGGTGAATTCGGCTATTGTCCATGGCATTCCAAGAAAAGACCTGGTTCTTTTAGAAGGTGATATCATTGGTATCGACGTAGGCGTAGTGCTGGACGGATACCACGGTGATGCAGCCCGAAGCTATAGGGTAGGCAAAGTTAGTGAAGCAGCCGACAGGCTACTAAACTCAACTTTAGAATCCCTGTACATAGGCATCGCAGCAGCAAGAGAAGGTAACCGCATTGGAGACATATCCCATGCCATTGGCTCTTTTATCTCGGCTAAAGGCTATTTCGTAGCAGACAACCTTACCGGACACGGTATTGGCAAGTCTTTGCATGAAGAGCCACAGATACCCAATTCCGGTAAGCCCGGAAGAGGCCCGAGAATAGCCGCAGGAATGACCTTTGCCATAGAACCTATGGTAAACATCGGAACTAACTGCGTGAAAGAAAAGGGATGGGAATTCCATGTAGCGGATGATTCACTGTCTGCACATTATGAACACACGATTCTGGTAACAGATGGTGAACCTGAAATTCTAACGATTGCATGAGGAGTCGTATATAATGAGTAAGTCCGGCGTTATTGAAGTGGAAGGAATAGTTACCGAAGCCCTTCCCAACACGACATTCCGCGTTGAGCTGGAAAATGGCCACGAGATATTGGCACATTCTTCGGGTAAGATGCGCATGAACTATATAAGAATCCTGCCAGGGGATAAGGTTAAAGTGGAGCTATCTCCATACGATCTTTCCCGCGGTAGAATTACATACCGTTATAAATAAAGATTGCACCATGCTTAATAAGCTAATTGCAAGGAGACAACAATGAAAGTGAAAGCTTCAGTTAAGATAATCTGCAAAGATTGTAGAATAATCAAGCGCTACGGCGTGATACGTGTTATCTGCAGCTCTAACCCCAAACACAAGCAGAGACAGGGTTAAGGAGGATAAACTTGGCACACATCGCAGGTATTGAACTTCCCAGAACTAAGAGATTGTTCATTGGGCTTACTTATATCTATGGTATCGGTAGAACCCTTGCCAAGGATATCTGCAAGAAAGCTAATATCGATGAAATGAAAAAGGTCTCAGACCTAAGCCTTGATGAAGAAAAGCTTCTTCGTGACATTATTCAAAACGAATATGTTGTAGAGGGTAGCCTCAGAACTCAAGTAGCTATGAATATTAAACGCCTGATGGAAATCGGCTGCTATCGTGGAATGCGTCACAAACGCGGTCTTCCCGTTCGTGGACAAAGAACCCACACCAACGCCAGAACCCGTAAGGGTCCTCGTGGCAGCGCCATTAAGAAGAAGAAGTAGGAGCACATCATGGCAAAGAAAACCAGAGTAAAAAAGAAGCGCGTACGTCTTGCCTTTGATGAAGGCTTGGTCTTCGTTCATTCCAGTTTTAACAATACTATAGTATCGCTTACAGACCGAGCCGGTAATGTCCTTGCATGGTCAAGCGGTGGAAAAGTTGGTAACAAGGGTTCTCGTAAAAGCACTCCTTTTGCTGCACAGATGGCCGCTGCTGAAGTAGCCAAAGTAGGCATGGAAATGGGAATCCAAAAAGTGGGTGTTATAGTTAAAGGTCCCGGTGGTGGTAGAGAGTCTGCCATTCGTGCGGTGAATGCTGCAGGAATAAAAGTCACCATGATTAAGGACGAAACCCCCATCCCTCATAATGGTTGCCGTCCACCCAAAACCAGAAGGATATAAGGAGAGGAATAATGGCAAGATATACCGGACCCAAAGCAAGATTATGCCGCAAATTCGGCGAAAACATCTTTGGCGCAGCCAAGTACGACAAGATACTTGGAAAGCGTAAGTTCCCTCCAGGTCAGCATGGAAAAAACATGCGTCGTAAGCTTAGCGATTATGGTGTTCACCTAAAAGAAAAGCAAAAGCTTCGCAGCACCTACTGCTTGATGGAGAAACAGTTTAAGAATTACTTTGTTAAGGCTGCCAAGGCAGCTGGCGTAACAGGTGATAACCTGCTTATGCTGCTGGAGCGTCGCTTAGACAACGTAGTGTATCGTTTAGGTTTCGCCGTCACACGCATGCAGGCTCGTCAGTTTGTAACCCATGGCCATTTCATGGTTAATGGTAAAAAAGTAGACATCCCTTCTTTCCTTTGCAAAGAGGGAGACATCATCGAAGTGAAGCCAAAAAGCAGAGGTATGAAGCTGTTGGTGGATGCTATCGAGAGAACCGAAGTCAGCTCGCCTTACTCATGGCTGAGTGTCGATAAAGAGAATTTCCGCGGTCAATTCAACGCAATTCCCGCAGCAAGCGAGATACCGGTCACTGTTGACCTGCGTCTCATCGTTGAGTTCTATTCCAAATAATGCTCATCAGCAAGGAGCCGCTATGATGTATCTTGAACCTTTGCAAATGCCCGATAGTGTAGAACACGATAAGAATACTTATTCGCGTAACTTCGGAAAGTTTGAAATCGGTCCTCTGGAACCGGGTTTTGGCACTACTCTGGGTAACACCCTGCGTAGGATTCTGCTGTCTTCCATACAGGGAGCAGCGGTACGCTTCGTGCGTATAGAAGGTCTGCACCACGAATTTCTGCCCATTCCGGGGACTAATTCAGATTATATCGATTTAATCTTACGGATTAAGCAGCTCGTTATTCTCTCCACTTCCGTGGAAGAAGTGCAAATCGTGCTGGAACACAAGGGAAAAGGCGTTATTACCGCATCATTGATTCAGGAAAACGCCAATGTAAAAATCATCAATAAAGACCTCTACCTCTTGGAAGTAGTGGAAGATATTGATTTCAAAATCGAGATGATTGTTGGTATCGGCAGGGGCTACGTATCCTCCGATCGCCAGAATCCTGAAGGTAAAGCCGTGGGATTTATTCCCATCGATTCCATCTATTCTCCCATCCTAAAGGTTAACTTCAGCGTTAGCCATCAAAGGGTAAAAGAAAGAATGAATTTCGACAGGCTTATCCTCGAAATCCATTCCAATGGGGCAATGGAGCCCAAGATCGCTTTGTTCTTAGCTGCCAAGATTCTAAAAGATATGGCAGCCAAGATTTCCCTGTTCGAAACCGAGCCGGAATACATTCGCGATGTTGAGCTTGATCCTTACCTGGAAGAAAAGGAACGCATCCTCCGCATGAGCGTACGCGAAATCGAACTAACCGTTCGTGCCGCAAACTGCTTGGCCGGAGCGAAGATCGAAACTATCGGTGAACTCGTTTCCAAAACCGAAGCTGAGATGCTTAAGTTCCGCAATTTCGGTAAGAAATCCCTTGAGGAAATCATGCAAAAACTAAAAAAATACGATCTGGAACTCGGTATGGATGTTGATGGCATCTACCGGAAGATTAAAGAAGCCAGAAGCCGTGGCGTTCTTCCCGCAGAAGATGATACTGCTCCTGTTTCCGCAACAACTCAGATTGATGAAGACATCGACGATGATGATGATTCCGATCTGGTGATTGCAAGCACCCCCCGTAAGCCGGTTCCAGCCCCTAAAAAGAAGGTGAAAAATGCGACACAGACTTGAAGGTAGAAAATTCGGACGTGAAATGGATGCCAGACGCCTGATGATGAGAAACCTCGTCAAATCTATGGTTGAACACGGTCAGTTAAATACCACTCTTGCCAAAGCCAAAGAAATGAGAGGTCACGTTGACCGGGTTATCACCTATGGTAAGGCTAATACCGTCCATGCCAGAAGATTGGCATAC
Source organism: uncultured bacterium (assembly GCA_938009275.1). GTDB lineage: Bacteria > Cloacimonadota > Cloacimonadia > Cloacimonadales > Cloacimonadaceae > Cloacimonas. Next base: position 19,263 of record CALLHY010000049.1, read on the forward strand.
AGCATCCTAGGCGATCGTGCCCTGGTTAAAAAGCTGTTCGACGAAATCGCTCCTGCATTCCAGGGACGCAACGGTGGTTACACCCGCGTGATCAAAGCCGGATTCCGCAAAGGCGATTCCGCCCCCATGGCGATCATCCAGTTTGTGGAAGAATCCACGATCAAGCCCAAAAAAGACTCCATCAAAGCCAAAGACCTGAATAAGTAAATAATACTTAGCTTATACAACAAAGAGCGGGAGATGTTCTCCCGCTCTTTTTGTATGCAAACCAATCTATTTCAGTACTATCAGTTTCTCTGTATATACCTTGTTTGAAGTGCTTGCCTTCACGAAGTATAAACCATTCGATACCCTATTACCACTATTATCACAAGTGTCCCAGTTTATACTATGCATTCCGGGCTTCAGGCTATCATTCACCAGGCGTGTAACAAGCTGCCCTTTGCTGTTATATATGCTTACATCAACCTGATCAGCAGCACTTAAGCCAAGTTTTATGGTAGCACTTACTGCACAGGGATTGGGATAGCAACCGCTTAATCCGCTCACCGCAGGTACTTCGAGCGGGTCGTAGCTACTAACAGAAACTAATACAGACCATTCCTGCTCAATCTGGTTAATCTCATCACTAATTCTGGCTACCACAGCATGAGTTCCGGCTGTACTAAACTGATGCGAGTATTCTGTTGTTGTCCCAGTCATTTGCGAGCCTCCAACCCACCATTCATACCCAAGGTCGCTATCCACATCTGAAGCAGTCACGGCGAACTCAATAGTGGTACCTGCTAACACTTCAATCACGCTCTGTGTAGGGTTGTAGCTGATAATCATGGGAGCATCATTCACGGGATGCACATTGATGTTGGTAGTGGCACTGGCAGTTAACCTCCTGCCGTTGTCGTTCACCGTTACTGTAATCTGCTCGCTACCAAACCAATTTGGCAAAGCACTGATGTTTAGCATCAGCCCATTCACCTCACAGATGAGGTTAGTGGTTTCGGATACTGATACTGAAAGGTTCTGCGAATCTACATCAGATACACAGGCCGACAAGTCCAGCACCATGCTTTCATCTTCATCGAACTCATAGCTGGTTAAGAGGTTTATGGTGGGAGCATCATTCACGGGATGCACAATGATGTTGGTAGTGGCACTGGCAGTTAACCTTCTGCCGTTGTCATTCACCGTTACTGTAATCTGCTCGCTACCAAACCAATTTGGCAAAGCACTGATGT
>CALLHY010000050.1 GCA_938009275.1 uncultured bacterium
CGAATCAACCTCTAAAGGTATTTGCCAGCTTAGACCAGAGGCATATTGGCATGGAGGGGATGTCTATTACTACCCAAAATACCGATAATAGCTGTGCATTGTGGGGCTTTAAGGAAGATCATGTTATGCTAAAGAACGTTCGCATGCATGAGCTTAGCCCCAAGGAATACGCAATTATTAGCATCACTTATCTGACGAACTGTGATTGGGATGGGCTTATAATTGAGAATTTCACGACCAGTCGTATGGGATTTCTACTTATAAATGGTTATTTAGCAGGCATTATAAGGAACAGCATGTTTAGAAACGCAATTTCCACCTATTACAGTACCCAGTCTTGGGCTTGTCCCCTTGTATGGGTTTCAGTGGGAGAAAGCATTATTGTTGAGAATTGCATTTTTGCCAACCTGACTATGGCAGATGACGATACAGAAGCACTTAGCTTTGGCAGTATGCCAAATTCTACTGTCCAACAACACTTTACTTTTCGCAACTGCTTGTTTTCGAACATAAGCTGTAACGAAAGGGGTTTGTTTGTGGCAGCAAATGCTTATCCGGAGATGAATTTCTATAATTGCACCTTTGCCGGGCACACGGGCAATGGAGAAGCATTGATGGTAAATGGCAACGTGACCATCTCAAACAGCATCTTTTACAATGACCGCTCAGTGGAAATTGCTATCAACCCCATGGATGGAACTGGTATCCCCACTACACTAACGCTGCATAACAACCTTATCCGCAATGGCTACAGTGACATCTGGCAGGGTATAGGGAGCACGGTTATTTACAATACTACAAACATCACTGGCAATCCCCTATTCCTGGGTGGTGATGATATACACAATCCACTTTACTATAGTCTGTCGAGTGCTTCTCCCTGCATAGATGCGGGAACACCGGACATAAGCGGTCTAAGCCTTTTACCTTATGACCTGGCGGGTAATATGCGCGTGTGGAATAGTGTGATAGACATGGGCTGCTTTGAGTTTGGTGCACCCCCTGTGGTAAATGATGATCCTGTAATCCCTCAGCTTAGCGGGAGCATCTATGCCACCAACTATCCCAATCCCTTTAATCCCGAAACTAGCATTCGCTTCCATTTGCCTGTGGGTGGATTAACGGAGCTTGGCGTCTATAACCTGAAGGGGCAATTGGTGCGCAAGCTCATATCCGCTGATATGGCAGCGGGAATGCACACGGTGCAGTGGAACGGCAGGGATAAGCATAATCAGCCTGTTAGCAGCGGGATGTATCTATACCGGATAGAAAGCAGCAAGCAGCAATGTATGGGAAAGATGGTGTTGATGAAGTAAGTGCTTGGGTGCTGGTGTGCTGGCGTGCTGGGGTCGAGGGGTCGAGAGGTCGAGAGGTACCTGGGAGGATACATTTGTGCTAATTCGTGAGATGATTTGCGTAATAAGTGGTCAGGATCTGAATTACATATCACGTAAACTATATTCATTCCGTTCTCATATCAACCAATTGTGTTAAACACCACTATTGATGATCAATCATTTTCGCACAAGCTCTGAAGCCAACGTTACATTTATACGCAACATTCTTGTTATACTATTGCCTTAGCACCTTTTCAACATGCAACAATAGTCTTGATTTGGGACATGGCATTTAGCAAAACAGCTTGCTTACCCTGTTTGAAGTTCGGAGGTCTGCAATCATAAGTTTTAACTTGACACCTATTAAGATGCTTAATTTATAGTCTTGCATGCTACTCCATAAATGAGGACTGATAAATGGAAAACAAGATTGTGAAGGTCGATCCCAAATATCGTAAACAGATTATCAGGATGGTTTTTTTGGTACTGATAGCTGGATTTATCCTGCTCAGATTTGCCATCCGCATCTTTGATAGCTATCTTACTGCTCAGCGCCCAGAAACATCGTTAACGATAGTATCTTATACCCTTGCAGCCTTATTTATAATACCCGCCATCTTAAGCCTTATTATGCTCCATATTGGCAGAAAAACCATCAAGCAAAGATGCTTCCCTCCCGAAGGCTTAAAGGTTTTAAAAGACACACCCCTGCTTCTGGATGAAGACGCAGTAAAGCGCGGGAAGCTAATGTTTGGCTTCGCTATTGCCATCATGCTGCTATGTGTTGCCGGCATTTATCTTGCGATTAGCATCGTGGGCACCCTGGCATAGAACCATCGAGACCTGCTTCCGATCCGCACAAACCCGGTTTTTGTTATAGCAAAAATGATGCTATAAGTTTAGCAACCTCCAACACGCTTAATATAGATAGCAGCTATCTGACTTTGAATGCCTCGAATACTATTTCGATGGCAAAATACCACAATCTACACTTAGTGGCATAGTTGCAAGTTTTCCACTATCTGATACAAATCCATAATTACATGTTTGATAGCTACTAAGAGAGTTCTTGGCATTATTTGCAAATGCAGCTTCAGAAGTGTATAGCATATTTTGATAGCAGTTTGCCGAATATTGCATAATGCTAAGCGACAAACCTGTGGCATTTTAGCTACTTGACAAATCATGGGATGGGATTTTTTTGGCGGGGTTGGTGAATGCAGAATTTAAGACGAAGGCTAACGCACAAAGAGAGATATTTTTAACTAAATTGATCGGCTTCTGTGTGGATAACTTGTGGATAAGTTTTTACGCTACGCTGTGGATTGCCGGGGGATATATCAGGTAACACATAGACAACGCGTTAGTTAGGTTCATTTCCTTTCTGCCTCTGCTTCGCCATACTCCCTTGTGGATAAATAAAGTTTTATAGGAAGCGGACTTATGGATCAAGACATTTGGCAAAACATATTGGATAAGCTGGAAGAGAACATAAATCCCCAAAGTTTTAAGACTTGGTTTTCGGATACCAAGCTGGTGGATATGACGGACAAAGCTTTGATGATACGCGTTGCGACACAGTTTTCGGCAAATTATCTAAATCAGAATTACAAAGAAGCTCTCAGCGAGATATCTTTCGGATTATACCGACGCCGATATGATATCCAGTTTATCACGCATCCGCACAGGATTAGTCCCGATGGTAACGACTTGCCGGATTATAGCGAGAAACGCATTACTATGAATGCTAAGCTGAATGAGCGTTTTACCTTTGAAGAATTTGTGGTGGGGCGCAATAACAACTTTGCCGCCAGTGCCGCCAAAGCTGCTGCAGAATCGCCGGGATATACCTATAATCCGCTGTTTATATATGGTGAAAGCGGAATGGGTAAAACACATCTGATGCAGGCAGTGGGCAATTTTGTGGCCAAGGAAGGCAGGAATTGCAGCATATACTATACCACCTCTGAGGCTTTTACTAACGAAATGATAGAAGGTATCCGCTCGAATAAGATGCCCGAGTTCCGCGCCAAGTTTCGCAAGGTTGACCTGTTATTGGTAGATGATATCCACTTCCTTTCAAGAAAAGAGGGTACCCAGGAAGAGTTTTTCCACACTTTTAATGCTCTCTTTGACAACAAGAAGCAGATAGTTTTAACCTCCGATCGCCCACCTAAAGACATTCCAGACCTGGAAAAGAGGCTGGTAACCCGCTTTGAAAGCGGATTATTGTGTGATCTTAAGAATCCCGATTTTGAAACCAGGGTGGCGATTTTGCGCAAAAAGGCAGAACCGGAGAACATAGTACTAAGCGATGATGTATTCAGCTTTATCGCCGAGAGTATCACCAGCAGCGTGCGGGCTTTGGAAGGTTCATTAATACGCATATTGGCGTTTTCGTCTTACAACAAGCTAAATCCTGAAGAGATAGACGTTAACACTGCTTCCGATATCCTTTCAGACATGATATCTGAAAAGCTGCGAAACATCACTCTGGATGCCATTACCAAGCAGGTATGCCTAACTTATGGCCTCAGTCCTGCACAGATGATGGAGAAAACTCGTAAGCAAAATGTGGCTTTCCCGCGTCAGGTGGCGATGTATCTGGCCAATGTGCTTATCCCACAGCTATCGCTGAAAGAAATAGCGGAATATTACCACCGTAAAGACCATACCACCGTGCTACATGCCAAAAAGATGATAGAAAATCAGTTTCGCGAAGATGAAGACTTCCGTTCACATGTGGAGCTGATGATAAAAAACCTAAGGAATTAGTTTGAACCATTTTGAACAACCTGGCATATTTGGCAGTTTAGCATTATTAAGTGCTAAACAACCTATTTATCAGTTTTTCGGGATAGCGCTGCCACACTTATCCACATTTGTGTACAGGAATCTGTGGATAAGTGTGTATAACTTGTGTATAAGGCGTTTACAGAGTTTTTGTGTGGATACGATGGGTAATTATGGAAGCTTTATCCACAAGTTATCCACAGAAAAAGCGGCTTTACAAAGCACTGTTAGATATGCGGAAAAAGAAAATGCTTGACCGATTATCCCCATATCCACAGAGCCTACTAGTATTACTAAATATCAAAATCTCTCTTTTATAGGATTATTATTATGGATAAGATCATGAAGCTGTCGCTATGGATACTGACTATTGGAGTGATGGTTGCAAGCATCACCGGATGTACCAGAAAAAATAATCTAACAGGCAATAACTGGAGCAATGTATCTGGTAAAACTGTGGATGATTATATTGGAATAAGCAATGCCTTCAGCTTTCCAGCGGATACACTAAAGGCAGTAAGCGGTTCGGAGCTAAAGCTTTTGAGCGGAGATTATGAAAGCACTCAGACAGTGGCTTTCCTAAGATATACCGGTTTGCCGCGTCAATCTGTGATAGATGCCTGCGATATAGATAGCTGCTATGTAAATCTTATGCTGGTAAAGCGTTCTCCCGTATCCCGCAATCCATTAAAGCTGCGTTTGTACAAGATCAACGGAGTTTGGAACGATACCTTATCTGTAATGAATAACATGGAATATATCCAAGGCACAGAAATGACTGTGCCTGATTCCATTTCTGTATTTGGCAAAGAGCTGAAGTTTGGATTGCCACCGGATGTGGTGAAGGCTTGGGAAACCAATGCAGACAGCACAGGCTGGAATTTTGCCGTAAAAGTGGTGGACGAAGGTTATGTGGAAATAAGATCACGCGAAAGCAGCGTAGGAGCTGAACTGAATCTGAGATACCGGAAAACGGGTGAGACAAGCTTTGTGGTATTTAACACACGTCCAACCAAAGATAATTATAGCATTGTTAGCATTCCTGAAGCTGCTTCTGCCGAATGGAAGCTAAACAATGCCAGGGCAACCCGCATGTTCATTAAGTGGGAGCCGCGCAATGCTCTGTTTACCGATAACGATGGCAACCAATTGAGTGCAGAAGAGATTAAGCGTTTAACTGTAAATAAAGCCGTAATAGTATTGCATGTAAAGAGTAACCACTACTATAGCAGCGGAACAGCCTACAACATATTTGCCTATAACTTAACCCGGGACAGCATAAGCATCAGTTCTCCGCCCCTTGCGGCAGATCACGAAACCCTGCTTTATACGCCCTATAGCACAGGTTCCATTAGCGGAGACAGCCTGGAAGTGGATATTACTCCCCTTGTGCAGGCTTATGTATCCGGTGATAGGCAAGCGAAAGGAATTAGCATTCAGTCTTTGCATGAACGTCAAAACTATGGTGAGATTGAGTTTTATGACTTTACCTCCACTACTCCAACAGCCAAGAAACCCTATGTGAGAATTACCTATACCCCGCCTTATTTGAAGCAATGAGATATTATCTTACCCTGTTAATAATTCTGATCTTGCTTTCCTCTTGCAGCAAACAGGAGGAAAAGAAAGGGGTTGCCCTGGCACAGGTTGGGGATGAAGTGCTATATCTGGAGAATTTCAAAGCTAGCTTTGGTGTAGAAGATTGGGATTCTTTGTCACCTGAGCTAAGAAAGAAATACATTGAAGATTGGGTTAATCTCACTATTTTGTCCAAATACGCGGATGAGCAGGGCTTGGGCAAGGATAATGCGGTTAGACAGCGGATTAGTTATGCGGCAAAAAAGGTGAAAGCCAACGCGCTAATCTCCAGGCGTTTGGCAGAAGTTCAGGTATCTGAAGATCAGATGTTTAATTATTTCCGTTTGCATCAAAGCGAGTTTCAAAACAAGGTTACGGAATATAGTATTCAACGCGTGGCGGTAAGTGATAAGCTTAATGCCGAAAAGGTGGTTGGGCAGCTAAATCAAGGTATGAGCTTTAATGATGCGGTAGCCCGATACTCTATAGAAGACCTGAAAAACAAAGCTGGAATGATGGGCTTTGTTAGTTCTGCCGGAGCTGATTCCAGCTTCTGGTTGGCCGCACGTAATATAGAAGAAAACGGAGTAGGGATGATAAGTAAAGATCAGCTTTGGTTCGTTTTTCGCATAGTGGATAAGAGAGATACTTCTAACGAAGCTAATTTTGAAGACTACCGCTCTGATATAAAGCGGCGGATTATACTTGACAAACAAGACCAGGTGTATCAGGATTTATTGCGAGAAATCAAATCCCGCATGGATAAGATTTATTACTATTAACGAAGGATTTTTGGCATGAAGAGAATAATGCTTTTAGTGCTGTTGTTGCCGCTGCTTGTTGCGGTAAATGCAGAGGTGATCGATAGAGTTGTAGCCAAAGTAGGCACAGATGTGGTATTGCTATCCGATTTGCAAAAGCAGCTTGCCCAAATGCAAAGCGCGAAGATGCTTACCCCAGAAACAGACCCGCGCAACGTGCTGATGGATATGGTGGAACAAAAACTGATGATTCAAAAGGCAAAAGACCTTAATCTTCAGATTGATGAAGCCCGCATTAAAAGCACAGCAGAACGCTATATGAAACAGATAAAGTCCCGTTATCCAGACGATGCCGCATTCACAGCCGATTTACGCAAGAGCAAGCTTAGCGAATCCGATTTGATGAAATACTATGTGGATATGATAACCGAGAGTGCTTTAACTGAGCAATTGGTAAGCAAATACATCTCATCCAAAGTGAAGGTTACCGAAAAAGAGATGCAGCAGTACTATCAGGTAACCAAAGACACTCTTGCAGTAAAGCCGATATCCTGGCAATTGGGCATGATAATGCGCGAGGTTAGCCCAGGTGAAGAAGCCGCAGCCCAAAAGAAAGCAGAGCTAAGCGCAATCTTAGCCAGATTGAACCAGGGCGAAGACTTCGCTGCTATTGCCACCACCGAGAGTGATTGCCCCAGCAAAGAAGTGGGTGGGGATCTGGGATTCTTTAAGGCCGGAATGATGGTTAAACCTTTTGAGGAAGCTGCTTTTGCCTTAAACGTAGGTGAGATTAGCGGTATTGTGGAAACCCAATTCGGTTATCACATCATTAAGCTGGAAGAGAAACGTGGTGATGAGATACGTGCTCGTCACATCCTGAAAGCTGTTTCCGCTACAGAGCAAGATTCTCAAAAAGAACGCAGCCTTATGGAAGAAATCAGCAATCGCTTTGCTGCGGGTGAGAGCTTCGCCGCTTTGGCAGAAGCGTATTCAATGGACCCTGAGAGCAAGGTTGATGGCGGAATAATAGGTGAATTTGCCGAGCAGGATTTTCCAGAATTGTTCGCTGCTCCGATAATGCAAGCTCCAGTGGGGCAGATGACCCCAGTATTGGAAAATGAAGGGATGCTCTATCTCTTTGCCCGACTACAAGAAATCCCGTCCCGTGTTTTTTCTTATGATGAAGTTAAAGAACAGCTAAGGCAGTTTATCTTCCGTAAAAAGCAGATGGAAGAATACAGTAAGTGGATGGATAACTTAAAGCGCGAATCTTACGTGCAGATAATATTGTAATGCGAAATTTCAAGCCCGATTTTTACAGCTTTCTTGCCTCTTTTTTCGGTATAGGCTTTATGCCCAAGATGCCGGGAACTTGGGGCAGTGTGGCTGCATTTGGTATGTATTTATTGCTGCCGGGTAGCTTGTTTATTGGCTCAGCAATGTTATATACCTTGCCGGTGTTCCTCATTTTTTGCCTGTTGTCTGTGTTTGTATCCAGTAAAGCAGAGCATAAATTAGGGCACGATTCTGGCCATATTGTTATCGATGAAGTTTGCGGTTATTTTATCGCTGTGATGTTTTTACCGAAAAGCCTGTTGGTTGCTGTGTATGCCCTGGTGTTATTCCGGGTGTTCGACATCGCCAAGCCCCTGTTTATATCACGTTCGCAAAAGCTGCCCAAGGGTTGGGGAGTGGTGGCGGATGACCTGTTGGCTGGTTTGGTAGCCAATCTAATAACCCAGATACTAATAAGAATTTATCCAAGGTTCTTTGGATTATAGGAGAGAATATGAATTATATACTTTTACAAGCCACTGGTGCCACGCCTGCTACTCAAGGCGGTTTTGGCGGAATGAACCTCCTGCTGATTGTGGGAATGTTCGCCATATTCTATTTCATGATTCTGCGTCCTCAACAGAAAAAGCAGAAAGAAACTATGAAAATGCTGGATTCATTGCAAGTTAACGACAAAGTGTTAACCGCTTCCGGCATCTACGGCAGGGTGGTTTCCCTTAAGCCAGACAAAGGCATTGTTGTAGTGGAAATTGACGATACTAACAAGGTTAGAGTAGATTTTCAGAGAAGTGCCATAGTAGCTATTCTTAATATAGCGGATGTATCTACGGCAAAATGAAACCCAAGCTACTACCCATCCATTTATACGGAGACGATATCCTGCGGGAAAAGCTGCCTGAATGCAGCTTGCAGGATGCAAACATACAGGAATTTATAAGAGACCTCAGCTACACTATGTATGAGCGTGATGGGGTTGGTCTGGCCGCCAATCAGGTAGGAAGCAGACTGCGCATGTTTGTTATCGACCCCGATTGGTCACGCGAGGAATGCGAACCCAATCCCATTGTGATGATAAATCCGGTAATAACGAGCAGTGAAGGTGAAACTGAAAACGAAGAAGGCTGCATCAGCCTGCCGGGCATCTACGCAAATGTGCGCCGCCCTTCACGGATAAACATATCATACACCACCCCCGATGGCGAACGCATAACTGAGACTGCAGAAGGCTTTAAAGCAGTAGTTATTCAGCATGAATACGATCATCTGGAAGGGATATTGTTCACCGATAGGATAAGCACACTGGCAAAGCTGAAACTGAAGCGCAAGCTGAAAGATTTAGCTGCCCAAACCGTTGATGGCAAGAATGTTCGAGAGGGATTACCAGATGAATAGCTTCGTGTTTATCGGCTCTTCAATCTACGGTATTCCGGCCTTAGACCTTCTGATAAAGCAGGGTTTTGCGCCGAAACTGGTGATTAGTCAGCCTGATAAACCCGCAGGACGCAAGCAGCTCTTTTGTCCCACTCCTGTGTCAGAATATGCCAGGAAAGCTGGATTGAAGCTATTGACCCCAGAAAAGATAAATGTGCCTGAAGTGGTGAACTACATTACTGAACTGAATCCGGACATCATTATCACCGCATCTTATGGTGGATACATCGGCAAACAGATTAGGCGCTTAGCTACGCGCAGAGTGATAAATCTCCATCCTTCACTATTACCCAAATACAGAGGTGCCAGCCCCATTCAAAGCGTTTTGCTAAATGGAGAAGCCAGCACCGGAACAAGTATCTACCGCTTGATATCCGAACTGGACGCGGGGCCAATAATAGCCCAGCGTAGCCTGGATATTTTACCCGAGGATAATTATAGCAGCCTGCAATCCAGATTAGCCCAACAAGCTGCTGAAATGCTAATGGATTTAATGAAAACAGACAGTAGCACACCCTTTGCGGAAACCCCCCAAGACCACAAAATGGCAAGCCTTTGCCCAAAGATAGACAGTTCCACTTGCATGATCAATTGGCAAGTTCCCGCATCTGCGGTGCTGAACAAAATCCGCGCCTTTTCCTACATTCCCGGAGCATGGGTATATTTTCGCCGGGCTAAGCTGAAAATAATGGAAGCGCAAGTTACCGACCACCCAGTAGAAGGGGAGCATGGCTGTATTGCCCGCATCATCAAAAACATCGGTTTCACTGTGAATTGCTTAGACAAACAACTGTTGATAACCAGTGTTCAAGCCGAAGGTAAGAAAATAATGACCGCCGGTGCATACGTGAACGGTGCCAGACTAAGCACCGGAGAACAACTTTGGATGTGATATTATGAAAGAACATTACTTAGCCGTTATCAAATTTCCAATGCTGGTAAGCCTCTCGCTTATCATACTAAGCGCCATATATTTCTCTATGGCTTTGGGAAACTACCATCGTTTAGGGCTATCACCTGTAGAAACGGTGGTCTACACTTTCCTTTTTATTTTGCTAACTCTTCTGGTGAGTTCCTGGATTCTGGTATTAATGAGCACCCATCAAAAGATTCGGCCAAATGGTTTAAGGCTATATAGCACATGGATGCTGTTCAATATCTATTATTATCTTGCCAAATGGCTGGGTAAGCTGGTGATGCAAAAAAAGAAAGAGCTCCAGGAATCATTCTTGAACTTCAACAACGAAATAGTACTTAGTAACTACTCAGGCATACGCACCAGCAATATACTGGTATTACTACCGCATTGCCTGCAAAACTCTGCGTGCAAGATACGTATTACCAACGATATTATAGACTGTGCCGAATGTGGAGCTTGCGATATTTCCAAGGTTAAGGGAATAATGAGCAAACACAATGTTCGGGCTGCAGTAGCCACTGGCGGTTCCCTTGCCCGCAAACTGATACAGGATTCCAAGCCGGACGTTATTATCGCAGTTGCCTGTCATCGCGATCTTACCGATGGCGTTCGCGATAGCTGGCGTTTCCCTGTGTATGCGGTCTTGAACGATCGTCCCAATGGTCCATGCTTTGAAACCCGGGTAAGTGTTTCCACTATCGAATTTGCCATTAAGAAGTTTTCATAGAGAGGTAACGCCTTGAAAATAGGATGTTTTGGCATTATCCTTATCATCCTGGTTAATGCCGCTATCAGTGTCGCTTTGATTCAGCATTACAACAGCGACAAGCCCGTAATTCCCGACATGTTTCGCGAAAGCCCTGCTCCTATGGGTAAGGCCGACATTGCCACCCGTGAAAATGCCATAACCAAAGCCGTGAGAATGGTAGAGCCTGCTGTGGTGAGTGTAAACGTTATGAAAACGGAAATCGTGCGTGCCCGCAGCCCCTTTGGTTTTGGCTTCTTCGATTTCTTCGATTTCGCACCCATGCAAAGACAAGTTCAGTCCATAGGCAGCGGAGTGATTTACGACCCCGACGGCTATATCATTACCAATGCCCATGTGGTTAGCGGAGCCACCCAGATAAAGGTGGTACTGCCGGATAAACGCGAGTTTGATGCCGGTATCGTTGGCCTGGATGCCATTCACGACGTCGCCCGCCTGAAAATTAATGGCAATAAACTGCCATACGCAAAACTGGGGGACTCCAAGAACCTTATTATTGGCGAGTGGTCTATTGCCCTGGGCAATCCTTATGGTTTTTTGATGAACGACTCCAAACCCAGTGTATCTGTGGGGGTAATTTCTGCGGTAAACCGTTCTTTTGCCCCACGAGCCGATAAACACGTTTATAGAAACATGATTCAAACCGATGCGGCAGTTAATCCCGGCAACAGCGGTGGCCCCTTGGTTAATATTAATGGTGAGGTTATTGGTATAAACACCTTTATCTTTTCTGAAAACGGAGGCAGTGTCGGCATTGGCTTTGCCATTCCGGTAAACTCTGTAAAAGCAATCTTGAACCAAATGTAGCTGCAATACTGCTTACACCTGCTAATCTCCCATCTACATTGCCTCAGACATGGCATGAGATTATTATATTGTAAAACCTTTTAGGAAGTGACCTTATGAATAGATACCTGCTTTTTGCGCTGCTATTGTGCGCTTTGTCCTCTGGCCTTTTTGCCCAACCGCTACTAACTTGTTACCAGGTGCAATACAGCACTGCCGAAGATGGTGCTTCCCCTTATGAGGGACAGATTGTAAGGGTTAGGGGCATTGTTACCGGAACCAACTTCTTCAGCGGCTCTGGTGCCAATAATTACGGCTTTTTTATCTCTGATCCCACAGGTGGTGCATTTGGTGGACTCTTTGTTTACAATCAAACTTACTCGCCAGCAATTGGTGATATGGTGGAGCTTACTGGAACCGTTACCGAATACTATGACTTTACAGAGATTACCAGTGTAAGTGCCTATCAGGTGCTTAGCCAGGGCAACAGCCTTCCCGCGCCAAGTTTGGTAGCGACTAATGATTTAAGTTCCGCTGCCACTGGAGAACAATGGGAAAGCGTGCTGGTGAAGGTGCAAAACGTTAGCGTTAGCAGTGCCCCAAATACCTATCAGGAATTCAGTGTGAACGACGGCAGCGGCAATTGCCAGGTTGATAACCAGTTTTTTAGCTTGGGCCACACCTGGCAAAACATCGCCCAGGGAACTACATTCACCCAGTTAACAGGGATTGTAGATTATGCCTTCTCTGCTTTTGGGTTGCAGCCTCGCTCTCCCGCAGATATGCAAAGCGGACAAAACAGCCTGTTTGTTAGTATCGGCAATCATACCGTGGCTCTCCAGACCCAGTTTTCCATACCCGTAAATGTGATGGGCTTAGACGCTGCATCGGAATATAACAGCTATAGCATGAGCCTGTCCTACAATCCCAATCTACTGGCTATCCAGGGAGTGGAAACCGAGGGCACTTTATCATCCGCGGGAGATGTGAATGTGGTATATGGTATGGGAACAGCAAGCATAGCATATTCCGGAAGCCCCCTTCCCAGCGGAGAGGGTCAGCTATTCAAGGTGTATTTCAGTGCCATAAACACCGGAGTATCGGTGCTGGGCTTATCCCAGGTAAGTTTTGGAATGGATGAGATAAATAACCTGCAAAATGGCTCTGTAACGGTTAATTCTTCCTATAATGCGCCGGGAGATATATTATCTGTTATCCAAAGACCAATTTTGAACATTCCTGCCATCCACATCCCCGGCGAGACCATGACCATTACCTGTGTGGCACCTCAAAGCACTACAGGATTCAATGCCTGGCTGTTGCATGAACAAAAACGCATCCAGTTACCTGTAACTTCCGCGGTTTGGTACACGCAGCCCAATCGCTGGGAACTGCAAGTTAGTATTCCACAGGTAAACGTTTTTGAGCTTTATGATCTGGAGCTTAATGCCGATGGTGGTATTCACGATATCAGCCGCAACGCCGTGCAGGTAATCCCTTCCCGCAAGAGCAGCTACTATTTTATCCATATCACCGATTTACACATGCCAACCCGCATCTTCTATCCAGATGCCGGTTTTGATGCCGACTCGCTGTCTGTTGTGGATTTTAGAGCCGTGATGGATGATATTAACATAGTTCGTCCGGAATTTGTGCTTATTACCGGAGATTTGCTAAATGAAGGCGAGCTTGAGGGCTTTAGCGGACAGTATTGGTTTGGCTGGGTGCAGCGCGTGCTGTCGGAAATGGAAGTGCCCATCTATGTCACTGCCGGCAATCACGACATTGGCGGCTGGAATTCCACTCCCCCTCCGGCGGGAAGTTCACGGCGCAACTGGTGGAATTATTTCGGCTGGAACTGGCTGGATAACGCTGATGTAAACTGGCCTTATCACACTCAAGACTACTATTTTACTTACGATAACACGCTGTATATCGGCATGGAAAGCTATGATAACTATGAAAACTGGCGCACCAACATCTACGGAAACAGCAGCTACACAGCCAAGCAACTGCTGTGGCTGAATAACGTTATATCCCTTCATCCCGGTTATAGTAAGATGCTGTTTCATCACTACGACTTTCAAGACCAGCTAAACCTCAGCACCCTCGGTTTAGATATGTCTCTGTGGGGGCATATCCACTCCAATAACGGCTCAATAAGCACATTCCCATACAATCTTGCCACGCGTAGCACCTGTGACGGAAATAGGGCATATCGGGTGGTAAAGGTAAACAATAACCAGTTTACTCCCCTCACCACTATTTACGCTGGCTCCGATGGCAATACCATAAATGTAAATTACTTCCCCTCAAACTACGCCGTGGCAGACAGCGTGATGGCGGTTGCCTATAACGGTCAATACCTGGGTTTTGACAATGCCCTGATAAAATTCAATATGCCTGCCGGAAACGCAAGCTACAGCGTTACCGGAGGATTTTTGGAGCAGGTTGACCGCGGCGAAACCCAAAATGTGTGTTATGTGCGGGTAAACCTCTTGCCAAATCTCACCCGCTACGTTAGCATAAAGGTGTCCGGCGTGGAAATTGATGATGCGCTAAGCGTTCCCAGTCCGGTGTCTATTGCCTCTTGCTATCCAAATCCTATCATGAAGCATGCAGAACTGGAGATAATGGGCGAAAAAGCGAGCTTGGGAAGCGTTTTGCAAGTGTATAACCTGAAGGGTCAAAAGGTGCAGGAGCTCAATCTGCCTGCGCTAAACAGCGGCTTAAACCGCATTACCTATATCCCGGATAAACAGCTAAGCAGCGGTATATACTATTTTAAGCTTAGGAACAGCACAGCCAAGCCATATCGTTTCACCATTGTAAAATAAATGAGGGGTTCTATGAACCTGAAACCATTGGCAAACAGGATGCAACACATCCCCTGGATGATGAAGCATCTTAGCTATTATGTTTATTTAAACTCCCGCATTCTGGCCAGGGGTGTGCCACTAAAAGAACTGCTTATCCTGAAGTATCCCTTTGTTATGTCCGATGCCGCTGTTCCTCCTCTGCTGTCTGTAGATATCACCGATGCCTGCGATTTGAACTGTGTTTATTGCAACAACCCGCTGTTTCCCCATCCACGCACCATGATGACAGAAGCTACGGTGGAGTGCCTGAAAAGGCAAGTGGAACAAAGCGGTATCAATAGGGTTCGAATTGGCGGTGGCGAGCCTACTTTGCACCCAAATTTCAGCAGCATTATGCAAGACCTGGCAGCAAGAACCAAGCTGCTTTCGGTGGTTAGCAACGGACAGTGGAAAGATAAGGATTTTGCCCAGCAGATGCTAACCTGCGGACTGGGCTTCATCGAGGTATCGGTGGATGCCGGCGGAGCAGAGGTATATGAAACAGCCCGTCCGGGAGCCAGCTATGCAAGATTGATGAACAACCTGCAAACCTTGTATCGGCTTCGTAACAAGATGCACAGCAAAGCAATTATTAAGGTTCGCCTGATGTTGCGTCCCTCCACTCGCCATCTGGAAAAACAGGAAAGCACACAGCTAAAGAAGCTATGCGATTGCGTTCACCCCCAATGGCTGCTAAAACATCCGGAAAGTGATTATAGCGAGGATGTGTTTGTGCAACACTCCATTGCCGCCAATGAGATTCCGGTCTGCTCTTTGCCATTTCGGGATTTGCAGATTCGTCCCGATGGGCGCATTCCTCTATGTCCGGCCAAAGGCTGTAGCATCTTCCCGGAGAAACAGCAGTTTATCGGCGATATACACCGCGATTCAATTCTGGACATCTGGCAGGGTAAAGAGATGCGTGAGATACGCAAGGCACACCGCACCCGCAAGGGTGAGGTCTTGCAGGAATGCCTCGGCTGCCATTATGGATAAAAAAAAGCCTCGCCAGCGTGAAGCCACATCCGGCGAAGCTTTGTACATTAAGGAGGATCTGGGTTATTTACCGGCTACGCTAACCCCATCACAGAGGATGGAGGGAAGTTTGCGCGAGCCGGTGTTATGGCATTTGTTCTCTATTTCCGCCACATTCATCAGGGTTTCATAGGCGTTGCCGGAGAGCATGGTATCTTTCACTCTGCCTTTTATAACGCCATTTTCGATATAGAATCCGCTGGATACGCCCACTGAGTATTCGCCGTTCAGTATGTTACCGGAGTGTGCTCCCATCAGGCCTTGCACTATAATGCCTTTGTCGATGCCGGCTATCATCTCTTTCAGGCTTCTATTGCCAGTGCCCATGCAGATATTAAACGCCTGTGCGCTGGGATTTGCCTCTATTGCTCCCCTGAATCCATTGCCGGTGGGCTCCAGATTTAGTTTTTGGGCATAGTTCAGGTCGGTGGGGATGGCTTTAAATATCCCGTTTTCTATGTAGTGGAACTTCTTAGTTAAGCTTCCTTCGCCATCAAAAGCAGCCTGAGAGCTTAGTTCGGGATCGAAGGGGTCTTGCCACAGGCTAATCTTGGGTGATACTATCTGCTCGCCAATCCGGTTTAGCAAAGGGGAAACCTTATTATAGAAACTGGATGGATGAGCGGCAGTGAAGAAGCGGGATAACAACGCCGAATGGCTGGATTCCGCAAAGATAACGGGCATCTTACCAGTAGCGGGAACAATCTGATTCTGGCTGATCAGGTACAGCTCTATCATTTCGTCCAGCTCGGCTTTGTCCAGTTCCACATGGCTTTTTCCTACGCGGAACTTATGCAGCCCCGAGCCTGTTCCGGGGAATACCACCATGGCATAAACGTAGTAGTCCGAGCTTTTTTCTTCCAGCATAGTGCCGGCGCTGTTCATCAGTCCGTCTTCCGATACCGAGTATCCACAGCCTATATTAACCTGTGCACCTGTTTTGCTGCGGATGTATTCTATTATCCTCTTGCCTTCTGCCACGAGGTCTTTCTTGCTTAGCTTCTCGATGTCGGGATTGTAGCTGTTTACCTTGGGGGGATTAACGGTTAATGGCAGTTGGAAGCTTACTTCCATGCCTTCTTTGGCACTTAACAGGGCTTGTTTTACCAGGGCTTCACTATCCAGCAGGTTGCGGGTGTGAGCCAGACCAATTCTGCCGTCTTTTATCACCCTAAGGGCAATGCCGGAGGTTAGGGAAGTGTCTGCCTTTTCAAGCTTTCCATCGGTGAAGCCGATGCCATCGCTGGAATCGCTGGAGTAATATACCTCAGCTTGATCTGCGGCCTGGCTGGCGAGTTTTAACAGCTTTTCCATTATTTACCTCCCACGGTTAAATTGCTGAACAGCACGTGCGGTCCTCCCAGGCAGGAGCGGATATTGGTTTGACCTTTGCCACAGCCGCCTGCTTCGTCCAGCACGAAGTCGTTGCCGATCATCTCCACAGTTTTAAGGGTGCTGTATAGGTTGCCAACGATGTTAATATCGCGAATCATGCCAGCAAGTTTGCCGTTTTTAACTATGTAGCCATAGTTTGCACCAAAAGTGAAGTTCTCACCGCTGGTTTGACCACCCATGGCATCACAGATATACAGGCCGTCGCCCAAAGCTGCAAGTAGCTCTTCAAAGCTGTTGTTTCCCGGCTGGATGAAGATGTTGCCCATGCGCACTATGGGATCGTAACGGAAGTCCTCGGCAATGGCATGGCCGCTAATCGGCTCACCCATTTCGGCGGCGGTGAAGCGGTCGTGCAGCCTTCCGGTAAGCACGCCACCCGTCATTAGATTAACTCTGCGCACTGCCACGCCTTCGTCATCATACTGGTAATAACCAAGCTGATCTGCCATGGTGGCATCGTCTATTATGTTCAGGATATCGGTGCCCATTTTGGTGCCAATCTTCATCTTTTCACGCAGGGCAGGCAGATCGCGCACGATGTCCGCTTCCGAAAAATGCCCGAAAGCTTCGTGGGTAAATACACCCGCAATGCCGGGATTAAGGATCATCCTGTAGGTTCCTGCCGTCACCGGTTCGGCATTCAGCAGGTCTGCGGCTATCTTGGCGCGCGCCACTGCTTCATCTTCACGGTTGCGCACTTTCTGAAATCCGTTGCTGCCGCCAAAGGCCATGCGCACAGTTTGCGTTAATGCACCTTCCTGGCTCACCACACCGGCACCAAGCTTGGTGGTAACCAGCTCTTCGTTTATCTCGCTGCCTTCGCTGTTGATGAAGAACTTGTTGCGATAAACATCGTAGTAGTGCATGTCCACATTGGCAATCTTGGGCTGGGCGAAGAGCAAATCTGAATAGTGGCGCACTATAGCTATCTTTTCTGACAGGCTTATCTGGCGCGGGTCTTCTACCAGCCTGGCTTTTATGGCGGCTTTTACCACCGGTGCCGGAGCTGGACGCTTGGGCTCGCTAAGGTTGGCAGCCAGAACTTCGGCGTTCTCTATGGCACGCTTTATTGCCATGTCTGCTTGCTCAGGTTTGGTGAAGCTCACTTTGGAAAGCCCACCGTTTTTTAACACACGTAATACATAACCATCGCCAAGATTAGATCCGCAACTGCGAATCTCTTTCTTGCTCATTACAATTTGTTCGACCCGCTTGGTTTCGTAGCGGAGATCAAAGTAATCCGCATCGATCTTGCCGGCCATTTGTTTCAGCTTGTCGATCATATTAACTCCTTTTCCATGAGTTTATTGCTTTTGATATTGTTAAGGATTGCATTACCACACGCATGCTTCATCTTTGGGTGGTAAGCACACACCTTTTCCATAAAAACCATGCATAAGATACTGCGCCTGTTCGGTTAACAAATAGGGATAACCATCGCGGAGCGATAGCTGACCGTATTTTGGTATGCGAATGTTGTTAATCAAGCCTTCAAAAAGCTGTTGTTTAGTGTCTTCAGGTAGAATCTTCAAGATGTTATCGCCCCAATTTCGATAGGCCTTAGTGCCCAATTCGGTAAGCTTAACAGAAGTATTGGGTTTATTTCCCTTAAAGCTCTTTTTGATGCTTATATAACCCGCCTGAGCGAGTTTATTCAGGTGAGTAGTTATGTTGCCCGAGGTTAGCTCGGTATAGTCCATCAGTGCAGTGTAATCCATGTTCTTGTTTCGAGAAAGCAGATATACAATCTTCAATCTGGCAGGATTATGAATAGCGGCATCAATCTCAGAGATGGTATTAAGTGCGTTCATCTGATTCATTGTTCTATCTTCCTTTCCCCGTTAATCAGGGTTTTGGCAATGTGTTATCTATAAAGTACTTTGTTTTTCAAAGTGTTTTGTTTGTCAAGTTATTTCTTCAGCATGCCGATGCCTGAGTTAGATAAACAAGAACATTGAATAATCTGGAACGCCGAATTTATTCAGCTGTAATTACCAGATTTATCTGGTGAGCATAAAACGAAGTATACCAATAAGTGATTTGTTTAACCTTAATGCCTGATAAATCTGGTGATCCATTTATGTGCAATGGTCTTTAAACAATTCGATAGAAGTTGAATAGCGGATAACAGCAAAATGATATACAGCAGCGATACAGAAAAGCTCTGCAACGGTGTATAATCCAATCCACTGCTTATTTTAGTGCTTCTTCCTTGCTGCTTCCTTGAAGCTATCCTGTGTAAAATACAGGATAGCTTCAAGGAAGCAGCAAGGAAGTCCCCAAAATCATGGCATCAAAATGAAGGTATTGCAGAAAAATTACACTTTCTTCTTGACACTCTGGATAAAGCAGGTTATAGCAAAACTTATCAAAAGCGAGAGGACAAAGCAAATGGATAGCAGCTACTACATTCAAAAAGCGTTGGACTATATTGAAGCACATCTAAAGGGGAAGCTAAGTTTGGATGAAGTTGCCGATTGTGCAAATTACTCCATGTGGCATTTTCACCGGATGTTTTTTGCCTTAACCGGTATCACGGTTGGGGAGTATATACGCCGGCGCAGAATGTCTGAAGCATCGAGGGAACTGGTTTTTAGCACCAAGAGTATAAAGCTGATCGCCGCGGAGTATCAGTTTGGCTCACAGGAAGCTTTTAGCCGTGCCTTCAAGAGCTGTTGCGGTATAACTCCGGGGAGTGTGCGCAAAAAGGAAGCGCCTCTCTTGAACTTCCCGGCTATCCGCTTGCAAAAGAGAACCTCAAGAAAAGGAGAGATTATGCTAAGCCCTAAGTTTGTAAACAAAGCCGCCTTCAAGGTTATCGGTATGAGCTGTAGAACCACCATGCAAGAAAATACTATCCCCAAGCTGTGGGATGAATTTAACAGTCGCTGCCACGAAATGAAGAACACTGTGGTGCCAAATACCTGTATGGGATTGTGTATGTCTGAGCCGAACGTGGAAATGACAGAAAATACGCCCTTTATTTACCTTGCCGGAGTGGAAGTAAGCAGCACAGACTATATCCCCGAAGGTATGGAGGTAAAGGAGATGCCAGCATCGGATTATGCCGTGTTCGAACATCATGGCAGCCTTGACACCCTGGGAGCAACTTATGATGCTATTTATAACGGCTGGATGCCAGAAGCTGAATATGTTCAGGACAAGGATTATGACTTCGAAGTGTATGACGAGAGATTCAAGTTTGGACAGCCCGATTCGATAATGGAGATATGGATTCCGGTAAAAGCTAAGTAAAGCAAAACATCCACTTATAGTAGAAAAGCGCAGCACGTTATTGTGTTGCGCTTTACTTATAGCACTCGATTCTGCTAAGCGGTTTATAGCTGCTAACCTGCTGTAAGTTGTCTTATGTTACTGGCTCCATGAGGCATTGGTATTGGTTGCGAGGGCGGGTAAGGATTATTTGGTTGACATAAACTGCGTATCAATTCTTTGTGACAAAAAAGTTGGTTTCTTTAACAAGATATAATATAAGGAGTTACCCAAATGGCAAAATTTAAAAAAGCCACCATGGACGGCAACACTGCTGCTGCTCATGTTGCCTATGCCTTCGCCGAAGTGGCAGCGATATATCCAATCACGCCATCTTCCACAATGGGTGAGCTTTCCGACGCCTGGGCATCGGAAGGACGCAAGAACATTAATGGCACCACGGTTGATGTAATCGAGATGCAATCTGAAGCCGGTGCTGCCGGTGCCGTTCACGGCTCGCTTTCCGCGGGCGCACTTACCACCACCTTCACCGCCTCACAGGGTCTTATGCTGATGTTGCCCAACATGCACAAGATTGCCGGTGAGATGCTTCCCACAGTTTTCTACGTAACTGCCCGTTCGTTGGCAGCCCAATCCCTTTCCATTTTTGGCGATCACAGCGATGTGATGAGCGCGCGTAACACAGGCTTTGCTCTTATCGCCTGCAACAGCGTTCAGGAAGTGATGGACCTCGGTTTAGTAGCTCAGCTTGCCACCATGAAAACATCTATCCCCTTCCTGGTATTTTTCGATGGTTTCCGCACCAGTCACGAGCTGCAAAAGATAGAAGTGATAGACTATGAAACCATGGCAGAGCTTGATGATGGCGAACTTATCGAAGCTTTCCGCCAGCGTGCATTAACCCCGGATAATCCCCGCATCAAGGTTGGCCAGCAGGCTCCTGATGTATATTTCCAGGGACGCGAAACCAGCAATCTGCATTACCAGAAGGCACCTGGCATCATAGCCGAAACCATGAAACAGGTTGCCGAAAAGATCGGCCGCAGCTACAAGCTGTTTGACTATGTTGGCCATCCCGAAGCCGAAAGCGTTATCGTTGCCATGGGCAGCGGTTGCGAAACCATAGAAGAGACCATCGAATACCTGAATAAAGAACGCGGTATGAAGCTGGGCATGGTTAAAGTCCGTGTATATCGTCCATTCGATACAGAAGCCTTCCGCGCTTCACTGCCCAAGAGCGTGAAGAACATTGCCGTGTTAGACAGAACCAAAGAACCGGGCTCCATCGGCGAACCTCTTTATTTAGACGTGGTATCGGCACTAAAAGATATCTGCGGTTTGAACATCATTGGCGGCCGCTATGGTCTTTCCAGCAAAGAATTTACCCCCTCTATGGTGCTTGCCGTCTATAAGCACGTGGCAAACAATGGCTTCCACGGCTTCACAGTTGGCATCGAGGACGATGTGTCCCATCTTTCTCTAAAGGTGGATGAAATCATCAGCACTCTTCCTGCCGGAACCTTTAGCTGCAAGTTCTGGGGTCTTGGCTCCGACGGAACAGTTGGTGCCAACAAGAACAGCATCAAGATTATTGGTGACCACACAGACTTGTATGTGCAGGGCTATTTCCAATACGACAGCAAGAAAAGCGGCGGCATCACCCGCAGCCATCTGCGCTTTGGCAAAACCCCCATTCATAGCCAGTATCTGGTTACCCGTGAGGATTTTGTTGCCTGCCACAACCAGGCATTTATCGGCAGATTCGACATCCTTGGCGGCATAAAAGACAACGGCGTGTTCCTGCTAAACTCAAATTGGGAAACCTCTGAAGCATTCGACAAGCTTACCTGCGCCATGCAGCAAACCATTATCGACCGCAAGATAAAGTTCTATAACATCGACGGCCTCAAGATTGCCGAGGAAGTGGGATTGGGCGGACGCGTAAACACAGTTATGCAAACCGCATTCTTCCTCATTTCCGGTGTGTTAGACCGCGAAGAAGCCATCCAGCTTATCAAAGAATCCATCAAGAAAACCTACGGCCGCAAGGGTCAGGAAGTGGTGGATATGAACTTGAAAGCTGTGGACAGGGTTAATGAAGCTCTGGTGCAGATTGATGTACCCACCATGCTTCCTGCCTGCAATACCCCCAATAAGAAGCTGGTTCCAGATGGCATGAACGATTTTACTAACAACGTAATAGAACCCATCATGCGCGAAATGGGTGACCAGATAAAAGTAAGCCAGATGCCTCTGGATGGTTTTGTAGAAACCGGCACTGCCAAACTGGAAAAACGCAGCGTTGCCGCAACTGTGCCTCATTGGATTGCCGAAAATTGCATTCAGTGTAACCAATGCTCCTTTGTATGCCCCCATGCTGCCATCCGCGCCAAACTGGTA
Organism: uncultured bacterium; assembly: GCA_938009275.1. Classification (GTDB taxonomy): domain Bacteria; phylum Cloacimonadota; class Cloacimonadia; order Cloacimonadales; family Cloacimonadaceae; genus Cloacimonas. The sequence goes on from CALLHY010000050.1 coordinate 22,590, forward strand.
AAGGATGAAGACTTAAGCGGCAAACCCGCCAGCTTCAATACCCTTAAAGCCATGGGTGCAGAAGGCTATCAATACAAAATTCAGGTGTATATAGACGATTGCCAGAGCTGCCGCGTTTGCGTGAACGAATGCCCCAAAGCCGCCTTGGTAATGAAGCCGATAGAAGAAGAGCGCGCCAATGGCGAACAGGCTAATTATGAATACTTCGACGCTCTGCCAAACGACGTGCTTGCCAACTTTAAAGAAGGCACAGTGAAGGGTAGCCAGTTCAAGCAGCCGCTCCTCGAGTTCTCAGGTGCCTGCGCAGGTTGCGGTGAAACCCCATACATAAAGCTCTTAACCCAGCTTTTTGGCGACCGCATGATAATAGCCAACGCCACAGGCTGTTCCAGCATCTGGGGCGGAACCTTCCCAACTATTCCTTATTGCAAGAACAAAGACGGCAAGGGTCCTGCATGGGCAAACAGCCTCTTTGAAGATAACGCCGAATACGGCTATGGCATGCGTCTTGCCATCCGCTCGCACCGCAAGCTCCTGAAGCTTGCCCTGCAACACCTGATGGATAAGAATATCGATGCCGCCCTAAAGGAAACCATCGGTGCCCGTCTGGAGGCCTGGGATGCCGTTGACGCACCAGCCAAAGAAAATGCAGCCAAACTGAAAGCTATGCTCCCCAAAGCCATGGAAACTGCCTGCGAAGGTTGCGCCAAGCTGATGCGCCGCGCCATTGAACTGCAGGATTACCTTATCGAAAAGTCTATCTGGGCTCTCGGTGGAGACGGCTGGGCTTATGACATCGGCTACGGCGGCTTGGATCACGTGATGGCAAGTAACCACAACATAAACGTGTTTGTGCTTGATACCGAGGTCTATTCCAATACCGGCGGTCAGGCCAGTAAATCTACTCCCATGGGCTCCATTGCCCGCTTTGCTGAAGCAGGTAAGAACACCAGTAAGAAAGACCTGGGTATGATGATGATGAGCTATGGCTATGTATATGTAGCCTCTATTGCCATGGGTGCCAACAAAAATCAGGCAATGCAAGCCATTCAGGAAGCGGAAGCCTATCCCGGCCCCAGCATCATTATCGCCTACGCCCCTTGCATTAATCATGGCATAGATATGAGTATGAGCCAGAAGCACGAGAAGCTTGCCGTTGATGCTGGTTACTGGCTGCTTTATCGCTATAATCCGCTTAATAAGCTTCAGGGCAAAAATCCCTTCACGCTGGATAGCAAAGAACCCACCCTTAGCGTGCAGGAATTCCTGGATGCCGAAAAGCGTTATTCCGGCCTGAAGAACATCTTCCCAGAGCGCGCCAAGCAGCTTAATGACTGCGCTGGCACTTTCTTTAAGGAAAGATACGAGGCCTACAAGAAACTAAGCTAAAAAACAATAACACTTATAATAAGCAGTTGAAGTTACTTTAGCTTCAACTGCTTTTTTTGTTCAAGGAAGCTGATGCATAGCACGTGCTTGCCCTGCTTAGCTGATAAGAGTTATTACAAGTATCCTGCTGCTATTGCTTAGCAAAGAGTATAAGAGTAATAGAACCAGAGAGGAAAAGAGAGATTAACGGGTTAATTGGTTAACAGGTTAGCAGGTTAGCAGGTTAAGAGGTTAACAGGTTAGCAAGTTAACAGGTTAACAGGGAGTATTATAAAAGCTCTGCAAGAGCGGCAGATAATAGCCTGAGGCGCAAGCCTCAGGAACAGGGCACCCACCAATACCAAGCCCCTTGTGGGCGACACAATTGTTTATTTAACCAAGAGGGAATGAGTAAGAAGAGATTATCGCGTGTATTGCCTGGTGCCTCATTCGTTTACTTAGACGCGGGAATCCGGTCTTTTACCCCTAATAACACAAATCACCTCCCGCATAAACACAATATCGCCCCCGCACCTCAGGGCTACTCGACTCCTGACTTAACGAAAATAAAACTATAAATATCTTGACATAACATATGGGTAGATAAAAGGTGAATATATCTCAATTACGAGTAAGGGAGACAGTATGAAACAGATAGTGATTTGTGTAGTATTTCTCCTGGTCACCTGTTTGGCGTGGAGCCAAGCAATGTGGCTGGAAGATTCTGTGGTAAGAGAAGGTCAGGATTTGCATGGTTACGGCAAACCGATTCGTGATGCTAGTGGCAACGTTCTAAGTACCTGGGTTAAAAGCAGCGGTGATAAACATGGGCTATATGCTGCATTGAGGCAACCCGATGGCACTCCCCTGTGGGATAATCCCCTCCTGATAATAGAATGCAACGCACCCATAAAAGATATATACCTGCTGTTTACAACGGATAATAGCTTCATAATCAGTTGGTTAGAATCGAATTCAAATCTGGGACAGCAGGTGATGATGCAAAAGATAAGTTCCTCCGGAGTGCCGCTTTGGGGCTCTGGCGTTAACATTGTCTCGGATAGATACCAGACTTCTTATAGCTACAAAACTGCAGCAAATAGCATCGGTGGAGCTTATGTGTTTTATCATGAAGATGGTGAAAATCAGCTTTTCGGACGTTGTTATAACGCTTCCGGCACTGAAACATGGGGTGCTGATGCACCTGAGATAATTACTCCCAATGGTCTTCTACTAAGCGAAGTTGCTTCAGTCACTGAATACGGTGTGGCAGTACAATATAAGTGCAATTCCAACAGCACCAACTATGTAGAGCGTTACGCAGATTACGGTTACCGCAATTGGCAACAGGCCTATCCTTTTGAGCCTGGCGAAGGTGCTGACTCGCACAGGATATTTGTAACTGCGGATCACAAGATATTCGATGTAGCTAAAAGGATAGACGATAACCAAAGCCTGATTATAAGGGTTTGGGGCTCTGATGGAACACAGCTTATTACACCTTACGAATTGGTTTTGGCTGAGACAGCCGCTACTAATCTGAAATACGACATTTGTCTTGATGGACAATCTCTACAGGTACTATTTCAAAAAACTGTTGGAGCTCAAAATGAACTTCGTTACTACAATGTCAGCAGCATGGTAAATCAAGTATATCCCCCCGGAGGTTTGCTACTGGGAACCCACAATGGTTCGGTACGAAACCTGAAAATCAGCACAGATAACACCATGAAGGTTTATTGTGCCTGGTTAGAAGAAAACTCAAATGCGGAAGTATTGAAAGTAAATATGGTTAATAACGATTTACAGGCTGCCTGGGGTGCCAATGGTATCAGCCTGTGTAGCAATCCCAACGGTATCGGCAATTACAGCATTGTTGCTTCCAACACTATGCTTAGTGCGCAGTTTGAAACCACAGACAACACTCACAAAAAGCTAAACCAGCAAGTGGTGAATGCCAATGGCACCCTGGTTTTTGCAGCGGGTGGGCAAACCCTTACCTCTGCATTGGTCGGGTCGGCTATGCATGTAGCAACGCATAAGCTGGGGGATAGAGTGCTGATTCTGTATCGTAACATAAATGCCATAGGACAGACAGGCTTGTTTTACCAGATAATAAGTTCGGCAGGTTATCCAATTTTGGCACAACCACATCAGTTAGGGAGCTACGCCACACCAACCAATTACGTTAGTTCATGCGAGATAGATAATAACAGAGTTGCGGTAGTATTCAAGCAGGATGCTTACTACTTCCAGATTCTGCACTACAATGGTGATCACGGTTTGTTAGAACCGGGAGTACATATTACCAGTACCATAACCGATGGATTTGAACTGAGCTTTTATAATGGTGATATATATTTCGGCTGGATGGAAAACTCCTCTGCCGGCTACAAAAAACTGATGGGACAACGCTTTAGCAACTGGCAAATGCAGTGGGGAAATGAAGGCAAAGTATTGGTGGACAACATCCCTGCCCTCAGAAGCTACATAACTGCAAGCAAAGGGCTTTACTTCACCTGGATAGGGCGTAGCGGAGCTGAAACAGCCAATAGTATTCAATGTCTGTTGGTGGATACCAATGGCGATCCTGCACCTGGCTGGAATGCCAGTGGTGAGGTGGTCTTCTCAACTCCCAATGATGATGACAACCGTCCCTTTTATGCACAACTGCAAGGAACGGACATCATTTTTGTGTTAGGTGGATATGCTCCTTCCAGCATCCTTGCGGTAAAGGTTACAGCCCAGGGGGATATACCTTGGGGGCTAAGCGGTCTTCAACTGGCAGATAATAGTGTTACCTATTTAGGATGTAAATCAAGAGAAGATGGATTTGGCATTCTGATGAGTGAAAATGTGGATAACAGCATCAAGCTAGTGTATCAAAGAGTGGATACAAACGGGAATCTTGCCTTCGCGAATTCAGGTCGGATTATTCACACAGTTCCAAGCCAAGAATTCTTGCGTAGCGTAACCTTGGCGGAATATACGAACGGGGGGGCTGTGGCAATATGGGAACAGGCAAGCGACACAGAATCTGACAAACTGCTCTACAGCACCATTAATACGTCTGGCTTGCCAGTGGAAAGCAGTGCCCAACTTATAAGTTCGAAACCTGGATTCCAGATGCATCCAGCTTCCGTTAGCATGGAGAATGAAGCAATCGTTGTGTGGCGAAGCGACAATAACTACGGCCTCGAAGATTTTCAAGAATCTTTTGGCGGACTTCTAGCCCAAAAACTGAATGGTATGATTGCCAGCAATCCAGAAGAGCCGCAGCTTGTGGAAGGTGTTCTTTTTATTAAATCTTTGTATCCCAATCCATTTTCAGAGTCTTTTACCCTCAATTGGCAGCAGAAAAACGACAACCCTGTTGTGATAAGTATTTACAATCTAAAGGGTCAGCTTGTTGCAAGCTTGCCAAGCTATTACAAAGCACAAGGTGAGTATTCCACAAACTGGAATGGAGCAGATTCTAGCGGGAAAAAGGTTGGTAAAGGCATCTATTTTGTTAAGGTGCAAAGTGGTAAAAGTATCCTGATTAAGCGTGTTGTTAAACTATAGGAAGCTAATCCTGCGACCTGCCCTTAATGAAGCAAGGGTTACTGCTTGGCAAGTAACGCTAAGAGGTAATTTGTGTGTTTTCTTGGAATGATCTCGCCCGGTGGATATTGTTCTGTTGCTGTGTTTTATATGCCTTTCATTGAGTTCCACTTCCTCTGAAGTTTTTCCTCTGTGGTAAAACACAAGGATGTCCGCTCCTGCCTCTATGTTTAGGCAAGATTCGTTTGTTATCATCGCTGTATTAAACCATTCTGGTTACTTATCCCTTACATATCAGATAATCTCTCTTCTCCTCTTTAGCTCTTTGTAAAATATAATATTGTGTCGCCCCCAAGGGGCTTGGTATTGGTGGGGGCCTTGTACCTGAGGCTTACGCCTCAGGCTATTATCTGCCGCTCTTGCAGAGCTTAAATGTCTCTCTTGCAAAGATTAGAAGTTCATCTTGCAGAGCTTTGATGCATCACCCATTTACCCACTAACCTGTTAATCTCTCTTCTCCTCTTAAGCTCTTTGTAAAATATAATATTGTGTCGCCCCCAAGGGGCTTGGTATTGGTGGGGGCCTTGTACCTGAGGCTTACGCCTCAGGCTATTATCTGCCGCTCTTGCAGAGCTTAAATGTCTCTCTTGCAAAGATTAGAAGTTCATCTTG
>CALLHY010000051.1 GCA_938009275.1 uncultured bacterium
GTATAAGTCTTGTGGTTATCCACATCATTTCCCGTTTTTTTTGGGGGTATGCTTGTAACTTGTCTAATTGAATTGGCTACCTTAGCCTTGTATACTCGAAGAATATTCTAGGTTTGTTAACAAATTTGGTCCCATAAACATGGGTACAATAGATAATGACTGAACCTAGAACCAGTGAGTTATCCTCCATACTTGGCAAAATCAACATGCATACCAGAAATTTGTGAGTAATTCTTGACAAAAAGCGCACCTCGAAAATCATGAAAAAAAGAGAATAATATCCAGGAGGCAAAAATGCCGGATACAGAACAAACCAAAGCTGCACCAAAACAAGTAAAGCCCAGTGCAGATACTGCCAAGGCCGCCAATATGAAGGTTTCCCTGGTTGAGCTAATCATGATCCTGATGCTTGTGGGGTTGGTGTTTGTGTTCTTTTTTGGTATGAAGCAACTAAAAATCGACAAGGCAAATGAAGCCATAGCTCAAACCAAATTTGAAGCAGTAATCCCCAATTTCCAAAAGCTTATTGCGGCCATGGAAGAATACCGTAAAGCAGACGAATTCGGCGATTATCCCGCGTTTTTGGAAGAATTGAACCTGGGTGATATCAATACCGAAGACTTCAAGTTTGAATACGTGTTTGACACTTTAACCATTACCGCTACATCCCAAGCTTCATTTGGGAAAGCCGATATAAAGGTTATATATAGCATCGGGGATAAGAGCTATAGCGTGGAAGACCCCAGCCCAGAAAAGAAGCCTACCGTGAAAGACGAGTGGCTGCCACAAGAATAACGCTTTAAACTACTTAGACTAATATTATGTACAAGCCGGCTTTATCAATGAAGCCGGCTTTTTGTTTCATGCGAACAAGTTTACCTGCTACTCCCTTGCACGAATTACGCATGAATTACGCATGGACTGCTAATGGGATGCGTAGTTCATCCGTAATTCTAGAGTAAATCGTCCAAGGAATGATAATGAGCTGTAGAAGATGTTGGCTAGAAAACTATCCTCATGTTACCAACGAAGCGGTTGTTCGGATTCCAGCGATGTTTGCCATACACAAAAAAAACCGGCTCATCAGAACCGGTTTAATAATATGTACTATAGATTACTCGTTATATCCCTTTCATTTGGGGAAAGAGGATAACTTCCTTAATCGAATCGTTACCGGTTAGTAGCATTACCAAGCGATCGATGCCAATACCTTGTCCGCCCATTGGGGGCATGCCGTATTCCAGGGCTTCCAAAAAGTCTTCGTCCACCACGTTTGCTTCGTCATCTCCCAGGGCTCTCAGGGCTGCCTGAGCTTCCAGGCGGGCACGTTGGTCCATGGGGTCGTTTAGCTCGCTAAAGGCATTGGAGAATTCATTTCCGGCAATTATCAGCTCAAAGCGGTCTGCTAAAAGTGGATTACCCGGTTTGGCTTTTGCCAGTGGGGAAATCTCTTTGGGGAAATCACAAACGAAGGTTGGCTGGATAAGCTTTGCTTCCACAAAGTGTTCATAAAGCAGTGCAATTAGCTTTCCCTTGCCTGCTCCACCGGGAATCTCTATGTGTTTGTCTTTACAGAAAGCCGCTAATGCGTCGAAGTTCATACTATCCACATCCAAGCCGGTATATTCGTTCACCAGAGCAGGCATCGAAACTCTTCTCCATGTTCCGCCCAGGCTAACTTCATGGCCTTGATAGGTAAATACGTCCTTGCCCACTATGTCTTTCGCCAAATGTTTGAACAATGCTTCGGCTATGTCCATCATTCCATTCAGGTCAGAATAGGCTTCGTAGAACTCCATTAAAGTGAACTCTGGATTGTGGGTTCTATCCATACCTTCATTGCGGAAGTTTTTGCCAATCTCGTAAACACGCTCAAACCCGCCTACAATCAGGCGTTTTAAGTATAGTTCTGTGGCGATGCGCAGGTATAGGTCAACGTCCAAAGTATTGTGATGAGTGATAAATGGACGGGCATTAGCTCCACCATACAGCGGTTGCAGGATAGGGGTTTCCACTTCCATATAGCCGCGGTCGTCCATAAACTTGCGAATGGCGGTAACTATCTGAGACCTGAGCTCAAACACCTTGCGATGATCGGGATTTAGTAGTAAATCCAGATATCTTTTACGGTAGCGAAGCTCTATGTCGGCAAATTCATCAAAGCGGATGGTTTTGCCGTCTTCTACGCGTTCTTTTACGGCGGGTAGGGGACGTATGTTCTTGCTCAGCAAGGTTATCTTACTGCATTTTAAAGAATATTCACCAGCCTGGGTGAAAAAAAGTGTACCCTCTGCCTGAACAAAGTCACCTGGATCGCAAAGCTTGAAGAGCTCATAATTCTCTTCTCCAAGCTCATTCTGCGCAACGTAAATTTGTATCCTGGCACTAATGTCTTCGATATTGCCAAAGCCAATCTTGCCCTGACGGCGCATAGCCACCAGTCTTCCGGCTATAACTACAGATTCTTCGCGCTCAATCCAGCTATCTTTGTTGTTCAGCAAGGCGGAAATGAGATGGCTGCGTGAGGACTCTACAGGATAGGGATCAATGCCAAGGGCTTTGATCTTTTCCAGCTTTTCCTGACGCAGCCTGATAAATTGGTTGGGTTTCTGCTGCATTTATATATAGTTTACAGGTCTTTAAATGGGTTATCTTCCGAGGGGTTCACCTTCTGATTGGCATATTTACGCCATTCTTCGTCGCTTCTTCCTCTTCCGCCGCCACCGCCTCTGCGTTGGGACGAGCCACTATCGCCGCGGTAGTTATCGCTTCGGTTGCCACGAGGTTCGCGGGCTTGGTTGTCTTCAAAGCGGGGACGTGCTTCGATAACTTCATCTGGGCCACGGTCTGTGTAATCCAGGGTTATTCTGCGGTTATCTTTGTCTAAAGCAGTAACCATTAGGGTAACCTGGTCGCCTGTTTTGAAGTTATCGGTTTTACGAATGCGTGATCTGGGAAGCAGACCGGTCACGCCTTCGGTGATGGTTACAAACACGCCGAAATTAGTAGAGCTTTCCACAATGCCTTCAAAGCCGGTTTCAAGCTTTACGAGTTCGTCTATATTATCCCAAGGATCTTCCTGCAAGGCTTTTAGAGAAAGGGATATTTTGCGGGTGTCCGGATCAATACGCAGTATCTGAACCTGCACGTATGTTCCTTCTTTCAGCACTTCACGAGGGTGAGCGATATTGCGGTTGCGGCTCATCTCCGAAATTGGGATTAGGCCTTCCACGCCGGGCTTCAGCTCCGCAAAGGCACCAAAATTGTGCAAACGTAAGATGCGGCAATTAATGGTATCACCTTCATGAAGCTCGCTCATGGCGGATACGAAAGGATTCTCTTGTAATGCCTTTAACGACAGAGCAATCTTGTCGCCCTTAATTTCAAGTATCTTTACTTCGAGTTCCTGGCCTACTTTTAGTTCATCCTGTGGCTTAACCACGTGCTGCCAGGATATCTCGGATACGTGCATCAAACCTTCGATGCCACCAAGATCAATAAATGCGCCAAAGGTGGTCATGCGCATCACTACGCCTTTCACCACATCGCCCACATTAAGCTTCTTAAGGGCGGCTGCCTTGGTTTCCTGTTCTTGAGCTTCTGCCAACTGACGGTGCGAAACCACAATCCGGCGACAGTTTTCCGAGCATTCAATCACGATAAAGTCCAGAGTTTTGCCAATGAAAACACTGCTGTCTTCAGCAGGTCTTAAAGATACCTGAGAGAAGGGACAAAAAGCTCTTGCTCCCAATATATCTACATTAAATCCACCCTTAGTGGGCGAATATATCTTGCCCTGAACGGGTATCTTCTTCTCGAAAGCATCGAGAATGGATTGCTTGTCCACATACTGCTTGGTTAAGCTTTTACCAACCACGTAGCCTTGATCGTTCTTGTCTACCACGTAGCCTTTCAGGGTATCGCCTACGGCATATTGCAGTACGCCTTTTTCATCGGAAAATTCACCGATTTCGGCATATGCGTCGAACTTGCCACCCAAATTAAGTATCAGGTATTGATCACTGATGCTTACGATAGGGGCTTCTACCACATCGCCTTTTTTGATTTCTGTTGTGTTTTGAAAGGATTCTTCGAGCATACGAAGATATTCTTCTTTCAGTTCCTTCATTGCAGCTTTACTGCTAGTTTCACGCACCTTGTCTGACATAAGTATCTCCTAACGACATTTCAGATTGACCACGTTTTCCTAAGCCCTCATTTTGTAAAGGATTTTATTTAATACACGATCAGATATGATGATTAGCTCCAGTATGAAGACCTCGCTTGCAGAAATATGTTGACACTTACCAATGCTTCTGGCAAACATGTTTGAGATACGATTTTAATAATTAACACACGAATAATGAGGTGAACAATGAACAGATTTTCGATTATTGCCTTGCTAATAACTGCCTTGCTCGTTACAGCTTGCTGCAAAAACAAAACTGCCACCCATGCCAATGAGGATAAGCCTGGTTCCAATCTGAAACCTGCTCAAACCAATCTTAATTTCACTGGCAGCACCCTGAAAGATAATTATGTCTGGGGGGGAGCCATGAACATGGCATGGAACGAGCTTCTGGATAGCTTTGTAAAAGAAAAGCTAATCCTGGATACTAATAATGAGCAAACCAGAGTAACCTTAGACAAGCTAAACAATCCTGTTTTTAGCAAACGGGATATGGATGCAGAAAGCTATTTTATAAAAAGCGGATATGGTCAAGCAACTGTAGATGCTATAAACAAAGAATGCAGAGCTAAGTTCCCAAATAAAAGCATTGCCGACTTACAGCTAAAGCTTGGCGCAAGAGACATCATTTCCTATGCCTATTTCCTAAAGGAGATAGAGTACCAGCTTGCTTTTGCCAGAAATACGCTAAAGTTTGGCGATAAAGAGGTGCAGGGCTTCACAGCGGATGGCAATTCATATTCGAATATCTACATCCTTGAGTATAAGAATAGGGATAACTTCCTTATCGGCATTAAGCTGAAAGATGAGAAAGACCAGATATTCCTGGGCAAGGGCTACCCCATGGACAATCCCGACGAAGCCGTTAAAAAACTGCGTGAGCTTGCTCCGCCACAAACAGATGGCGATTATACTCTCGGCAGACCTATGAACAAAAAAGATGTCTTCCGCGCTCCCAGTATTAGCATGGAACACACCCGCGAATACAAAGAAATGCTGGGACATCGCGTTACCAATAAAGCCCTGAAAAACTATGTGATTGGCTTTATGCAAGAAGTGCTGAAGTTTGATATGGACGAACGCGGTGCACGGGTTGAGAACGAAGCCTTAATCGGCATGGTCACCTCGGTTGGCCCAACCCCTGACCCCTACAAACCCAAAGAACTAATTCTGGACAAGCCATATTGGATAATGATGAAACGCAGTAATTCAACCAATCCATATTTCCTCTTGGGCGTGAACAACACCTCATTCATGAAGGTAAAAAACTAATTCACTTACGCCAATGAACCAGGTTATACCAGCTATTGGGAAAGCCTTGCATGAATTTGCGGGCTTTCCTTATATGTGCTCACTGCTGAAAAGCTACCCTTTTGCAGAGCAGATTAATGTACTTTGCATCGGTAAAAGCGCATACCCCATGGCATTGGCAGCAACCAATACTTTAAACCAATTGGGGATTGACTACAGCGGTTATCTATTAACCAAATACCAGCATGCTCCGCAGCCTGTCCCCAAGCTAATAACCCTGGAAGCCGGACATCCTCTGCCAGACGAGAACTCAGTAACGCATAGCCGGGTGATTATGACCTGGCTGAAGTCGCTTAGTCCTAAGTCCGAACTGCTTATTTTGCTTTCTGGTGGAGGCAGTGCCTTGTTCGAAATCCCGGCAACAGGCTTCACCCTTACAGACGTTATAAATGCCAACAAAAGCTTGCTGGTGAGCGGATTAAGCATTGCAGAAATGAACCGCAAACGCCAGGCTTTGTCCGCCGTGAAGCAAGGCAAAGCACTAAATGCCACTAAAGCCGGCAAAGTGCTATGTCTCGCCCTGTCGGACGTTGCGGATAACGATCCGGCAGTTATTGCCTCTGCGCCTTTCTACCCATCTGATGCCAAGAGATTAAGCCAAAGTCATTATTACTATGCTAATCCCGAACTCGGCCAGGTATTGGACTATCACATAATTGGTGATAATCTATCCCTACTAAACACTCTGAAGCCATATCTAAAGGGAGAGGCAATTATCCACCAGCCCTATTGCAGCATTAATGTAGATTGTTTTGCTGCTTACCTTGCGGACTTTGCCATTACCAACAGGGACGGAGCATTTCATCTCTGGGGCGGTGAGACACCATTGAAGGTAATAGGCGATGGATATGGTGGACGCTGTACGCATCTCGCACTGGATTTTGCCATCAGGATTGCCGGACAAAAGGGCATTAGCCTAACCTGTTACGCCAGTGATGGTAATGATAACCTTGCCAGTGTTGCCGGAGCTTATGTTGATGGCAATACCTGTAACAAACTAAGAGACAAAGGCATAGACGCGGCAACATATCTGTGCCAATGTGATTCCTACTCTGCCCTGAAAGCTATCGGAGCAATTATAGCCCCTTTCCCGAGCCGCATTAATGTAAACGACCTGTTTGTGCTGCAAAGCTTCTAAGCTCTTTGGGATTACAATGCATTAATGTGAACTTCGCACACCAATGCGGGTGTAACTTGTTCAAACCAAGTAATGGTGCCAGAATTGCCATGCTAAAAACTATAAAGCGAGCAACAATGCTTTCAAGCCCTGAGAAACAGCAATCTCCAATAGCTTCTTTGCTACTGTCTTAAGCAGCTTCTTTGTGTTTTCTTTGCTTATGTGCTTCTCAGCGGCTGCCATAGATTCAAAGGTAAATCTATTCAGATGGAACACTTTTTCTGCCTGTGCTTCATTCATCTTACCACTGCTCATCATCTCATCAATCCATTGCATCCTTTCCATGAAATACATAGTGTTAGTCTGAACGAGTTCCATTGACTCTCGCTTGGAGTTTTTAACGTATTCGCACAAGCTTTTAGTGATCTCACGTTTTGCGGTTTCAAATGCTATCTTATCCATAACACCACCTATTGTCTATCTTGGAATACTTGTAGGTTTACATTGGTTTGCTTCAGGTAACTTGCAAAGAACTGGTAGTGTTTTTCCGGAATTGTGCCCTCACCACCTTTATACTCGCCAAACATCATGTCGACCGCAGCAATCTCATCATCTACAATCTTAAGCACATCCTTGTAAGAGCTCTTATGCTTCCACATCTCATCACGTATTGATATTAGCTTCTGCTGTTGAGTATACAACTCGTTTATATCCTTTATTGCTACAACGTGTTCTTCCTTGATCTGTGTTTCACAAAGGACAATCATCGAATTGTTAACGGCGATTATCCGTGTAACAAATGAATTGTTTGCACTATATGACTTATGCAATGAGCAAGAAAACATGCTCAATACAATTGAGAAACCAATAATAAGCTTTACTAATTTCTGGAATGCCAGCATTTTAATCTCCTCATGTAGGTTAGTATTATGAACTAAAACGGAGAGTACGGGATTCGAACCCGTGAAGGCGAAAACCTCACTTTGGCATTCCCCCATTTTTAATCCAGCCTTATCTTCAATTGCCAAAGATCTCGTC
>CALLHY010000052.1 GCA_938009275.1 uncultured bacterium
AAGATCACAAAATATAACGAGGTTTAGGTGAAACGATTGTTGATCACAGTGGCATGTCGTGTCCTTATTTTTGTCGCTGGCGTTAGTTAGAATATGTCGTTCCCGCGGAAGCGGGAATCCAGCACCTTAGGAATCCCGAATGGGATGACACTTATTATGTTGATAACTATATATATATGCCTATCTCTTGCCAAGCAAAACTTGACCTTTACAGACTGGGGTATTGATCACAAGAAGATCACAAAATATAACGAGGTTTAGGTGAAACGATTGTTGATCACAGTGGCATGTCGTGTCCTTATTTTTGTCGCTGGCGTTAGTTAGAATATGTCGTTCCCGCGGAAGCGGGAATCCAGCACCTTAGGAATCCCGAATGGGATGACACTTATTATGTTGATAACTATATATATATGCCTATCTCTTGCCAAGCAAAACTTGACCTTTACAGACTGGGGTATTGTTCACAAGAAGTTCACAAAATATTACGAGGTTTAGGTGAAACGATTGTTGATCACAGTGGCATATCGTGTCCTTAATTTGTCGCTGGCGTTAGTTAGAATATGTCGTTCCCGCGGAGGCGGGAATCCAGCACCTTAGGAATCCCGAATGGGATGACACTTATTATGTTGATAACTATATATATATGCCTATCTCTTGCCAAGCAAAACTTGACCTTTACAGACTGGGGTATTGATCACAAGAAGATCACAAAATATAACGAGGTTTAGGTGAAACGATTGTTGATCACAGTGGCATATCGTGTCCTTATTTTTGTCGCTGGCGCTTCCGCATTTGAAGACTGCATAGCCGTAATCACACACACCTCGTATGCTGACAGCCGAGGGCGGCTGGCAATATGGGTTATCCTTTATCTGTGTCAGTACGCACCAACCGCCCAATCCGTGTTGCTATTCTAAATAAGCGCATCAAAGCCCTCCCAGCCAGCAACTTTGGGCAGTAAGCCAGCTTCCACCGCTGCTTTCACAGATATGCAGGGCAGGTTGTTGTCCATAATCTGCTGCCTGGTGATAGTTGCCAGGTCTATAGCGCATATCCGTTGCATGCTCCACATCATCTTCACCCACAGGTTGTTCCACACCGGCAGCGGAACCTCCCTATGTGCGGGCAGCCGGTTGTAAAGCTTCAGATATGCCTTAAAATCATTTATATACTCCTGCGAAGGGCATAGCTGCTTCAAACTGCGGGACACGCTGCTGAACTTGCTATTGCCATTGTGAATTTTGTGCTTCGGCTTTGAGCGCACGATATAACGGTTCAAACTTGGGTTAAAGTAAATCACGCTATCATCTGCCATACCGGTGTAACCGCCGATTAGATTCTTAAAACGTACTTTCATGGTTTCTCCTTTGGTTTTAATGCTGCGGGGAGAATATGCTCCCTCATAATACTGGGGGGAGACAAAAACCGTATTTATGGACAAAACTGGCGATTATTTTTACTTCCTTGCATTTTCCTTGCTTTTCGCAAGCGCATCGAACTGAGGTTCATCGGGCACTAAACGGGCAAAAGCCCGATCAATGCCCGATGAAGCCCGGTGCGGAGCAGCTTTGGCAAGTAAGGGAGGAGCAGGGAAGCTTTTGTAAAGCATTACAAAACAAAGGAGATAGGAGAATAACTATTCGCTCATCTCATTACTGGCAGAGCATACAGCACAGAGAATACGAGAGTTTGGTTGGTTGCAAGGCTACAAGAAAGCCAAAGCCAGAAACCCGTCATTCCGGACTTGATCCGGAATCCATTATTACATCCTGGATGACCGCACCAGTGACATCTGCCGGGCTTTGGCTGCACAGGACAGAGTCTATCCCTTAAACGATGCCCTGGAAGTAGTGGACAACCTCATGGCTTTGGATACCAAATCAAACAACCTGGATGATGCCCGGGAATATATCAAAGCACTCGCACCCTGGATCAAAGACGATCAGATCGAATACGACTCAGAGATGAATCCGGTAGTTGTCTCTGGAGCACATACGCTTTTTCCGCCCTTTCATTGGAAGTGTAGGACAACGACAGAGATCATGGAGTAACTCAATCTCTCCTATGAACTTTCACTGCTTTCCTCTTCATGATCCATAACCTCAATCTGCTCAATAAGTTCCTGATTCAACATCGATAACTCAACATTCTGAACATCAAACTCCCTGAGCAGAGGTTCAAAGCAATTGGAGCATTCCTTAGCATACAGCTCAGAATATCTCTCTAACATTGGGAATAATGAAGATTTAAGGTTTTCAGAAACAGAATCCCATCCTTGGAGATAACTGTCACTATCATTGTTATATGACTCCAGAAATCCATCAGTATCATCTAATAAAGCCGGTATTATAAAAAACCCCTTAAAAAAATCTTTCACCCCCCTCAAAACAGGATCTTCTGTTAGGAATCTTCTGTATCTGGGATATCTAAGAACTAAGCTATCTTTTAGCTCCCTCAAGTATTGAAAATGCTCCAAGTATTGCTTAAAAGCTCCCGCAACATTATCAAATAACCTATTTTGTTTTCCATCGTCAATTTCACATCGCAATTGTACACCAACTGAATCTGGCAGATAGTTAGTAATGATGGAGCTCAGGACTCTATTAGCCATATCAGTAAATGACGAAACATAGCTTGAAATACCGTTAATTGTTTCTTTACCCAAATCAGGATCAATCTGGTAGATTTTGTCCCACAAGTTTGCAACACATAGCGCATCTTTCTTAGTATTACTAAATTCATCAATCAAATCAAGCATATTGCTATACCTTTCTATGAATGGGTTCACGGGTAGGAAGATTATATCTTTTAATGTAGCCCTAAATAGAAACCTAGATAGATTATCACTAACCTCTGCTAGTACGTTTCGATTACGAAGTTGAACTTCATTGTTTATGTTACTAACTTGGTCTTCAAATGCGGCAAGCCGCTTTTTATGGCTAATTAAAATCCCTGATACAAGTGAGAATAGGCCTAACACTCCAGTTACAATAGAGAAACCCATAGTGATTTGGGATTTGTTGACCGAGACTAACAGGATAACAGCAATCACAAGTAAAAAACATCCCGCTATAATCTGAATGAGACTGCTATTGGTGTTTTTAATTATTGATATTTCGTTCTCATGAGTGTCTAATCTATCTCGAATTCCTCCTAGTGTTCTATCATATTTATCAATAACTTGGATTAAATAGTCTTTGATTTTCAGATTTTGGATTCCCAGTTTTTCAACTCTTTCCAGGGCAAAGTGTACCGATTTCATGAGCATACTATTCTGTTTTGCCAAGTTCTGAAGAAACAGGAGTGAACCTTTCTGGACTAGTAGTAAATTATGCTTGTTGATATTCATCAATTTCTTGTTCTTGCCGGTTACCGTAAACCAAGCTCTTTGAAACCATTTTTCTTTCATGAGCTTCTCATAGTTATCCGCGGTTACGGTAAGAAGCTTAGATATATCATCTAGGCTTTTTTCCATTTCAGGGGAATCATTATCATAAGTAGCCATAAACTCAGACATTGCAGATTGGAAGGTTTGAATCAGATCCTGCGATAAAGGAGCGCCGCCTATTCTTTTATCTATTGCGTACACAATTGTATCAGGTGTTTGTCCCATTATATCTCCTTAAGGCGTTCTTCTATTTCAATATCTTGGTCCTTATCAATCTGGTCAATCAGGGAGGCATTGTTTGCGTGAGTATTCATTACTGACGCAAACTGCTTCTGAGTCCTGAAAGCATTATACGTAGTTATAGCAAAGTTAGTGTAGGAATTAGTTATGCTTTGATCAATTCGCATATCCCTTACTAAGTCCTCAAAATCACCTTTGCCAAACGCAGCGTCAATAACCTTCCTCAACCCAGATCCGATAATGATTCCTAATCCTATTCCAACCAGCCCTGGAGGACACAACGAAGCAACACCCTTTAGAGCAACACCAACAACAGCACCTCTAGCCGAGTCCTTAGCAATATTTGTAAATGCTATATCTATGTCAATTTCACCATTTTTAAGTGCCATATAATTCTGAATCGCTGAGACACCAAGAGAAACTGCACCACCAATTAATGCTCCTTTTCCGAGTTCGTTTAGAGTCTGTACTGAAAACACAGTATTGGTAAAATTCCCATCCTCGACGTGTTTTCGCAAATGCTCTGCGGACTTAAGATTGTCATCGGCGCTATTGAATACTTTCAGTGGGTTTGGGATTCCCCTGTTTCTCGCTTCGTCTATCAATTCCTTAGGACCTGCTAAGACCAAATCGGGACTATATGACCTGTTGTGCAAAAAATCATCTAGTGTCTTTCTAACATTGTTAGATGAACCAATCCAGTTACTCTTCACTTGCACCCTCTGGACGATCTCATCTGTAAAACGGTTTTTTATAACAACATCATAACCTCCAACGTTACTTACAATTTTGCCCGCCTCATTAGTGGCATATTCTGCCTTATACAATAAACCCTTAAGAGATCCGTTTATGTACCTGACAAAATCAACTTCTCCTGCACCATGGCCTTGCAAGACGCTGTAAATATAGTTAAGATCATCTGGATTAGCAGAAAGTCTATTATTAAGCCAATCTTGCGCATTCTTAGCAGAACTGAATATGCCCGATTGCATGAATTTGGTATTCAGTAAGTCAGCTACTTGAATGTTTCTCATATAATCCTGAGCGTGACTCGTTATAAATCCATATGCAGCTGCATTAGAAGAGAAATCAATAAACTTGAGCATGTCTTCGGAACTGAACTTTTTTAACTCATCGTACACTGCAGTATTATCCTTATTCATTTCTCCTCCTCAAATGATAGGATTTTGATGCTATTCTTTTTACTTCAGGGTCATTATCTGATTGTACCATTTTTTTTAATACTGACATCGGTGTATTTGGGTGTTTTGCTACAAGTGCTCTGACAGTGGGGTCAATAGCTTGCCAAAGGTCAAGGATGATGCTTTCAGGACAATCATTTTGCTTCAGGGCAAATTTAAAAACTTCAATATCATCACAGCTTAAAATGCTCTCACTTACTTCATTCCACAGTTTGTCTCGGATTAGTTTTTTTAACTCATAGCTATCCATGATTTCTCCTTATTGGCTTTACAATAGTCTTAGTGGAGATCTATGTAACGTCATTCATACTGCTGCCTATCAATCATATATCTGATACGTATCTGTTCTTTCAGTTTCTCTTTCATACTTTTCTTAAGCCACTACAGAAGGTTTTGGAGAGGATTGATTGCTCGATCTTATCTATGCGAGCCATAGCTTTTTGATACTTGGACTCCATTGAATCTGCTATAGAATACAGCAGATTGATAATCCGAACGATTTCCTGCTGCTCATCCAATGGAGGTACATTTAACTCGAGGTTTTTAACTTCAGTTGAGTTAATATTATGAACGCCAGTTGTCGATCTTGCAGGAAGTTGAATTTGTAATCTCATATCGTAAGACTGAAAGCAGAAATTGAGGAATTCAGGGCTTACAATTTCTTTGTTTAGGCGTAATCGCATAAGATATCCAGCGTACCCATACTGCGTGTCCTCACTTCTTATTAATGCAGTCCTGCCCACCAAATCTACACTACCGTTAGATCTAACAAGGAGTAAATCTCCTTCTGATAGTTCTAAGTTATTTTTTTCGACTTCATCTAATACTGCATATTTCAAGTTAGATGAATCCACGTATCCACCTTGAATATTTGGTATACGCAGTATTGGTACTCCAACAGGCTCCTTTGAACACTTAGCAGCAGTACCATACTTGATGCTCTCTATTAGATCATTTATTTTCATCGGCAGATAATTAGGATGTGCGAAGTTTCTCCAGGATTCTGTTAACTGCCCAGAATAAGCGGCACTGAGGACACTCTGGCGGAAATCTTTGAGGAGCATGGGGATTTTATCAAGTCGTAACTTGACCAGTTTGACTTTTAACAGGATTGCATCAAGTATCTCTATTATCCGTTTCTGATCTTCTATTGGGGGTAAAGGCACGTCAACTTCATCCACAAAAGCAGAACTGATACCCCCCTGAGCAGCACCATGAAAGGTAGCCATGATCTGCGAGTTTCCGCTATTGCTCCGAAGGAAATAGAATAGGTACCTCCCACACACTTCTTGAGACGGTCTACAGATGAAAACATGCTCATTAACGTAGGATTCAGCAAATGGGTATTGTTGATCTACGTATGTCACCTTGCCAGTAGTGGCACCATCCTTAACAATCAACACATCGCCTTGTTGTATTCTGCCCCTTCTAAGTCTTGATGCGTATTCTTTCGGTATATACTTGATCCTATCGAAACAGAACCCTCCGTCAGCATTTAAATGCTCTGCACCAATGCTTGGTATTCCGTCACTGATTCCACTAACCCCGCCCTTTGGCCTTGAACCACTTTCTAGGCTCTCAAGTACTGACCTAAGTGTTTTGCTTCCCATATTCTCAACTGACATTTACTCGCTCAACAAGGATGTAAGTTCATTGAGATCACCCAATACTGCTTCCAACTCAGTAACAGCCTCAGTTATCAGGTCTATTGGCTCAGGTAGATTATCCGGATCATCCAGTGACTCGTCTTTAAGCCATTTGATATCCAAATTGTAGTTTCTGGCTTTTATCTCATCGATTAAGAAAACTCGAAAACGTCCTGTCTCGCCTTGATCTGAACGTTTGCTGGAACCATTAGGATCATTGCCATAGCACTGTTCGAAGTCCGTGAACATCTCGGCAGTAAGAGGTCTGTCTTTTTTGGTACATGAGGGGATGTTAGAACGGCAGTCGTATATCCAGGTTTCCTTAGTTGCTTTACCCTTTTGAAAATAGATCACGTTAGCTTGGGCATTAGCATAGGGGATGAAAGTCCCTCTGGGCAAGCGTAAGATAGTATGGAGATTACAATCTGCCATTAGGATTTCAAATACATCACCTGCTTTGTCCTCAAAGAGGCAATTATCAGGCAAAACAACTGCAGCTCTGCCACCAGGCTTAAGAATTGTAAGGATGTGCTGAAGGAAGTTCAGTTGCTTATTGGATGTGCTGATGGTGAAATCATCTCGTTCCGGTGCTTCTCCTGCTCCCTTGGTACCAAAAGGGGGATTGGTCAGGATCACATCATAACGTTCACCTTTGTCAGCTAAATAGATTGTATCTCCCAAGTAGATAGTTGGATTAAGCCCATGCAGAAACATATTCATCAATGCAAGCCGCCGGGGACGAGGTACCAGGTCTTGCCCGAAATAGGTATCGTATTTAATCCTCTTGATCTGGTTTTGGGGAAGAGCACCCTTAGTTTCATGGATCAGCCATTCATAGGAAGCGATAAGAAAACCTCCTGTTCCGCAAGCTGGATCACAAACCGTAATCGGCTGTTTAATGGGATCAGGTTTCATCAATCTAACTATGGATTGGATCAGGACCCGGGGAGTGAAGTATTGCCCAGCACCTTTCTTACCTTCACTTGCAGCTTTTTCCAATAGACCTTCGAAGGCTTCAGCTTTTACGTCTACTCCCAGAGCAGACCAATCTTCACCATCGATCACATTAAGTATCTTCTTCAAGGCCACTGGATTGGCAAACTTGGGCATGGCCTGGGCAAAGATATCACCAAGGAGTCCAGGTGCTTCTCGAAGTGTTTGAAGCACTTTCAGATAGTGGTCCGTAAGCGCTGTTCCGTTTTTCTCCTTGAGGGTAGTCCAATCGCAGTCGGCGGGCAAATCTATTTCTTTTTCCTCTGCCATCTTGATAAAAAGCAGATAGGTAAGCTGTTCTATGTAATCGCCATAATCTATACCATCATGTCGCATGGTATGGCACAAACCCCACAATTTATTCACAATATCAGCCATGTATATACATTCTCCTTAAGCAGTAATCTTGAGGGTTATCTCTGTGATCAGGTCATCCAGCAGAGGCCCAAAGACCTTTCTGGCTCTTGCAAGGCCTCCATGCATCTCCAGGATCGGGATCAGATTGAAAGCTTGCTTATCCAGGGTCAGGTTCTGGATAAGATGCTCTTTGATGAAAGCGAGCCATTGCAGTTGCTCTGAGTTGAAGTCGTGGGATGCAATCATCTCTCCAATCACCCTTTCGACCCTTTCTTGTGCCGTGTAAAGGGGATAAATCTCATTCTCTGCATTGTGAATCATTGAGATGATATCAGCCATTGCCTTGTGTCCTGATTTCTCATGGGCTTTCTGGACTTTCTCCTCGTCAAAGCTATTTCTTTTAAGTTCGTTACGTAGTTCAGTGAGGGCCTCATAGCTCCACTTGTATGGGTTATTGAGCAGGATGGACAGGGCTTCGATCTTGTCTTTATTCTGCCTCACGAACTCAGCGAAGGCTTCCAGATAATCTTCCGGCTTCATTTGCTCATCACCGATTCGGAATATGTATTCGGAGCTCACGGAGTCTCTCTCCGCGTAATCGATATAAAAGGGTTTCCTTGCCCGGTCATAATTGATCAATAGATCCTGGAACTTGGGATTCTTAAGGGTTCGCATCGTACCAGCGAAATCATCTTTGAGCATCTTTTTGAGGTTATCAGCAAAGCCTTTTACATCTCCATCCGGGATGTATGCTTCGAAAGCTTCCCTAGCTTTAGCGCTCATAGTCTCAGCAATCCTGCGCAGGCGTTTGATCAGGCGATTCTTGTTGTATTCTGGTTCGATGTTGTTCCAGATGTTTTCAATGATCTCCTGGATTGTAACGGTATGACCTTCCTCGCCTATTTCAATGGGAAAATCGTTGGTATTCTTGAAATACTGAATCAGGGTACCGTCGAAGCAATCAAAGATAGTGAAGCACTCTTTGTTAATATCAGTGCACTTACGAGTGCCCCGACCCAGCATCTGGGTCCAGAGGATGCGGGATTTAACAGGCCTGAGGAAAACAATGTATTCCAATGCGGGGATATCTACCCCAGTGGAAAGCATATCGACTGTGACAACCACTGATGGCTCGGGACGGTTCCGAAAGCGTCTGATCTTCTCCAGAGGCTTATCCACATTGGGATTGCCGGTTATCTTCTGCACAAAGTCATCGCCCCGCATGAGAATCTCTCTGGCAGTGCGCACGAGCTGATCAGAATGGGACTTGTGCTGGATATCATTAACAGCGAAGATCAACGTTTTAGGGAATCTGCCAGTGCGTTTTTCATGTTCTAGGGCATAGCTAAAGATCTCAGTGAGGATCTTCCTATTACTGTCTAAAGATGTGATGTTCTGCTCTATCTCACTGGCATCGAACTCCCTTACATCGTCCAGGGCATCTATCCTTTCCTGGCCAGTCTCAGTGTCTTTTAGGCCGATCTTTTCGCCTTCGTTCAGAAAAATGCCATTGATTCGGACGTTGGAGTTTATCTTCACAGCCTCATAATCCACCAGGAAGCCATCTAATACTGCCTGTTCATAGGTGTAGCGATAAACAGGCTGCCCGAATATAGCAGTGGTATGAGCGGCAGGGGTGGCAGTCAGACCAACCTTGATGGCATCAAAATGGTTGATGGTATTCCGCCAAATCCCCTCATCCTTGGGAGTATAACCACGGTGGCATTCGTCTGCGATAATCACATCAAAGGCATTATTAGCAATCTCAAGTCTTACAGCTTCATCGTCGAAGTCAGGATCATCACCTTGTAGAAAGCTATTCTCCCTGCCGAAGAGATTCATCGCCATGCGCTGGATGGTGCAGATATAGACGAATGACTTGGCAGTATCAGGTTGCGTAAGATAGCTATTGGGTAATACGCTTACATCAAACTTATCGCCTTCTTCAAAATCCTCACTTTGGAAGCGTTGGCTGAAGACTTCGTATTCCTGACTGAACTTATTGCGAGATGGGGTTTCAAAAGAGTGAAAGGCCACTGCAGCCTGCGCAGCTAATGCCCTGCGATCCACCAGAAAAAGGACTCTCTTGGCAAGACCAGATTTTAGTAAGCGATAGATCATAGCCACGGCTGTGTAAGTTTTCCCAGTACCCGTAGCCATCGCCAGCATCATCACTCTTTTGCCATTTATGATAGTGCTTTCAATTGATTGTATGGCTTCGGTTTGGTAGTAACGTATTTTATCCAGATCTATTGGATTCAGATGGAACCACTCGTAAGCATTGCCAACGGCTTGATTGAACATATCATTCATTGCCTGGCTTGTGTGGAATCCACTGAGTTCACGGGCATAGTATGAAGAACCCCTCAGATCTGCAAACCAGATGCGGGTCCCATTGGTCGCATAGATGAAGGGAGTCCGAAAAGCGTTCCATTCCCCCAGTGTGTTAGGACATCCTAGAGAATAGCGTTTTGCCTGTTCTAATGCGTTTTGGGCATCAATCGAAACTCTCTTCGCTTCAATAATGCCTAACAACTTACCTTGGACAAATAGCGCATAGTCGGCAAATCCATTCTGGGTGGGATATTCTTCCACTGCATGATGTGTAAGAACGGATGTGTCTTTAACCTGGCTGTAGTTGATAATCTCCCATGCTGGATGCAATGACCTAAGCTGAGAATCTATGCGTTGCTTTCTTGTTAGCCACTCAGATTCGTACACAAATTCTCCAGTCGAATCTTGCGCACATCTGCCCTATCTGCGTTACTCGGAGGCGTTCCTTATCAAAGAACAACCCTTTTATAAGCAGCTTTCTGACGCTTCCAATAACTTCATCCATTCATCCCTCGTGCCTAACTTTTTCCATAATGCTATTAATTACTCCTCGCTGTATCTGTCAATCTGAAATTCTCTCTCACCTTCGCTCATCCTGATTTGTTAGCATACAGAGTAGTGCTTTCCTGGCTCCGGATCAATGATCCCGTCTGATCGGGTTCCGATAGTTTGAAAAGCCTGGTTGACCTTAATAATTAGTCTGCCCGGAGCTACACTTGTGGTATCTGGTACCTGTGCCCACAGTTGAAGGCAGAACAACACAACGACTAAGGTGATGAGTGTTCTCATCTTTCCTCCCTTTTATTTCAAGCAGGTGATCTTTTTTGTGATTATCTCACTACCTGCCTTTACTTGCAATAGATATATGCCACTTGGGAAATCGTCTGTTTTCATGATAATCTCGTGTGTCCCTTTGGAGTATGGGGTAGAGCCCAATTCCTTTACCACCCGTCCCCTCAGATCATAGAGCTTTAAGCTTAGCTCTGCATTGTTTTTTAGGCTTATGTCCAATGTAACCTGGGAAGAAAACGGATTCGGACTCCAAGCTACATTAACTAAAACAGCGGGACTAATATCCTCCGAAACAGAACTGGGATTGTAGAATGTGTAAAACATGATTGGATCGTATTCTCCAAATACGTTCTCCATGCTTGCAAATGACACAAAATCCGGTCCATAATCGTAATCAGTATTGATCTGGAAAGCGATCCGGTATTGGCTGAAGCTGTTGCCTATTTCCAGATCATGCAGCACACAATCGGTAACATCCAGATAGCGGTAGCCTGCTTCACCATGATTTCCCGGTTCATCTATCCCTTCCCAGGTGATCTCGCCTACATTGGGGTTGAAAGTAAATGTATTGCCATCATCCCCTTTTGCCCAGTCGCCAAGATCCAAACTGCTGCCGTAATTAATATGGCTTATTATGCACTTGATAGTGTCACCCCCTGCCACATTCCATGCTGGATAGTACGTGCAAATATACGAAGAATCGTTCAAGGGTATGAAGCCACGGCTCGTGTGTTGGTACAGCCTCATAGTGGCATTCGTGAGTGAATACCCATTAGAGATTGACGGTAAGGGGTAGCTTACATATCCTCTTGATGAGCCATGCTCAATCCAGCCGGAAAGATCTCCAATCATAAATTCATAAGTACTTGAATTTTGGTATATGGGAACACCTGTACTATCAGCTGTTATTCCACCATCCAACTCCGGAATGGCATACAGGCTGTCGATAATGGTTGTGCTGGTATTATATACCTGTGCCCACAGTTGAAGGCAGAACAGCACTATAGCTAAGGTGATGAGTGTTCTCATCTTTCCTCCCTTATTTCAAGCAGGTGATTTTTTTAGTGATCATCTCACTACCTGCCTTTACCTGCAATAGATATATGCCATTAGGTAAATCGTCTGTTTTCATGTTTATCCCGTGTGTGCCTATGGAGTATGGGGTAGAGCCCAGTTTCTTCACCTCGCGTCCCCTCAGATCATATAGATTAAGGCTTAGTTCTGCATTATTCTTAAGGCTTATATCAAATGTTACATGGGATAAAAAGGGGTTCGGACTCGAAGTGACATTGACTAAGACAGCTGGGCTAAGGTCATCCGATATCGAAGTAGGATTGTAGAGGGTGAAATACATGCGGGGGCGTTGGTGTTCATTATTACTTTCCATGCTTTTAAACGCCACAAAATCCGATCCATAATCATAATCCGTATTGATCTGGAAGGCGATCCGATATTGGCTGTAGAGATTGCCTATTGCCAGGTCATGCAATACGCAATCGGTAATATCCAGATAGCGATAACCTGCTTCGCCATGATGTCCCGGTTCATTAATTCCCTGCCAGGTAATCTCGCCTACATTGGGATTAAAGGTATAGGGATTGCCTTCATCTCCTTTTGCCCAGTCGCCAAGATCCAAGCTAATGCCATAATCAACGTGGCTTACTATGCACTTGATAGTGTCACCCCCTATCACATTCCAATAGGGGTAATAAGTGAAGCCCTCGTGACTTTCTGGAAAAATGCATCCAATACTCTTATACTGATATAGCCGCATGGTAGTGTTCACCAGTTCGTACCCATCAGGGATAACAGGCAAAGGAAAGCTCAAATATCCTCTGGATGATCCATGCTCAATCCAGCCGGAAAGATCCCCAACCACAAATTCATAAGTACTTGAATTTTGGTATATGGGAACACCTGTACTATCAGCTGTTATTCCACCATCCAACTCCGGAATGGCATACAGGCTGTCGATAATGGTTGTGCTGGTATTATATACCTGTGCCCACAGTTGAAGGCAGAACAGCACTATAGCTAAGGTGATGAGAGATCTCAACTTTCCTCCTAATAAATTCAAAAGGCCATTACACATAAATGGAACACTGGTTTCAGCCAACTGGATCTCCGGATTTACCCGGTATTAAGGCTAAACAAATCACTTATTGGGATTACATTATCGCCTGCTAGCCAGATAAATCTGGCTATTCCAGCCGAATCAATTCGGCGTTCCAAATTATGCAATGCTCTTTTCAAATATTCACAATCTACATTTATTAAGCTATATCGTATGACCATACAATCGTACCTATTGGGCTAGTCTCATTTTATATTTCAGCATTAAGTCTATAGTAAATAAGCATGATTTATCTGTCAACCTCAATTTCGGTCGCATCCATATTCATCCGTGATTTAGTTAACAAAGGTTTATGGCTTCCTTGCATGGGATAGAGTATCCAATACTGCTCGCAAGGAAATACGATGGAAGCCACGCTACTGGAACGCATCAAAGAACAATTAGTCAGACACGAAGGTTTGCGGCTAAAGCCATACCGCTGCACGGCTGGTAAGCTAACCATCGGTATCGGACGCAAGTCTGTACTGCTGAACATGTGTTTCAACCTGGGTATTGGGGGGTTGCTTGAATTTAACAACACCCTAGCTTTCATAGCTGCCGGAGACTGGGAACGGGCTGCCAATGGCATGTTGGCATCCAAGTGGGCAAAGCAGGTTGGCCGCCGGGCGATTGAACTTTCCGAACTGATGAGGAAAGGTAAGTGATACCGATCCCAGTTTGGATTGATGCCATGCTTGCAATACTTAATCTCCCCAAGGAGATGGGTGATAATGGCATCTTCAAAGAACATAAGGCTATCGTCATGGAGACTATCAGAACCCTCGTATTACAGGTGCATTACATCATGCATCTCCTGCTAATAGGAAAGCTGTCAAAAACCATTGCTTGACAAATATCCGCACTCGAGATATGAAGAACAAATACTCTAAAGGTGCGTAAGATGCAAACTTGGGAAGTAATAGTTCATGGGAAAGTGCAAGGGGTTGGCTTTCGTTGGCTGGTTCAACGAGTAGCTAATCAGTATGCTGTGCATGGATATGTTCGCAATCTAAGTGACGGCACGGTTTATATCGTTGCGCAAGCGGAAGAGCACACCTTTGAGGGATTTCAGCTTGCTGTTGCCTCTGGCGGAAACTATGCCAGGGTTGATAAGCTGGAGCTAACAAAAATTGATTCTGCAAAGAAGTATCATGATTTTGAAATTAAATAAATACATATGGCTCTTACTATTACAGATTATGTTAATTCTGCCGGGCTTGTTAGCTGCAAACCCGCAGACCCACACGGTTAAAAAGGGGGATACCCTTTATAGCCTTAGTAAGCAGTATGGCACTAGCGTAGATAATTTGATGAAACTGAATAATATGCAGGGTAACAGCCTTAGCATTGGGCAGAAACTGATAGTAAAAGAGGCCAGCATTCCCAAGCCAGTAAAACCTGCTACCACGCCTAAGCCAGTGGTGGTAGAGCCTCCCGCGGTTAGCCCTGCCCCTTCAGTTGTTAGTAGCCAAAGCCCACCTTCACAACAGCTTGGTTCTGACTATTACTATACCATAAAAGCTAAAGATAACCTTTATAGAATCAGTCTGGATAACGGTGTGCAACTAAAGGACTTATTGGCTTGGAATGGTTTTGCAGATAGTTCTGTTCCCATCCGCCCGGGAGACCGGATTATAGTAAAAGACCCATCTGGACGAAAAAATCAAGCTGAAGTGACTGATCAATTGTTACCTTCGATTAGCGCGATTCCCACGCCTACGCCCACTCCCCCTACTGCTGCTCCGGCAGACACCATAGTGGTAGAGCGGGTTTATATAGTTCAGAAGAAAGACACACTTTTCCGCATAGCTACCAATAATGGCATGACTGTAGAGGAATTAAAAAGGCTAAATAATCTTACATCCAACGACATCAGCGTAGGCCAGAAGATATATTTGGCTGGCAAGAAGCGTCCCGATGGTAGTATCAAACCATCCGAAAACCTTACTGAAGAAGACGTGAAGAAGAAAGACAAGATAAGAACAGACTTGATTATGCCTGTGGAAGGGAAGGTTTTTTCGGAATATGGCTTGCGAAATGGTAAGCCGCATAAGGGCATTGATCTGGGAGCTAAGCAAGGAACCCCCATTTATGCTGTGGCCGACGGCACAGTAGTGTATTCAGGAGTTCAGGGAGCTTATGGAAATGTGGTGGTAATAGAGCATCCGGATTTTGTGATGACAGTTTATGCTCATAACGAAAAAAACCTGGTAAGTGTAAATGATGTAGTAAAACAAGGGCAGCAAATTGCCACTGTTGGAGCTACCGGCAATGCCCAAGGTGCGCACCTGCATTTTGAGTATCGTTTGAAGGGTAAAGCCATAAACCCACGCAAGGTATTACCATTTAAATGAGCATGAAGGTAAGATAAGATGAATCGCCGCGAAAGTGTATTTTCTGATAAAGCATTACAGAGCTATTTGAACGAGATATCAAAATATAAAACGCTTAGCCGAGAAGAGGAGCACGAACTGGGGATTAAGGCACGGAATGGTGATGCTGAGGCTATGAACAAGCTGATACAGGCTAACCTGAAGTTCGTGGTAAAAATTGCCGCCCGTTATCAGAATCGTGGTTTGTCTTTATCGGAGCTAATCAGCGAAGGCAATATCGGCCTTATTAAAGCCATAGAGAAATTTGATCCCGATAAGGATATAAAGCTAATTTCGTACGCAATCTGGTGGATTAAGCAGCGCATTATGTTGGCTGTAAGCGAGAAAAGCTCGCTGATACGAGTTCCGCTTGGCAAATCAAGTGCTGCACACAGAGTGAAGGCAACCTCAGACAGGATATTTTCTGAAACAGGAGAAAGTGCTTCTACCGAAGAGCTTAGTGAGCGCATGCACATCACCGGTAAATCCATAGACCAGCTGAAAGGACAGATACCCGAAACCAGTTCATTCGACGAAATTCTATCCACCGATGATCATCAGGAGTTCAGCACCAAGGATATGTTCATAGATCATGATGCTTCGGATCCACAGAGTTTGTATTACCAGGAACGTATTCACGAAAAACTACACCAGGCAATAGATAAACTTGACACTCGTGAAGCGGATATTATACGCACTTATTTTGGGCTAAATGAGCCTAATGAATCACGTAATTTTGCCCAGATAGCTGAAGTTATGGGGCTTTCACGTGAAAGGGTGCGGCAAATTCAGAAAGAAGCGCTGCGTAAGATACTGCAGGAAATTAAACCTGAAGAAGGCGCGTATGTTGACGAGTTTATCGAGAAGTATAATTTTTAGTAATGGGGAAGAGATATGTTTAAAAACTTTGATGAGATGATTAACCACGTAAAGCATAACCGAAAGGGTACGGTAGTAATAGCAGCGGCACAAACTGATTCTGTGCTGGATGCTGCAATTCTGGCGAAGAGGGAGAACCTAGCCGAAAGCATTTTGGTTGGTGACAAAGCAGCCATTCTAACCCTCCTGCAAGGCTTGGCACCAGACCTGATTGACGCTTTTGAGATCGTAGATACAGGTAGCGACCTTAAGAAAGCCGCATCTGTTTCTGTTGCATTAATAAGAGAGGGAAGAGGGAACTTGATCTTGAAAGGCAAGACTGATACTTCAGTGTTGTTGAAAGCTGTGTTGGACAAAGATAATGGACTACGGACAAGTGATGTGATTTCTGATGTGTTGGCTTATGAGCATCCAACGGGGATTAAACTGATGAGTGATGGTGGTATTAACATCCAACCTGATTTGAACGAGAAAATAGCCATTATCAAGAATGCTGTGGCTGTAGCCCATGCACTGGGGAATCCAAAACCTAAGGTTGCAGTGTTGTCAGCGGTGGAAGCAGTGAATCCCAAAATGCCATCTACCATTGATGCTGCCCTGATCTCCAAAATGAACGAACGTAAACAGATTCCAGGCTGCATTATTGAAGGGCCATTGGCCTTTGACAACGCGGTATGCAAAGAAGCAGCAAAAACAAAAGGGATAACTTCGGAAGTTGGTGGAGAGGCCGATATCTTAATTGTTCCAAACATAGAATCGGGAAATATATTTGGCAAAACCCTTACCTACTATTGCGGTTATCGAGTTGCCCATGTGGTTATGGGCACCAAGGTACCTATCCTTATCCCATCCAGAGCTGACGAGGCCGAAACCAAGATGCTGTGCATGGCGATGGGATTGGCAACCATGTCCTTATAGTGAAAATAAGCATACTCCAAATAGGGAAAACAAAAGATAAATGGCTGAACGAAGGGATTGAGGAGTATCTAAAGCGTCTTTCTGCATTTGTTCAGGTTGATGTTATCGAACTTGCTGATGCAAGTATAAAAACGCTTGGAAATCCAGAATCTGTTCGAGACAAAGAAGCCATGTCTGTATTGAAAAGACTGGATGATGACGACTATGTGGTTCTACTTGATGAATTGGGAGCGCAAAAAACTTCGGTTGAATTTGCTGAGTTTCTGGTTAGTTTATCCACTAAGAAGCATGTAGTTTTCGTGATTGGAGGTGTGTTTGGGGCTTCCAAAGCCTTAAAAGAGCGCGCCGATTGCACTGTTGCGCTTTCACGAATGACTTTTACACATCGCATGGCAAGATTGATTCTCTGTGAACAAATCTACCGGGCGATGATGATAAATGCCAATCGGTCATATCATGTATAAGAATTGAGGTGATAATGTTTACAATAGTATCGATTACATACAGTGTTCAATATGCATTATGGATGATGGTTCAAGGAATGATGGGCATATTTGTATTTATGACTGTCTTCTATTTGCTCATCTATGGATTAGAGCAAGTTTTTAAGTCGGAGGAAACAAGAAAGTGAAGCGTATATTCCTTGTTGCCCTTGTTATGCTTGCTGGATCAATTGCTTTTGGCAAAACTGTGCTGACTGCGTCCCGCGGAACTGAACTATTGGTTGAGTTTACCCTAGGTGAGTGGGAAGAGCAGCAGGTTGGCGAGTATAGCCGCATCAATGCTAAAGACATGGATTTGGATGGTGAAACGGGAGCTCCACTATTGCCAAGAGAGGTGTTCAAAATTGGACTGCCCCCTTCAGGAAGTTTCACTTATAGTGTGGTGGAAAGTGAGTATAGTAGCTATACCCTTGGTTCAAGACTGCAACCTGCTCCTTTTGTTACATTACATGAAGGGATGTCTCAGCATGAATACCGGATAGACGAAATAAAATACAGTACTGAACGTGAGCTGGTTGAAGCCTCTGCATTCAGTTTTAGAAGCCATGATCTGGCAGATTTTATTGTACACCCCTTTGTATATGATGGACAATTAGGCATAAGAGTGTACTCGCGTTTACTTGTAAGAATTACTCTGGAAGGAGACGTTAAATTCTCTTCAGAGCCTCAAGATGACCCAATAATGGATAGTATCCGGGGCGAATTACTAAACGCTGCTCAAGCCAAGAACTGGCGTAGCAGCAGTCGTTCTAATGTAAACTTCGCGGATTTCAGCAAAAGTAACTGGTGGATTAGAGTAGAAACGAACCGTGATGGTATCCATCGCTTGAACTACAACAATCTGGAAGGCTTCCCGCTGCAAGACATAGACCCCAGACAATTGCGGATGTTCAGTACGTCGGGTAAGACTATGTCCAGAACAGTTGTTCAGGATGGTCCCGAGTTTAAAGAGATTCCCATCTATATATCCAATGAAGCCACGGGAGTCTTTGGCACAACGGATTATATTCTTTTTTACGGCAGCAACCGCGACAGTTATGCGTATAACAGCGGTATCCAGTCGAATCCTTTGTACATAAATCCCTATTCGCAGAATCAAGTGTTTTGGCTTACTTTTGGCAATGGCTTTGCTGGCGCGCCATTACGTATATCAGAACTGGCTGCTGAAACCCAGTACTTAGAACAATTGAATAATGGACAAATGTTCAAACATGTGGAAAGTGAGATTCATAGAAGAGAGGACGAAGGTTTCGACTGGTATAGTAGCAGGTTCTTTAGTAACTCCAATCAATCTCACACATTCCAGGCAGATGTATCAGACCTTGATCCTAGCGGTAGCCAAAGCATCAGCATGCGTTTGGTTCAGGAGAATATTGCCAGTACATTACAACACAGTATTAGTGTTGACATTAACAGTAGTCCAGTGATCAACAATACTACTACTGGCAGCACATTGTTTACTTGGGTTGGCAACAGCCCCTATACCCTGAATAAGAGTATCACAAGCCTCGTAAATGGAAGCAATACAATAAGGGTAAACGTTTTTCGTGGAGGAACGGATAACCTGTTCTTCGATTATTACAAGCTTTCCTACCGACAGAATCTGATTAAAAGCTCTGTGCAGAAATCATTCTGGCATCAACAAGTTGCCGCTCCCCAAGCGTACCGTTACAACCTGAGTGGATCATTGCAGAACTCAATGCTATTCAGAACAAATGGCATATACAGCGTAGATATCATCCCATTGCAGAATTCCAATTACTTTGTATCCACTGGCGACTTAAACACACGCTATCATTTGCTTACCCCTACAGAGGCATATACTCCAGTACGCATTGTATTTACAGAACCTACTGATCTTATTGCTGATGCATCTCAAGTGGACAACATAATAATAACTCCAGCCGAATTCGTAGATAGAGCCAATACTTTAGCTTCCAAGTATTGGAGCTTGTATGGTGCAAAAAGCAAGGTTATTGTCCAGGATGATATATTTAATCAATTTAGCGGTGGCCATCCCGATCCTGCTGCGATCAGGCAGGCGGTACGTTATTTCTATCACAATCTGCCAGCTCCCAAGATCAGTTCAATAACCCTCTTGGGGATCGGAACTATAGACTGGAGAAACCATTCTGGAGCTGCTGCCGCCAAAAACAAGATAATGGTATGGTCTGAAGACCACACGGCATCGGACGATTTCTACACCATGATTTCTACTGGTGCTTATCCTGAACTGGCAATTGGTAGATACCCGGTTAGAACATTAGCTGAGCTTGATGTAATGCTGCAAAACTTTAGTAACTATACTGAAAGCCCCATGGCAGGCTGGTGGAAAAACAGCGCGCTATTCATTGGCGATGATCTGAACAATGGAAGCTATGTTGGTGAAGACATTCATAGTTTCCAAACCGAAGAAGCAGCTAATCTACTGCATCCCAGCCTAATTGCAGACAAGATTTTCGCCTGGGAATATGAGTACGACGAATTTCAGAACAAACCTCGTGCCCGCAACGACATGTTCGATGCCATAAATGAAGGAAGGCTTGTCTGGACTTATATCGGCCATGGCTCTCATGACAAGTTAGGGGCTGAGGATTACTTAAATGGGGCAGTTGATATGGGCAGGTTTAACAACCAGGATAAGCTGCCTCTATTCATAGCTTCCTCTTGCTCGGTATCTCATTATGATCATTGGGGTTGGGATAGCCTGGGTCAAAAAACGGTTCTCCTAAGTAATAAAGGGGCAATAGCTTCCTTGGGCGCTAATAGGATTACCTATCCTCAATACAATCAGCCCATGCTTAAGTTCCTAATGCAGAACCTGTTAAACGATAGAAAGCCATTGGGTGAATCCATTCAGATAGCCAAATTCTTAAATGCTACCTACTTAGCTAATAATGCAGCCTATGTATTATTGGGTGATCCTCTTTTACGTTTAGCCACACCAGAAAGAGATGCAGGAATACAGATTTCTACTTCAGAAGCCAAAAATACTTTGCATTCCAGGGATACCGCAACCATCTCAGGCAGCTTCAGTGGTGCTGGTTTGTCCGGTGAAGCTCAGTTAATCGTGCTGGACAACATGCGTAGCTATGGTCTGGGAAATATAACTGTTAGCCACAATGGAAATCAATTGTATCGCGGTAGCATGAACGTGGAATCCTCATCCTTTGAAACGGGATTTGTGGTGCCGGATGATGTGTTAAACGGTAACACCGGCAAGATTATTGCCTTGTTCCATGATTCTTCAACAGGTAAGGCCTACTCAAGTTATTATCATCCATTGCAGCTTAGCGACCAAATACAACCCGGAAATATCGACAACCCCAGTGGGCCAGAGATCAAGCTGTTTCTCGGCACAATGGATTTTCGTCCCGGAGACACAGTTAGCACCTCACCCATGCTTTATGCCAACATAAGCGACACCAATGGGGTTAACATTACCGGTGCCAATGGCCACAATATATTGCTGGTGATCGACAATTCGCTTCAGCCCATCCCTATTACCAAGTATTTTGCTTATAACAAAGGCTCATACACCTCAGGAAGCTTGCAGTACCAGTTAAGTGGCTTAAGTGAAGGCTCGCACACTATCCAGGTAATTGCCTTTGATAACTTCAATGAACCAGCGGTTACCACAACTACTTTTGTTGCAAAGCAAAGTTCTGAGCTTAGCATAGAGCGCTTATTAGTATATCCTAATCCCATGAACGATACTGGATACATCACCTTCATTCTCTCCGAAGCCTCACAAGTAGAGATTGGGGTATATACTATCCGGGGGAAGAAGGTAAAAACCATCAACAGCAACGCCATCAAGGGATTCAACAGCATTCCAATAGATACCAAGGACGATAAAGGCGCATCGTTGGCCAACAATACCTACTTCGTGAAAGTAAAAGCCAGATCCACAAGTGGTAGTAGCGTGGAACTAACCGAACGAATGGTGATTTTCAAATAGGAGCATCAAATTGATAATTTACAACACACAAACGCGAAAGAAAGAAGAATTCATCCCGCTTCACCCAGGAAAGGTAAGTCTATATGCCTGCGGACCAACGGTGTATAACTACTTCCATATTGGCAATGCCAGAGCCTTCATCTTTTTCGATGTTGTCCATCGTTATTTCTTGTATCGGGGCTATGATGTTACCTATGTTCAAAACATCACGGATATCGACGACAAGATAATCGCCCAAGCCAACGAAGAAGGGATTAGCTTCCAAGATGTAGCCGACAAGTATGCCAAAGCCTTTCTGCAAGATTGCGCCGAGCTTGGCATAAAGAAGCCAACACACCAGCCCAGGGCAACAGAGGTTATGGATGAGATTATTGCATATATCGATGCTCTTGTGAAACATGGTTTTGCCTATGAGTCTAATGGCGATGTTTACTTCGACACTTCAAGCTATACCGAATACGGCTCACTATCCGGCAAAAAAACCGAAGAGCAGCTTGCTGGAGCTAGAGTTGCGGAGAACATGTCCAAACGAAATGCCACCGATTTCACTCTGTGGAAAAAGAGTAAGCCAGGTGAGCCTGTCTGGCAGAGTCCCTGGGGTGAGGGTCGTCCTGGCTGGCACACAGAATGTGTAGTGATGAGTCAAAAGTATTTAGGAGAGAGCTTCGACATTCACGGGGGCGGCATTGACCTTGTTTTTCCTCATCACGAGAATGAATTGGCTCAAGCAAAAGCACTAAGCGGAAAACCATTGGCAAATTACTGGATGCATAATGGTTTTTTGAACATCGATGGCGAGAAGATGAGCAAAAGCCTGAAAAACTTCTTTACTGCTCGCGATATTCTGGCTGAGTACGATGCGGAGGCCATACGCTTTTTCTTTCTTTCAAAACATTATAGAAGCCCAATAGACTTCACTAGAGAACTAATCGATGAGTCCAACCGGGCGGTGCAAAACTTCTATGCAGCACTAAAATCGGTAGATTACCTTCTGCATAGAGCAGACAATTTAGTATTGGATGACGAACTTCGTGCTTTGGAAGCGGATTTTGTCAAAGCCATGGAAGATGATTTTAACACTGCTAAAGCCATTGCTGTGCTGTTTGAACTTAGTAAGATATCAAAGAGCACTACCTTAGACATAGCACTCAGGATTAATTCTGCTTTGCTATTAGTTAAGCTGGGAGAGGTTCTCGGCTTTTTTGCCAATATTGAAAGCAGGCTAAGCTCCAAGATAGCGGATTTATCCGCTTCGCTCGTAGAGCTGTTTATTACATATCGCAACAAGGCCAGGCTGGATAAAGACTGGGCACTATCCGATCTTATTCGCAACGATCTTGCTAAGCTTGGCATTGAGATTAAGGACACACCCGGGGGCAGCACCTGGAGCTTAAAGGAGTAACCCTATCATGAAACTACCGAATAGAAATCTAATCATTTTACTGGCAGCCGTTATTTTGCTTGTGCTGGCCTGGTTTGCCCTGGTTAATCTGCGTTCCTTAAACGGCCCTGAAAGCATTGCCTGGGACGAGTTAGGTAAGCGTTTCCTTGTCTCTAATGTAAAGGGAGGAAGCATCGTATCAATGGACGTTAACGGAAAGTTTAGCCCATTTCTAAAAAAAGGTTTAAGCGCTCCCAAGGGCATTATTGCCAAGGCTAATAAGCTATATGTTGCCGATCAAACCGAATTGAAGATTATCCAGCTCGATAAGGCCACAATCAGTCAGGTTATTTCGATTACCGGGGCTGTTATGTTAAACGATATAGCTTTGGATAAAAGTGGCTTGGTGTATATAACTGACACCAGTGCCAATTGTGTATTTATTGTTAATCCCGACACCAAAACCGTAGATAAGGTTGTTAGCCCCTTGCTAAAAGCCCCGAACGGTATTGTTTACGACATGCCGCGAAATCAGATGTTAATTGTGGGCTTTAGCAACCAGGCTTCCATATTAGCACTTAGCACGGTTGACAGATCGGTAACCACATTTATGGATTCCATTTATTCGAATCTTGACGGCATTGCCATAGACGATCTGGGGCGTATTTACTTTAGTTCTTGGGAGCAAGACATGATAGTGGAGGTTCCTCAAGAACAAAACCGCTTTGTAGCTAAGTACAAGGACATAAAAGATGCGGCCGATATGCTTTACTACTTACCAAATAATGAACTGATTATCCCATTATTCTCTCAAAACAAGGTTATCCGCATTCCGCTGGATTGATTTGGATGGTAAAAAACTTCCTGGAATATTCGGAATGTGAGGTAGTAAAACACTTCAATTCCGAACAGGACTACTACACAGAGATGGATGTATATAGACTAAAGCTTGCTGCTGCGCCCAAACTGTTAGACTTTAAACCTGCTCAGTGGATAAAGCTGCAAAGAATACATGGCAAGCCATATATGGATGTTCAATTCGATCCAGAACGCTTAGCGATGGTTATTGCTTCATTCCACACTGCAACCATGAATCAGGGGAAGTGCTTGTGCCATATTGACAATCAACCAGGCAATATTCTGGAATCTAATGGCCGATACTACTTGCTTGATTTCTCAGATAGCAGGTTAGACTTTCCAGAAAGAGACATCAGTCATTTGTTACTATTCTGGGCGGCCGATTTTGGCCATAATTGCTTTATAAGTTATGCCAGTAAGTTTTTGAAATACTACTGCAGTTTAGTCCCCTTAACTTCCGGAAATTGGCAGCCATGTCTCAGGCAAAGCATTCAGAGCTTCGACTCCAGAAGAGAGCAGCATGGCAAGCCAGGAGGTAAGAACCCTCTGCTACTTCAGCAGATGAACAGGGATTGGCTTTTCGAATTGTATCCTTAGTAAAAGTTAGAATATTCAGCATAGTTGGAGTTGTAATATTCTGCAACAGGCAGCCAGTCCGCATCATAACCCAGGTATAGGTATTTTCCCCCGCCCAAATCCCAAATATAGGTTTCTACATCTTCCCCCAATTCATAATCCTCACCGTGAACACTGATGGCCGCGTCCAAAACAGCGCTGATTATGCTATCATCATCCAATTCCCGATATGTGATACGCCAGAAAATCAATTGGTCTAAAGTGTCATCAAAATACAGCTCTATCACATCCACATAATCGTTGGTCTCCGAATAGAAGCTGCTATATGTGTCACTATGCTCCACTTCCACATATTCATAGAAATCCTCGGTAAGTGTTTGCTTAGCCTTCTCGTAACTATCACCATAGGATAAACCGAATAAACCAGCCTGGGCAGAAAGCGCAGCTAAAAATAATAAAAATAACAGGGTTACAAATAAGTGTTTCATTTACTCTCCATCACACTAAACTTTGTCTATAGTATAAGCTTTGCTAGGGGATAAAGCAAAGGGTTTGCTGCTATCGCTGCACAATTTGCAGATTTCCTTGTCAGGTTGTAGTGTATTCACTCTCCAACAACACTTTTCAGGTCTTTCTGTTAATTGTAGAACCCCTATTCTTCAAACCATTTTCCCTCATTATTTTCACATTTATTTTCA
Organism: uncultured bacterium; assembly: GCA_938009275.1. Taxonomy (GTDB): domain Bacteria; phylum Cloacimonadota; class Cloacimonadia; order Cloacimonadales; family Cloacimonadaceae; genus Cloacimonas. Next base: position 25,212 of record CALLHY010000052.1, read on the forward strand.
CATTCACCAAACATTCTTATATCTCACTGCTTGCCTATAGCTTATCCTCTTCACCGTATGGCGACCCTCTCACGACCCTCTCACTAACTGAGAGGGTCGCGA
>CALLHY010000053.1 GCA_938009275.1 uncultured bacterium
TTGGTTAGATAGCATGAGTAAGATAGCAGTTGGATTTCCGATGTAAAATCATTTTAAATCCCTGACATCTGGACGAGTGGACAATAGGAGCTTGTCGTGAAGCTTTAGATTCCATTGTGTCTGCTAAGGATACAGACTGTCCATCCAGCCATCGAAAGTGGTCTGGTAAAACGATAGCTGGATGGGAGTATCTTTGGTTAGTTAATCTCAACCAATAAACAGCTCAGTCCAATTCGAATTACTGCATCAAAGATTAATACTGTATTCAAACTTTGTATTGATGAAACACTTTGAAATCTCTGTCAGTTCTATTCTGGTCAAGATTCCGTTTGATTTAACAATGACGTTCTCATTTTTGGTTACTTAGTGATTTACTTATGCAATTATCGATAACAGATACTCTAGGTAATCCAGCAATGATAGTAGTGTTTTGTTCTCTATTGATACTCCGAAGATCATTTTGCTTGTGAATCGGTAAATCTTTGAAGTCCTTTGTTACTAATATTACTGATTTGCCTTCATGGGCAGATGCTTGTTCCCTTCCGTGCCCCCTTAGTTCCCTCTCCAGATAATTCTGTCCACCAGCTTTAAGTTCCACACTAACTTTCTCCCCACCGATAACTTGATCATTACGATGCCCAGAGAAAGTGATTCTATCTTTCGCATCACCAGTGATGTCAGTTACATGCTTATTGCCCTTCTCTGAGATGACTGGTGCTTGCGTTTTGACATTATCAAAATGGGAATTTGAGACATTTTCAACTACTTTTTCCATGATCTTGCCACGAACAAGAGCAGTTTGAACGTGGTTTCCTGATTCAAGAGCTTTATTATATTGGTCAAGAAGTTTGGGGTTTTCTTGAAGAACTTTTCTTAGCTCATATTCGAGTTTTTGCGGATTCTGCAACTCTCCTATTATTTTACCATAGATATTCTCTGGTTTGGCAGTTGCTTCAGGCTTAACTCTCTCAACTTTGCTAACTGATTCCATTCCTGTTACCATTTAATCCTCCTCCACTTGAGCTTCTTCCAAGAGTTTATCATCAACAATCTCGGCTTTCTCGGTCCTAAATGCTACTAATAGAGTATGTGCAATTTCCTTTAATACTGGAGGGTCTTTGAACAAAGTGAGAAGCTTGATCTTTGCTTGAATGTTATTGATTATGCTTGTCGATGTCTGGAGGTATGTAAGAGCATCATAGACAATACCTTCTAGTTTCGGTATTGCAAAAAGTATTGGAATCATTCTAACTAATTCATAATCATTTACTGGATTCTCGATAAAATCCATGAGTGATTCTCTCTTTGCTGGCTCGAGAACATTGTCGTTAAGCCAATTCTTTAGTTCTTCGTTGTCAACACTAACTTCCGGTAAAACACTGTTATCAGGAAATCTGCTACCCAGCAACATGCATAACAATGCTGTTGTGGCTTTTCGATTTTTATCAATTTGAAGCGAATAATCAGGATTTTTACAATCCGTTGGTTTTGTGAATTTATCGAAGTGGCAGAGGATAGGCTCTAACCAATCATTTTGTTTTACCAGTGCTGTATGATTTTCAAGTGATGCCAATGAGCGCATTTGCTTATCATCCAAATTAAGCGCACCACCTATTATTTTGCGATCATCTTCGAATGGAGCACGGAAGGCAATCTTAATATTGGTATTGCGTTGTACTGAGTCATCCAGGGCTGATGGAGACTGATCAACTATTAGCATAGCTTGTCCGAATGCTCTCATCTCTGCTAGCATATTACCAAGGTACTCTACTGCTTGTCCCTGGGGATTGCTGCCTTCCTGAGACTGGTCTTTGGATACCCTTTTAAGAAGATGATGAGCTTCTTCTAGTATCATCAGATGCTTTAGTTCGTCAGTTTCAGTTTGGGGTTGCGTTATTCGATGCTCATATAGCCTTATCAATAGTAAACCCATGAGTATGGATTTTTTTTCAGATGAGCCAATTGAACTAAGATTAATAACACATGATTCGTCAAACAGCTCTGAAGCAGAGGTTTCCTGGTTTGTGTTTACCAGAAATGTATAGCCCAGGCTACCCCTACAGAGGGACTTCAATCTTGTAGTCAATGCTCCGATATAAGTACTTTTTGATTCATACTCATATCCTGCATCTTCTACTATCATTGGTATTAGTTCGGCAACGTCCAGGAGAGTGGGGAAAACAGGTGATTCTTTAATGTTACTTGAAGTTGACAAATCCCATCCACACTTCTCGTAAGCTTGAATAATAGCTTCTTCAAGAACCTGTGGCATAGCAGCATACATCGGGAAAGCAGCATTAAATAGCGCGCAAATCCTATCAATGTGCTCATTGATTGTTATATCTGCGTTTTGTGGAAATACAAGCGGATTCAATCTCAAACAATTTTCTGAAGAGCTGTTTTTGTTGCCTTTGCCGGCTTGATAGTAACGAATGGAGGTATCTTTGTTGGATAGATAAACCAACTCCTTGTACTCGTTTTTAGTCGGCTCAATCACCAAGAATGGGATTCCTTTTCCGATGTTATTTATTATTACTTTGATGGTATTTGTCTTGCCTACCCCTGTTGTACCAGTTACTAAGGTGTGATAAACCATGTTATCAAGTGTTATCTTAACTTTGTGGGTATAGTCTTTGAAAAGATTTCTGACAACTCCAAGAGTTAAACAGTCCTTTGAGCCGTACTCAGATGGAATACCATTTATCTCCAAAACTCGAGGTTCCCTTCCATAGCTTATACCGTCAATTACAGTAAGTCCGCATACCGATTTCCGCGGGAAATTCATCAATAGAGACAATTCTTTACCTGACACAAGTGAAGAGGGGGTAACGTTGACCTTATTAACAACATCAGTATCACCCATAACAAATCGAGGGTGAATTACGTTTTCAAAATAATCGAGAGTATTCTGTCGTGTACCATCTTGTTTCTGATTCCATATAGTTATTGCTGAATCTTCAACAGCGCTTTCGTTACCTTTGAGCATTCCCTTAAATAATGAACAAGCTGTGTGTGCCGATTCAGTGTTATCAGATAATATGTAAAACGAAGCGTTCCAAATACCATATGATCTCGAAGCATCAATGCGCTTGAGTTGTTGATCAATCTTCGATAGCATTCTCTCAACACCTTTATTGTGCTGTTCAAGACTGATTGATTCACTCTCCCCGGAGGTTTGAGTGCTTCCTTTTGTGTCACTTATAGATTCAGCCTTAGAATTACCGGTTTGATTACTTTCTCCACCAGTGTTGCTTTCATTTGAGGACAATGATTCAGTGTGTGATTCATTTTTCTCCCCCATTAAGCCTCCAACCATGCCTCCAATTGCACCGCCGATTAACATTCCTATAGGGCCACCTACTTTTCCTAAAGTAGCACCAATTCCAGCCCCCACTGCTGCTCGATTGGTCGATTTTCCTTCAGTATCGCTCTTAGACACGGAAGAGCCTTGGGTGAAGCTTTGGGATAATGTGACGCTTTTTGATAATGTTTCAGTAACCCCTTTTGTTATAGATTCGGTAACAGCTTGAGATTCGTTAATACTCATACTGAGTTGAGTTTTTTGATACAGTGAAAGGGTGGTGGCCATGCTTTCATATCCAGATTGTAATGATGTAAGTTGGTCGTGATTAACTGGTTCAGCCAAAATCATAGCAGTGTATTCCTTGCCATACATCGCATCGATAAATCTTTCTAAACCCTGAGTAAACTGACCATTATCATCATGTTTAAGACTAGGTATGAATGAAGTTGACCCGATAGCCCATGTTTGAGTTACTTTCCGCATATCTGCTGTGTCGAGAATTGAGTTAATTTCGTTTTCCTTTAAGGATCTGTGGTCAGAACCAGGAAAATTCCCTTCAAGGGCTTGCTCCAATAGCTTAATGCCACTTGAAGCAGGTTTGGATTGGGTAGACGAACGAATACCCATGTAAAAATGCGTTTCACCGCTATTTGATTTGATAATCAAAGCTACAGTATAATCGGGGTGAAGCGTAGCCAATACGTTCAACAGATTTTCTAAGGCACTTTTTTTATCGTCATGCACTATCCTCGTGATCTCGACTAATCGGAAATTCATAGAATTTCTGATTTCGATCCCTGAATCTCTCATAGGAACTATTTTCATGGCATCAATCTTATTGAGGTATGTTTTGTTTACCAAGTCATAAGCAATGTTATACATATTTGCCGCTTCAGCTGCCATTTCACTACGTTTAGTGCGAATAGAGACGATCTTATTCTCAGTCATTATTCCTCCACCTAACTTTTGAAAAGTAGCCATAAAACAACAGGAATAGCTATCACAATCCCCGCTGCAATCAGAATATAGGTGAGAGTGTTATCTTGCTTACCCATGCCCTCAGTCGACTTGTCGTCATTCTCGTTCGAGCGGACACTCTCTTCTTGAGGCGATGTATCCTGAACATCTTCTCTATCAAGATATTGCCTAACTTTTAGCATATGCTCAAACCTCTCTTTGGAGAAGTTATGCATCATATCGCTTGTAAGCCCGTGCCAGTAGTTATCATCCCATGAGTTTTCATTATCATCTATGGGATACAAGTCCTCATCGTGATTCTGCAATAGTTCTGGTTTTTTCTCAACTGAATAAATGAATGCCTTAAGTGCCTTCTTTGCTTCTACATTCAGAATACCGACCAGCTCTGATCTTAAGCGCTCAAGATTGCTTTCATGTATTAGCACATCAAGTTTTTGCTTAACAGCATCATCTAACAATACATCGTGGGCTTTAACTATCTCTGGCTTTGCCTTCATGGCTTTTACTACCTCGAATAGATGTTTTAACCTCTCTTTGGAGAAGTTATGCATCATATCACTTGTCAATCCATGCCAGTAGTCTTCGTCCCAAGATGTTACATCTGAATTTATAGGATATAGCAATTCATCATTGGGTTCAAAAATATTCAGAGTCCTTGAATTGACAACATCCAAAGCTCCTGTGATTTTTTTAACAGATTGATTTGCATATCCGATGATGATAGATCTGGCTAACGGAATATTAGCATCGTCAATCGCTTTGATTAAGTCGAAATACTGATTCATGTGATACTCCTTACTCCTTGTGATTAAATTGCTAAGACATTATCTAATTCAGTCTGAAAACTATGAAGCCAGTCTATCTTAGCTTCGTTATTCTTCAAAGATGCTTCAAGAGATTCCTTGGATGAAGTTTTCTCCCTCATCTCTTGTAACATTGTATCAATCTGCTTATCGATGCTATCCATCTGCTGAATGAACTTGATCTTACATTCTTCAACCTGTTCGGATGACACTTTTTCTGCTTGCTTCTCATTTTCTGCTAGTGCAGCTCGTATTTCATTAGCGAAGTTCTGATAAAGTGAATTAGGATTTATTACTTCCTTATTCTCATATTCATTAACCCACTCTTTTGATGAAAATAGCGTAAATGGATTCCATGATGAAAACCACTTTCTTTCATAGTGTCCTCCAGTAATTACTCTTCTGGTCTCCTTCACTTCTTGTATCATTCTACCGGTATCTAAAATGAGTTGGGCAGATTTAGCCAGTGCTTTTATGGTTGGAGAAACATCGCCAATATCACCGATCAGGTCTCTGACGTACTTATTGTAATCTTCTTTCAGGTCATTGATTCTGGACAATACTTCATCTTGAATCATTTTGTCTAGTTCTAATTGGATACTACTAATCACATACGTAGCTTGTGTTGTGATCCCTTTCATTAACACTTCAGCAGTTTTGGGGCTTACTTCATCGGTTCCAAGTTGCTTTTGGAAATCGTTCAGACTCCTATTGAAGTCAATTTCAATTTTTCTTACCTTATCAGCATACTCTTTTGATTTCTTCCAAGAATAGCCCGCTAATTGAGTTTTAAACTTTTTAGCCTCTTTACCCTTATGTAGTTTGTCCTGGATATCCTCAATATTTCTATTGACCAGTTCGATATTACCAATGCTCTTACGTAGCTCAGCGTCAAGATTTGCCAGAGTCTCATGCTTTCTCAGGATGTGTTCAAAAGACATCTTTGCATCAAATATTTTTGCTGGCAAGGCATATTTTACGAGATATTCTTGAATAACTTCCTCTATTATCGGTACACCACTGTTAAGCATAGCCAGTGAATATGCATCATTATCTTTCATAGCTTGGGCTATTCGTTTATTGACGGCTTTACTAACTGTGGGACTAAGTGGCATATATTGTTCCATGCCCATTTCTTGCACTTCATTAAAAATTTCAATCCCACTCTCCATGTCCTTCTTTTCTTGCCTTGTAAGGTTAGTCCCGTTTTGAAACTCACGAATCAATTTGGATAATCTTGCTGATACGGGGTAAATGTTTGGATTGGGTAAACCATTACTTTCAAGATACTTGCGGACTTTAGAAAGACCAGATTGGATGTCTTCTTTTTCTGAATCAAATTCATCAATTTTATTTACTACAAACATGAATCTATCATGCGATTGCTTACCCCCCCTCATCATTTCTTGGGACACAATGTTGAGAAGGGCTTGATCATCAGTTGTGCTTAATTGGGTGGCATTTAGTATATAAAGAATCAAAGGCTTCTGATCGTCTTTAATTGCACTCAAAGTGCATTCCCTGTGTTGAGAATTCATGGAATTATTCGGGCCTGGTGTGTCTACGAGAACAAGACGGATGTTATCTGACTTAATCATAGGGATGTTACCGCGTATTTCGATCAATGGGACTTTGTCATCATTCCATTCTTTCAATATCTCTTTGTTAACCTTTATCCAGTCTTTGGTATCGTTTCCATCGCATATTCGACCTTGAAAGTAGTCCATATTATCATAATCAGCAATAGTTGTAATAGTTGCAGTGCAAGCACTATTCTCAGATGGTTGGATATCTTCTCCCAAGATAGCATTAATAAGTGTAGACTTGCCAGCACTCATTGTAGCAACAACACAAATTTCAAATTCAGGACTGAGTGCTTTGTTAAAAGCATGGTCAATTTCATCTGTTTTAAAGTCATCTATTGGCCCTTGCTTAGCTTTTTCAAACAGTTGTTTTAAGAGTGTTGTCTTTTGGTCTGGATTTGCCTGCTCTTTTGAAAGGTGCACCAACTTTATCTTATAGTTGTAGGACTTCGCTACCTCGACCAAATCATTAAAATCCTGTTCGATTCCCATGAAGTTAATTTCATAAGAATCATCATTACAATAGTCGATCATATGCGGGATGAATTCTGCCAACCAAACCTGCATTCGCTTTCCATTAACCAATTCATTAAGGGGTCCATCCGATAACTTCTCATTGTTAATCGCAATATCAGTTTTGTTTAAATACGGGTTGTGAACAAGCTTAATCTGAGTCATGTTTATCTCCTTGATTGTTATTTATCCATTGGTATAAGCTTTTCGCTTTGTGCTTGTTTAACACTCTTGAAACTCGTATCATAGTCTTAGGAAGTGCATTCTGAACGATTAGATGTTCAAAATATACTTCAAGAGTATGTAGACCAGTCGAATAGAGGAATCTGTTCAGTTCTGCTCTCGATACACAAACATCATTTCGGATAGTGAATTTTCTGGTATCATCACTATTCTGGTTTACTTCCTTTCCATGCCCATCAATACCTTCTTCTATCATATCCTTGATATCCTTACCAATTATCGTAGAGTTGAGCACAAGTTTGGGATAGGACTTGATTTGATCTATATACTTAACAAGGTCTAACTGCTCATGTTTACTCAATTTTGCGCCACACGAGAGTTTTCTTGCTAATAGCGCAGCTTCAGCCATAATCGGGAGTATTTTGGGACTTCTAAAGCCAATTCCCAACAAGTATTTTCTTACTTTTTGGGTGATTTTCTTTAAACTCTCTCCATCCTCTTCATCAAATTGATCGGCTTTGCTTATAACAAATAGAGTTCTTTTATCAAATTTCTTATTTGACTTCTTTGTCTCCAATATCTGATTAAGCATCGTTCTCTCATCATCTGTCCCAAGATTATTCGCGTTTAGAAGAAAAACGATTACTCCAAATTGGTGATTAACAAGAGCTCTGGATAGCGTATTAGCGTGCCTTCCATCACATGAGTAATTTGGGCCTGGAGTATCATATAGCACCAATCTAGCACCAGTATTCCTGACGAATGGTAGGTTCCCTTCGATTTCAACAAGCTTACACTCGTCCGTTGAATTCCACTCTTTCAGAAGCTGGGGCGAGGCTACTTGCCAGGAGCTTATATTATCTCCAAAAGCAGCCCTGCATTTGTATGTTTTCATGGCATCATTATCCTCAATGCGAGTAACCATAGCAGTACATGCTTGGTTAGCAGTTGGAAGTAAGTCTAATCCTAGCATTGCATTGATAAGTGTTGATTTACCAGAACTCATTGGTGCCATTAGCATAACTTCAAAGTTATTATCGAGAGCTTCCTTAAACTCCCTGTAAAAGCTCCTGTTTTCAAAAAAACTCATTAGCTCTCTGTACTTACTAAGGGCTATTTGGTTTTCGTCCATATTACCGTAATTATCCATAGATTTTCTTTCTCCCTGTTGTGCGACCGTGACACACATATTTTTTATAGATTGATTTGATCTTTCTTGGAGTAGCTTCTCAGTGCAATTCTCAAACAAATCTTTGACTCTGTCAGGCAATGCTGATTTATCATGATCGGTTGTAACTATTTCGCTACTTATAAGTGATTTAACTGCTTTTATTATGGGAACAAGTTGATTTATTATGAACTCATCTTTTTGCATTTTGTCTCGCTTATCAATGCATTTGGTGATTAAACATGCAGCCTGAGTTTTCCATTGTTCGCTAAACACTTGCATTATTAATTCCTTTCCTTACTTGGGACTGTGCAGCCAGATGGCATGAGGGTTGGACTTTTCTATAGAGAATTATCATATTGTTCTCTAACCAATTGAACTTCACACATTATCGAATTTATCAAACTTACCGGCTCCAGCACCTTAACATTTGCCCCATAACTCAGCACAAACTTCTTCATTTCGCTGATTGAATTTGCAGGCAATTCTAGGATGATAGAATTATCTTGTTGTCTGGCAATAGTTTGTTTCGGATGCCAGATTCGCTCTGCGATATAATCAGAAGTCGGACTAAAGAACTGAAGTTTAACCTCAAACACATCCCCAGTATAAATGCCAAATCCGCTATTGAAATAAACTTCGGAATCGAAATCTACTTCACTCTGAGGGGATGCAGATATATCCAAATCAGTTATTCTGTTAATGGCGAAGACGATTACTTGGTCTATCTTTTTATAATAGCCAGCCAAGTAGAAATTGTGATTGAAGTACTTGATACTGAGTGGTGACACTTCTTTATGGCTGTGTTTTTGGTTCTGAACACTGTAATAGTCAAAAGAGACTTTTTTATAGTTCAAGATGGCTTTGATCAGCAGATTCAGGTTTTCAGTATTTCCATCCTTGTCTTCAATTACTCCGGTTGAATCGCTGATAATGGCTTTCTGGACATCTTTATAGAATTTCAGGATAGATTTATCAAGGTTGGTATCTATCTTACGAATAAGGTTACGAACTCCCTCGCCAGTGATAAGATTAGATTCAGCATACAGTTTGGAAGCTAGGCTCAGGTTCATGATGTCGTCATAGGTTAATGTATAATCTGGGATGCGGTAGTTTTGCACAAAATAGTAGAAAACCTGGTTTTCTCGATCAGCATCCTGATCTTCGTAGATAGGAAATCCACTAGAGGAGAGGTTGGTGATATCTCGCACAATCGTCTTCTTTGAGACTTTGAAGTATTCAGCCAGTTCGCCTTTCGATATGCCCGTCAGACGATTCTGGTTGATCAAGTGCAGCATCTGCCATTGTCTATAAAGAGCTTGATTTCGCATCATACTCCCCAATTATCAATTTCTTTTTCAAGATAACTCATACATATCATGCCCTATGGACAAATCAGGGGTATATAGAATAAATACTTGCATGCTCGGTATCCCACACAAATCAAACCTGCTCAATCTCACTGTTTTACTCCTTTGAAATTGTTAAACGTAGATGATGAGGTGTCAATAGTGGTTTACTTATCCTCACCTGTTTCAGCTCATTACGTAAAGCAATGGGCTGTTTTATCAAGAAGCTTTCCTTTTGCTGAGACAGATCAACGTACAAACGATTTTGCTGAAACTTTATAAACGAAACAAAGCTCTTTCCCAGTAGGTTCAGAACCGAAGTTACAACCGAGAGAGATTTACTCTTCACTTTGAGGGTCAAGAGACATTGGTTTTCTTCTATAACCAAGTCTTCTATCTCCACCTCAATCGTGAAGTGCTTGGCGAACTTCAGAACTCCCACAGCTAATTGAATCTCTAGCGTGCCCTTTCCAATTGTACAACTAATGTCTTGCAATAAAGCGAGCTTCACATATGTCTTGAGAACCCCTGTTAGCAGTTTATCCGAGATCGTGATATTGGCTTCCACTGCATGTGGATATTGCAATAGGTCTAGCATTTGTTTCATGTATAATCCTTTCTTACTATGCTTATAAAAACCTAAGTGAAATAAGCTCAGGAGATATTACAAAAGATAGGTCAATCATATTATCCCCAAAATCTCCATGATTCTACACATCCAATCACACCCATATTCTTTCAGCCACTGCACCTGTTTCTGATAATCCGGGACTATCTTATCCACTTCATTCCAGAGGTCTTTGCTTTGCTGTTTGTGCCTGAAATGCGAGCACATTATACAACTCCAACCGATGATCGGGTGCTAGAAGTATCTAGTGGGATCACATCCATGTTAGTGAATTGCTGCATGTCTTAGTAACCCCTGCGCAATTTGCTTAAAAAACATAGGGTACTGAGATACACATTCAATTAGCAAATGACCCTTCATCCTCAATTGTTTAATAACACTTTCTCTATCATCTTCCTCGATCCTCAGATAGTTTGCAATATCTGATGCTACTATACGATCAGCAAATCCTAACTCATACAAAGCAATTGCAGCACCGTTCGATAGCCCATACTTAAGAAATTTCTGAAGAACGGACAACCTACTTTGGATTGAGGGTATACCTTCATGAGATAATAGGTTTAGCAACTCAATAACGTCTCCTATAATCATCGACCATCTATAAGAAAAAACATTATCACAGATATCTACAATATCGAATATGTTCGGCTTTCTTGCCGAAGTTCCATACTTTATTCTTAGTCTGTTTTTCTCTGCCTGACTGAGTATTATTGAATAAGCTGATCCTTCAATCCATAAGCGAACAAGATGCAGAATCAAGCCATTTTCACATATGTACTTGTTGCAGGATGTTGATGATTGAGACACTAACATAGGAAATAGTAAATCTAGCAATTCACCTATGCCACCAGCACTAGAGATATCCTCAATATTGCTTCGCAGCCATTGTTCTATCTCAGCAGCGTGATAAACACCATTCATAGTTTTACTATATACTATCCTATGGTCTTTATCAATGATAGCTTTGAGAGTGTTTTGATATATTAGTGAAAATAAGTGCAGAATTCTTGATTTATCCAATTCAGAAGATTGATGATAAGCAAGTGTATGGGATGCCAGAGTCGTAACATCGTTAGCTGAGATACTGGGGTCATCAGTCTCATGAGACAGAAGGAAGCTTTCTACAGAGCTTACTATGAATATCTTCCAATTTAACTGATCTATTACATCCTCTAGTTCAAAACCTTTGTCTCTGTTACTCTCTTCAATTTCTTCGGCAATTCTTATTATTATGTTGCGATCTTCATAAAACGCCTTCAAGAATTCTATACAGTCAATGTTATGCTCTTTACTTCGATCTTTAGACTTAAGAGGATCAAAGAAGGAGATTAAGAGACTTACGCATCTCTCACTATTGCTCGGATCAAACAGTTTTTTTACGTCAAACCATTTCCTCCCCCTGATTTTTTTAGCCGCATACAACTTTGGATCTGCAAGCAATATGCTCCCCTCTGTGTGTTTGCCTGATCTTCCAACCCGACCAATTAAATTGTGAAAATCTCTAACTGATACATTATTCCTTTTATACTGATATAGACTAGATAGAATGAGATATCTAATAGGTAAATTTACACCTTGCGCCAAAGTAGACGTGCAAACAACAAGACGAGCTAACCCGTTTCTCAAAGCAAGCTCTGTAGCTGCTCTGATTCCATGTGGAATGTTTCCATGGTGAAGGAAGACTCCAACTGCTGCGGCTTGAGAAATATAAGAGTCTTCTCCAATGTTTAGTGAAATGAGCCGATGCAACTTCCCAACTTCATTATGTGAAGCATCGCCTGATATACAAGCCTCAGCAAGGTGAGATGCCCCACGGTCTATTAGTTCGACAACACGTTTTATAATTTTGTTCGCAGAAGGTTTTGTCTCGCAGAAAATAGCAGCTGGACCTTCTCTTACTAGTCTCAACCCTAAGTAAAGAGATATATCGCTTGCTGGAGATTTCTGCGAAAAATCAGGAAACAATCTTTTTTTTTGTTCTTCTCCGATTTTATCCAGAGTAACAGATTTTATCACTCGAGGAACATAAAACTCTTCTTGCTCAATATTATTGTCTGACATGTAATGAACTGCAGTACCCTTTGGATTTATGCTCATGAATCCTATGGATCTGATTGTAGGCAATAAGCTTTTACCATCGATGATAACACTGTTTTCTCCAATCCAACTACCGATTTCTTCTGCATTGCTAATAACTGCAGAGATAAGAACTTTTTGGACAGTACTGGGTATATGAATCTGAATTGAGGATAACAATAATTCGTACGTCACTCCTCTTTCACCATTATCAAACTGATGGCCCTCATCGAGGATTACTTGCCCTATTAGAGGCATTACCTCAGGTGAATGTCTTATAACAAAAAGAAACTTCTCAGGTGTGAGTACTACAATAGTCTTGGTTTGACCCTGATGTATAGTATAGTCTTTCTGTTGTACATCGGATAACTCATCAATGATGACATTCTCGCCGTAAAATGCCTTGATAAGATCATCGTGTATTTCGTGGCATAATGCCCGAAACGGTGCAATTACTACGGTGAGATTAGATCGATCGGCAAGAAATGCACTTCGAATAATTAGTTCAACAGCCTTTGTTTTTCCTGCGCTTGTTGGCATTTGGATTATGGCTGACTTTCCCAAGTATAAACCATTTTCTCCTAGAATAACTTGTGCTGGCCAAAGTTCCTTAATCGCAGAATCTTTCTTTAGAGCTGGGGACCATGATTCTATAGGTAACCCAGAATACAGTGGGAGTCTATTCCAACTTGAAAGGCTGAGTTTTATACGAATAACTGCAACTATCACTTCAGCTAATAGAAGTATCGAGTCACTGCCACATTCATAAGCCAAGGATCTAATCATTGACGCTATAGATATCACTTGTTGTCCGTTTATGCCTGATGCGAAATAGTATGACACGCAATCCATAAAATCAAGTAAGATCTTAGAATACTTGTTGTCTCTTAGCTTGATTTTCTTTTTGTAATCGCTTTTGATAGTCCATAGAAGAATATGTCCAAAGCCTTCATCTGCAATACCTTCAGAATAATCTAACTTGTTAGCAATTGATATTGAATTTCCTGGCATCTTACATAGATAGAATGTAGCTGAGGCTAACAACCTTAAGAAGTCATTATTAGAATTATTCAATCCTGATTTTGTAAATGCATCAAAGTATTTCGCAGCAAAAAGAGATACATTCTCTGCTAGGTAATCCGTAGAATCTGGACCTTCCCGATTAACCATGGCAGCAATGTCACCTAGTATACCTATAGTAAGAACTAACAGCTCAGACAAATCCCTGTCTGGGTGTAACCAGTCTTCTTTAGGAGTGTTGAACTCAAGCATCTTTGCTTGAGATCGAGTCATACTTAGTACTCTAATTGACTCTCTATCAGGCTTCATCAGCGGCCCTACCGTATAAGTGATGTACTAATTCCATTAAGTTCTCACCTTTAATGACAATTATATGTAAATGTTCTGAGTTAGGATGAGCAACGACACTAGCATTATGAACAAATTCGTCTGAATAGGTTGAGTTAGAAAACACAGCTACTGCATTGAATGTCTTTTTATATGGAGACTTGATCGGATTTTGAAATCTTTTTACTTTGTCTGCTTCAGAATCTAGATTATCCTCGATGAGATGTCTTTTGAGTGCATTGAGAGAAAGCCCAATCCTTTCATTGTCCTTAATTGAGTCATCTATAGCCCTCTGGATTGGATTATCGGAATTAGTGCTCCTGAGCTTGGCTTTTACCTCACAAATTGTCAACTCGTCCTTGATTGAGAATGATCCTTGACTATGGAATTTTATACCGATCACATCGCTGCCTTTTACAGATTCATTTCTTGTTGCCTTGTTCGCATATCTAGACCTGGGAACCCAATAATTCTTTAAATACTCCAACCAATCTGCGACAATGATCTCCCCAAAATCTCCTGATCTAGTGATCGGCCCAAAATCTTCTTTATTATCAGGGAATATCATGTTTATCAGATAGTCTTTTCTTGATAGTCCTGTCCCATCTCGAAGACAGTCAATCATAGAATCTAAACAATAATGGTTTCTGAAGTGTTTTGCCCACTCTGATAATATAGTGTCGTCATGTTGGTGATTTAAATCCCACAATTCAATCGGTACGCCATCTGAAGAGCTAATCTTTGTACTGCTTTTAGATAGCCATTGGACATACTTTAAATCAGGAATGCTTAGATATACCATACTTCAACTCAACATCTTTACACATCCAACCCCGCTCCATATTCCTTTAGCCACTGCACCTGCTTCTGATAATCCGGGACGATCTTATCCACTTCATTCCAGAAGTCCTTACTGTGCCTCTTATATTTGAAATGAGCCAGTTCATGCACAATCAGGTAGTTGATCACGCTCACAGGCGCCATCATGATCTTCCAATTGAAATTGACCTTGGGTCTTTTAACTGAACATGATGCCCATCTATTCTTCAGATCGATGATAGAGACCAATTCCACACTGATCCCCATCATCTGTGCAAAGCGTTGCACTCTGGGTTGGATAAACACCTTTCCACGATGGCGATAGAACTCTTTGAACATATCCCTCAACTTATCCTCAGATCCTTCAGGAGCATAAAAATGCCTGCCTCTGAACTGAATGCCCTCAACCTCATCGCTATATTGCAGATAGTAATTCCTGCCCAGATAGAGGAAGGACTGCCCATTCACCAACTCCCGCTTGATCGCTTTCTCATTCAGGAGCGCACGCTTTGCCTGATATCTGTGTATCTTATACTCGTTCTTGCTTAGCAGGTTCTGCACCTCACTATCGCTTGTTTCGAGTGGTACTATCACAGTAATGGAACCATCCCTTTCGATGTAAATCGATGCCGTCTTTCGCTTACTATGTTTCACCATAATCTTATAATCGAGGCTCATGAACCCTTCACCTCTGCTTCCCGTTGGTGAGCCAGATTGATAAGCTCTACCGTCAGCTTGGCTGCCACTTCCTGCAAAGGCTCTATTCCACAGTATTCCAGTTCGTCCCTGATATCACCTTCCAAGCGTCTGCGTTCATTGGGCTTCTGCCAAAAGTTGGGTATCGAGAGTGATTCTTTGATCCTGCTATAAATGAATTCTGACAGCTTGGCAGTATCAATTGCTTCCTTGCTGTCCACTGCTATCCCTGCTTCCATCAGCATCAAGTCCAGAAATGGCATCACAGGACTATCCACGATGCCCGTTTCATCAGCTCTGCCTTTGCTAATATCTTCTCTCAGCTTGGTGAGTTCCTCGATGATCCTATCCCAGTGTTCCTTATAAGAATCCAGAATCTTTTGCAGCCGCTCATGGAATCCCGTATAGAGTGCAGGATCTTTCTCCATATTTACTTTGATGTGCCAGCGGATGGCATGTTCCATCTCAGACGCCTTGGCTTTACCGGTTTTGTTATGATCACGCATCTGCTTAGGAAACTCATCAGATAGCAGTTTAGCTGGCGCAATCTTGGGATTGATTCCTTCTGAAATGAGGTATTTATCGATCAATCGGCGCACCTTAGCCCCTGCCCATTTCAAGTCCATGGTGGGATCGTGATAGCGGTTCCGCATGCGCATCATCAGATAACCCAATCTCTTTGCTGGAACATAGTAATCTCTCGCCATTGCCGCATTAAATAGCAGTTCCAGACTGTCAAAGAAGGCTTTCAGATAAGTGTCGAACTGTGCCCGGAACTTCACATCAGCACCCAATTGTAGGCAATCCTCCACCAGTTCCCATTCCTCTTCATTATCTCCGATTCTCTGATGCAAAAAAGCCTCAATGCGGATTATGCCTTTATCTGCAAACAAATGAATCAGCCTTCTATAGCGGGATTCCAATACCGGAATCTCTTTGTCCAATCCCCGGAAGTAGGCGCTCAGATCATTCAGTTCTTGCACATCGGTATCAGTAAAGATAGCCAGAGCTTCCTTCAGATGCGATGCCACTCCAAAGTAATCCACCAGGATGCCATGCTCTTTTACGTATCCGCTTTTCATCACTTTGGTACGGTTCACTCTGGCAATGGCTTGCATCAGCCGATGCTCTCTCAGGTTCTTATCCAGGTACATCACTTGCTCGATCGGAGCGTCAAAGCCCATCAAAAGCCTGTCGCAGACGCAGAGGATCGCCACACCGCTTTCCGGTTTACTATAGTCAAAGTCCTTCTTGAAGCTCTCCACCGCATCCATATCCTGAGCCTGTCTGCGAGCCATCGATACATAACCCGGCTCGTTATTGTCCATCATCGAAACCACTGTGCAGATCTTGATGAATTTCATCTGTTTCAGCAGTTCATCATCCCGCTCAGTATCAGCTTTTGCTTCCTCACGCGATATTAGCCGTTTTAGCGCATTTTCTAGCTCATACTTATACCGACATGCCGCGACGATAGAACTCGCCACCACCTGCCCTTTTAAGCCGTTTGGGAGGATTTCCTGAGTATAGTGTTCGATGATATCTTCCGAGATAGCCCGGATTCTCTCTTTGGATTCCAGATAAGCCATCTCTGTGCCATAGCGTTTTTGTATCTCCAGCCGCTCTTCTTCACTGCGTTCTTTGAACATATCTTCAAACTCACGCTTGAACATCTCAGCATCGGTAAGCTTGTCCTGGCTGGTTCTACCGATGTAGAGAATGTCCACCGTGGCTCTGTCTGCTACCGAGTCATTCATCTTATACACATCGATGAAGCTGCCAAAGCGTTCATGGGTCTTCTGCTTATGCCTTTCTGTGAGTAGCGGAGTGCCGGTAAAGGCGATCTTGACCGCATTAGGAAAAGCCAGGAAGAGATTATCGCCCATCTCGCCACCCTGATCCTGATGTGCTTCATCAATGAGCAATAATATCCTTTCACTGGTATTCAGCTCCGGGAATTCTTCATATTTCGGTACAATCCCCGCTGCCAAAAGCGATTCTGCTGAGACAGAGCCACTGATCAGGAACTTGTGCAGCATCACCATGTTCAAATTGGAACTGGTATTCTTCAGCTTATCCAGATCCCTTTTGTGCTCAATCAGCGTGAGGCTTTCTCCTGTATAAGTCACGGTGTGCGAAAGCTGATCTTCCAAGTCCAGCCGATCATTGACCATGATCACTTTGTAATCCTTCAGATCATCCGTATCCCGCAGTTTCTTGATCAGGAACACCATAGTCAGGGACTTCCCTGAGCCTTGAGTATGCCAGATAACTCCACTACGTTCAAAGGGTGTCTTTCCGGTTCTGAGACGTTCGAGGATTCTCCCCACAGCCCGGTATTGCTGATACCTGCAGACGATCTTTACCTTTTCGCCTCTCTTGATCTCCATGTATAATGTGAAGTTCTTCAAGATGTCCAGCAGGATAGCTTTATTCAGCATCCCATGAATCATCACTTCCTGACGCTGCTCATCCGGAGACACGGAGATAGTTCTGTACTCCTCCGGGAAGATGTCCTTCCAGTTCAGATAGTGGTCAAACTCTCCTGTGATGGTGCCAAACCTGGCTTCATCGCCATGAGTGACGATGTTGAAGAGATTGCAATGGAATAGCCGCTCTTCACCTTCCTTGATGCCATAATCATCCACTCGCAGATTCGCATAGCGGTTGATCTGGATAAATGCTTCACTCAAAGGCTGTGCTACATCCATGTCCTTACATTCCACTACCACGATCGGCAAGCCATTGATGAATAGCACAATGTCCGGAATGATCGCAGCTCTGCTGGCTCCGGGAGTCTCGATCTTGAATTGGTTGATGGCGATATAGCTATTGCGCTCAGGATGGGTAAAATCGATCAATCGAACAGTGGGGTTTTGCTCTCCGGTCAACGTATTCTGATCCACCGTCGTATTACGAGTTAGCAGTTCATACACTGCCTGATTTGCCTTAAGCAAGTCCATGCCGGGATGCATGGTAAGTTCGCTAATGACTGCCTCAAGCTGTTTATCAGTAAGCCAGCTTCTGCCGTCCTCAGTCAGGTTGATTCGTTTCAGAGAAGCCCTAAAATCTTTCTCAAGAATATACTCCCGGAAGCTTTCTCTCCTGCTGATACTTGGATCATAGGGAGTAAATCCGGTTCCCTGATCTATTACCTCCCAACCAAGCTGCTGCAGCTTATCCAGGAAGGGACGTTCAACACTATTATATTCGGACATTATTCCTCACCAGTTTATATCTTCCAAACCTCTAAAGCCAGATTTATCAGCAATTGCTGTCTCTCGTCAATGGCAGCAGCATTCCAATCGGGAAACACTTTCAGAAATTGATTTATCCTGTTCACTGATGATTGATTACCTACTGCTGGAGTTTCCACAAGGCTGCGGGTAAAATAGAATCCGCAGTTCTTGTACTGATCGCATTTTCTCTGATAGTAGTCATTCCCCGCTACTATATTCAGGGGCTTTTGTAGCAATGTTAGATTACCCAGTTTTATCTTGTATTTATCGTAATCGACGCCCGGATTGTTTTGAATGAAGCTATTCCGGACATCATCCGCAGGATTATCTGGCAGTATGTGTTCAATTTCAAGCACAGTGAAGTCTTTTAATGTGCGCTTATCGTTAATCCCTGTAAAATGTCTATCCACAAATTGAGCGATTTTTGCAAGGAAGTACCTTGTCCGATAATACTGAAGAATACCCAGTGAGTAGTTTTCGAGGAAAGCCTGTAATTCCTTTTGCTTGGACTGAACACTTGGTACAAATCGAGTGCTGACAAAGCTATCTAACATGTCCTTCTGAACAGTGGGGTCTTTCTGCTTGGCAATTTCTCTTAACTCACCTGCCCATAAGGCAAAGCTTCTTTCTAACTCCTTTGTTGGAGTCTTAGTAAAGATGTAATAGAATAGAAACACTTCGAGATTCATCACGAAACTATCGAACAATACTTTAGGTAAGCTTCTTATAGCAAGGAGCAGGATGTAGTGCAAGCTGAATGCTCCACCACACATCTCAGATAAGTCTTCCGTGTAAACATTGGTCGCATTATCCTTATCTTTACCACCTATAAAAGCCAAGTAGCAATCCAGATTTGCCTTAAGATGCCTCACAAATGCGAATGGATCACGCTTGTATCCGCATAACTCAGCATTGTCGTGATCGACTATCCAGTCGTATATCTCATCCTCACGTAGAATATGATCATTCCTTTTGTTGATAATCGGGTAATTGGACATCAGGTAGTAGCGAAGGAAGCGCAGAGGTTTCTCTTGCTTCCCCTCAAGTGCATTGGTAATATCTTTCCACTCATTCTTTAATTTCCCAAAATCATCTTGCTCCACCTGTCTAAAGATCAAATTCTTCAACAGATCCATAGGATTAAGACCCACACCTCTTTCGTTGATCGTTTCAAACACCTTCAAGGCACTACCTATGTCTGTGGATATCTGGATAAAAACTACAGAGTTCAATAGAAAGCCCAAGAAACGCAGTAACTCCTGAGAATCTCTGTTGTTGTCTCCCAAGTAGTTATAGATGATCCTATATGCTTCCAATATGTTCTTTATTGAGCCATATACCTTGATTCCAGCAGCTTCAACAACCTTCTCGACCTCAATTGGGCTGGAATTGATCTCCACAATCATCTTCACTATTTCCGAAGCTCCCTCATATTGGGGTTCCAACCTCAGATTGCTGCGAGCCCGACCGTTTAGGTCAATGTAGGACGAATAAATCAGTGGGCTAATGCTCTTACTTTCGTTATCTTCAAGGCGGGCCTTTATTGCCACTAATATCAGGAAAAAGGTCGTAAGTCTCTGTTGCCCATCGATTACATCAATATGCTTGGCATCCGTGGGACTTACGATTACTGTACCTACGAAGTACTCTGATAGTTTATTATCGTCCCTTTCATCATTGATGTCATCTAACAACTGAATGATTTGCTTTTCTCCCCAGATGTATTCTCTTTGGTAGTCTGGGACCACATAGTAACACTGTTCAAACGCTTCCTGAATTGAATACTTGTAATTTGTGAACTTCGACATTAGCTGTTCTCCAATTTATCTTCGTTTATAATAACGCGGACTTTGTAAGTCAATAGGTCTGCCATCAGACCTATCTTCAGATCATGATACTTACTCAGATTGCTTTGTTCTTTTTTAAGTGTTTCATCCAATGCCTTAAGAACAGCAGCTATCTGCTTCTGCTCATCGAGCGGTGGCTTCAGTATCAAAGTTGCCTCCAGATCACTCCGGATAATCCCATTGATTGAGGTTCCCTGGTTCATTTTCTTGAAGTCCTCTACCAATATTTGTAGATAGTAGTAGAAGAATTCGACGCAGTATTGGCTGGGGTCGAGGATGATTCCAGTAATGTCTTGGCTAATGGCAACATCAAATGGAGCGATAGCCAATTTACCCACCCCGGTTCTTGTAACGAGTAGGATATTGCCTTCTCTTATCAAATGACTTGATGAAGATCTAAGCGCATCCTCATTAATGTGCCTCCTGATAAATCCCACTTCGAATGACTCCCAAAAGTCCGCTCCTGTAATCCACGGGATAGACCCTTCCCAGTTAGACGCATTTTTCGTCGAGGGTGTGCCCCCATTGATGAATTCTAAGCAAGCATCTTTAAACTCTACAACTTCCCATTCCTTTGGTATCCATCCCAATTTTGATTCTTTATAGAGTTCTGGAGCTTCTTCAATCGTGGGTCGCAACTTGCATGTCTGAGTGTCAATGCCTCTAGTGAACAGGTCTTGCATCATTCCGGCTTTGATTGCTTGGTACTTCTCAATAGCAGCTTCGGTCTTCTCTATCACATCATCGACTGTGCTGAGGATATCGGCTATTCTAACCTGTTCTTGATCATCAGAAGGATAACATACTTCTATCTCATCTATATCATTCCGTTGAATGTTTGGTAATCCACTTCCTACTCTTAGTTTCATGATATCTTGTTGGATGAACTTAAGATAATGATATAGATATGAATTACTTATCTGAACCATTCTCAATGTGTAGCAGTGACCTCCACTCCAAAAACGCTGCTTCATCAAGGAAACATATCCACAAGAATTCCCGCCCTCGCTAATTGTAATAGATTCTCTTTCCCTATTCCACCTGTCCAAATACCCAGACGGCTCCATGCCACCGTTTATAACTGGATACTTCCCAGTTTGATCTAATGTGTCAGAATTTACTTGATCACCTTTGACAATGTCAGCAAGTTGACCTAAGCAACTCTTTCTCCACTCACTCATATCCAAGTTCCTTCAGATACTTGCTCAGTTCAGCAGCCGCATTATCCCGTTCCTGCAGAATCCTGTGCAAGGGTTGATCATACTTGTCCCAGAGCTTTTCAAGGGCAGATCTCAGGTCTCTGCTATACTGAATCAAGTGCTCGTTGACCTTAGTATAAAGGGTATCTTCCCACCGTTGTAGAATCAGTTGCTTGGCTTCGGCTTCGCTAATCTTGCTTCTTGCCTGTTCCACCAGTTGCTCTTTGAGGTCTTTTATCTCTTTGATCTTCTTGCGGCTTTCTTTCAGTTCCTTTTCCCTCTCCAGATGCTTGACTATCTTGGCTTCCTGCTCTGCAATTCTATTTTCAATCTCCAATCTAGGTTTTTGGAGTGATTCTAATACCCTTTCTATCTCGCTATATGCTTCACCGCTCTTCATGAGGGCTTTGATCTGTTTGGTCTTATTCTTGATGTCCTTACTCAGCTCTTTCAGTTCAGCACCCAAGTTCTTAATGGTCGCCTTTAGCTCTGCCAGTTCTTCTTTGGGAAAAACCTCATATTCTTCTTCACTCCAAGCACCATCTTCCAGATCGTTTACTTCTGAGAAGAGCGCTTCCAGTTCATCCCGCTTGGCGATGCAGTCATTAAGTTCATTTATCACTTCAGGGAATTGGCTTTGCAGGATTTCATTATCGGGGATGAGTTCGGCATTCCATCCGCTGGCTGCCACGCTGCGCAGATCATTGAAGATCTCGTTCCAGAATCCCGCAAAGGCACCCCTGCACTTGAACTCGTCGAGGATGCCCAAAGAGCTGATCTTGGCAGTGATCGTGGCTGAGAAGGCATGATAGAGGTCATAAACATTACGCTCTGCAGGCAAGGCTTCAAGTTTGGCTTGATGCTCACCCCACCAGAGTTTCAGGCTTGTCATGTAGCTCTCGTGTTTGTCTTTTATCGCTTTTGCTTCATCCAGATAGCCCTTGATGGCTTCCTTGTTGCTGATGATCTGGCTGAACTTCAGATACTTATCCCTATCATTGGCAAAAATCTGATCTCTGATCCCAGGATAGTTGTCCCAATAGCCCTGCAAGGCATTCACCTCGCTCTCCGGGATACCTCCCTTGAGATGGGCTTTCACATCATGCGGTTCAGCCGGGTCGCTGTTATCTACGTACCTTCTGATATTGCAGTTGTATTCCTCAGCTTCCAGTTCCTCATGCTTTACCAGACGGCTATAGGCATTCAGATCTCGCTTGTGTCTATACACAAAGCTGATCTTTTCAATGTCCTCCGGACGCAGGGTATTCTGCACCTTGCCGACTTTGTATTCATGATCCGCATTGATGAAGAGCACTTCTTTGCGGGTGCGGGCAGCATTGCGATTGATCACCAGGATACAAGCCGGGATACCGGTTCCGTAGAAGAGTGCCGGAGGTAGCCCAATGATTGCTTCCAGATAACCTTCTTTGATCAGCCATTCCCGCATTCTGCGCTCTTCTCCACCCCTGAAGAGAACTCCATGGGGCATAATTACTGCCAGCCTGCCATTGGATTTGAGGGTGCTGAACATGTGTTGAACGAACATAAAGTCCGCTTTTCCTTTGGCTGGCATCCAGAAGCGGTAGCGTTCTTTGAACTTCATCCCATCAGTAGAGTAGTTTTGTGAGAAGGGAGGATTGGCGATTACGATGTCAAATCGTTTGAGCTCTCCTCCTTCTACATGTTTGGGCTCCATCAGGGTATCACCGTTCTCGATTTGGGCATCCAAAATGTTATGAAAGAGCATATTGAGCTTACACAAGCCCCATGTGGTTCCGTTCTTTTCCTGACCGTAGAGAGTAAGCTTGCGGGCAGAGCCGTATTTGCTCTCTACATGATTAAAGGCTTCTATCAGCATACCACCGGAACCTACTGCAGGATCGCAGATCTCAGCATCCTCTGCCGGATCAAGGATGTTTACCAGTAGCTTTACCACCGTCCTGGGGGTATAGAATTCCCCGCCTTTCTTGCCAGCGCTATCGGCAAAGTACTTGATCAGATACTCATAGGCGGAGCCCAGAAGATCAGGAAACTCCAGATTATCATCGGTGAGAATGACCTTATCGAAGTGAGTGATCAGTTCTACCAGGTCTTTATCTGTGATGCGTTTATTGTTCTTGCCAAGGGTCTTGTTAAAGTCAATCGGCTTCAGCACCCCTTCCAGGGTCTCGCTATTGCTATCCTCAAGGGTTTCAAATGCCTTCTTTAGTTCATCTCCAATCTCTTTCTTCAGGTGCCGGATATTCTCCCATCTGGCTCGTTTGGGTACAAAGAAGTTGTAGCTTGATTCGCTCTCCAGCCCTTTTTCAAGTGCTTCCCCACTTACACCCTTCTTCTCCAGGATCGCCTTTCGGTTATTGCGTTCAATGTTGAAGAGATCATTTACCCTCTTCAGAAACAGCATGGCTATCACGTATTCCTTGAATTCTGAGGCATCCATGTTCCCGCGCAGGGATTCACATGCCTCCTCCAGAAAGCGTTCCAGCCACGATAAAGACAGCTTATGCGCCATTAAATACTCCGTTTATCAATATATCGTCAGACCTTGATCCAAGGCCGATAAAGTAATTGGGGTATGGGGCGATGCCCCATTAGTTGGGGTGGTGGGCGGGAATAGATGCTTAGTAAAACTGCTCACCACAGCATTATATAGGGATTCTTGTGCTTCAATCACAGTGCGTGCATATACCTTTGGGATTATACGACAGGAGCATAATACACCACCAATCATCGCCTTTGCAGATAGGCGAACTGAATTGATTAAGTCTCTGAGACTATATCTTTTTTGCTCTTGATTTGATTGATTTAAGTGTCGCTCCACCAGCCTTGACCCACTCATCTATCTCATTGATTTTGAATTTCCACAATCGTCCCATCTTGTGGGTGGGCATATCGTGGAATTTAATCCAACGATACACCGTGTCATCGCTTACTCCGAGGTAAGCACATATCTCTTTGATGGACAGCCACCTGTCCTGCAAATGATCCATGATCACTCCTAATTGGCTTTATTGGCAAGGAATTAACATTTTCAGAAAAGAGGATTTCCTTCACCTTTTTCACCCAAATTCATACATCGCCGAACCCCCTCTGATTGTCAATCGATAAATTCCGCTTCTCTCCGCAGATACCCGCATAGAAATGGTTAAGAATCGATAAGAATGCGATTGCTATTGACAATGAGAACCCCGTATAAATATTTGCAGAATTGAGTAAATAACAGTTTCACGGGAGAACGAATGCACCAGTATGACAAGGTTCTAAGCTACCTCGACTACTTCTCGACTGCCGGAGAAGAAGTCGGAACCTGGGTGTACAATCCCCCTGATTTCCCTTATGTGAACTACTCAAAGGAGATGTCTTCTTTTATTCATGAAGTCTATCAAACTGACCTGTTAGATACAGAATACTTGCCTTATCTCGAAAGTATAATTCCCCGTGAAGCAAACTTAATAGATTACATAGATACTACCGATTTTCGGCTTCTCAGAGCCATCTTGACCTATTATGTGAGGCAGGAGAGATTCCAGGAAGGTCTGTGGTTGGGGGCTGTACAAGATGGAATACAAGGTAAGATTCTGTTGAGAATCGAAGATTTATTAGCAGAGTCCAAAACGAATTTGGAGTAGAGTTGTGTGATAACATTCACAAATCATTAAAACAAAGAGGAGAATATGCGTAATAGAGTTATGTTAGTCATTCTATTTCTATGCCTGATATCTTTTTGTAGCAGCGTATCAGATACCAGTTCTGTAGCAAACCCGTCTGGTGAGCAACAACCAGTTAAGGCTACGTTTATTATGATATCAAATCTAACCAGTGGCCTTCTTGGTGCATTAGTCGTTCTTGTGATTGGCGAGATACTTAGAAATAAACGCGATAAGAAATATCTCATGAGAAACTATATTACAACATTGCATGTTGTTAAAGATGAGATTGAGTTCTATTGTGGGAAATTCGAATACCTTGAAGGACACAATGAGCTAATTCTAAAAGATCTACGAAATGGATCTAGCCCAAGCATCCCAACTTTTAGTTTCTATCCCGATCATATTGGTAGGCTTAAGCAAGACCTATGTACATATCGAAAGAACTCAGGCATAATAAAACAAGTCACTAAGTGTCACTTCGAGTTAAACCATATCTCAGAAAGGCTGAATCATCAGAAAGATATTCTCAGATCTGAGTACGACAGTGAGCTTATGATAAAGAACATTGAGGGTTTCAACATCCTTATAAATAATGGCATTAAGTTGTTCACAGAAGCAATAGAAGTTCTTAATAAAGAGATATTGGAGGTATCAAAATGAAAGTGAATATGCTGAACGAGATTAAAGATGCAATAAATCAAGACGGCGGGAATGTATCTGATGTTCTTCGAAAAGCTCTAGAATTAGGGTATTTATTGAGTAATAATGAACTAATCAAATGGGCGGAGAGCGAACTAAATGGATATGAATCTGAGGATAGTGTGCCGGAGTATCGTAGATTTTATGCTCACAGTTATGGTAGTTTTACAGGTCCTTTTGGAAGTGGCCTACAAAACGTATTAATTCCTGTTTTCAATCTTCCAGAAGAAGTAAAAGAGTTTGCAGAAAACACTGTGATTACGCAGAGTGTTAGCGAAATACAAGAATTAGTAACTCGCAGCCAAAATGGCACATTGACTATTCCGTGGCCAGCAAATTTTATAGCGCTTTCACAACATAGCATCTACGAAAGAATGGCTTTGTTTCACGCTTATAAGAGTATCTCAACGGCAGCATTTGTGTCTATTCTGGATCAAATAAAAACAAGATTATTGAAATTTGTTCTTGAGCTTCAGAAGAATAACCCCAAAGTGATTGATAACGCTGATCTCGGTCACATAGATAAATCTGAGGTTTCAGAAAATTATGAGAGTTACATATCCGGTAGCGTTAAGTGTTCTAAAGAAAAATAGGAGTATAACTACTATGTGTGTGATTTACGCAGTATTACTTCGATAACAAAACTACGGGAAGCACTCACCTTATAGTGTTACTTCATGATAAAAGCATATTTTGACTGGAACATAATAGCGAAATATCGAGACTACTGTTTAAAAAAAGACACTTCAGCATCCACTTATGGGCTCATTCAGGAAGCGATTACAAATGGTCAAATCGCTACATACTACTCTGATGCCCATATATTGGACATTCTACCTTTTTCTGCTCAATCTCAGTACACTGATCTTGATCTTAAAGCCATCTCTCTAACAACTGGAGATGCATATCTAGCTTATGACTCCATCAGTAAGTACTGGGAGTTTCAAAGAGTCAACCCAACTGATGTTTTCGATAATCTGCGAGAGAATTATCATTTCCAATGTGATTTTGAATCCATATTAGGAGATTGCGGATTTTTGGGGGTATTCATTAAAGAATTCTTATCAAACGTTAACCTGCCTATTTGTAATCAGATGGAAGAAGAGATTTATCCACCTGATTTGCTTGGAGTTATGAGGCATATGATAGATCAAAACAACAAAGCAATCTCAAATTCTCGATTCTATCGGATTCGCCGCAACAAGTTTAGTGACCAACTTAAAACCCATCAACCCTATAAAAAGAAACTATCGGGTAGTATTGAGGATAAAATACTGGTCTTTATTGAGTTGTATATAGCTATCACAAAAGCCGCGCCTAAGATGTTTGAAGACCGTTTAAGCCACATACTTGGGGTATTTATGCTTTTAGATCAAGTGCATTTGTGGACTGACTCAAAATTCAAGAATCTTCAAGTTGATGCAATGCATGCCTTCTATGCAACTCATAGTTCAAACAGATACCTAGTTACAAACGACAAGAACATGATTATGAAATCAAAGCTAGCGTATTTGTGCTTAGGTTTACCTATACAAGTTGTGTGCTTTACTGATTTTGCAACAATATTATCGGACATATAACCCGTTCTCGCATCTTGACAATCAATTCTTACAAGTGTACTGTAGTTTGCCCTTGACGAATTTGGTTACCAAGACACATTTGATCAAATTGCCTATCTATAGACATGAGAGTAAGAAAAGCAGCTAGTGCCGTTGTTAAGTCTATCGTTGTACTTGTCCTAACATTCAATATAAACGTGAAGGCGGTGATCGATATGAAACTAATACGATGTGCTAAGCCCGATTCAATTGAGTCGGTGGTGGAACCTGCGGGACTGGGACTGTTTGGACGTGGAGAAACCTGGCAAGCGGCAGGTTGTTGAGTATTTTCGAATGTTTTTTTATAGGAGTTCTCGCAAAGGGGGGGTCGATTCCCCCCGGTCCCACCAATAGCGATCTGAAGGGATCTATAACATAATGTTTGAGCCCTTGTTGATGATTCCAGTACAACCATTTCATCTTCATCGCATACCTTGCCTTTCCCCGAATAATTCTTCAACGTTTCCAGTGTCCCAGGCTAGATATATCGACCGAGATGATCTATAACTAGCTTGGTCTTGATGGAGTATCAATGCGGATTCATGTCGATGATGCTGATCAAGTACATTAATGTTTCGATCAACAACCCAGTTTATCAGATTCTTACATCGCCCATCGCAATTCCCCCATCTGCGTTTGCAGATTTCCTGTCATAATTTGAAGTTTTCAGTGATCTTAATTGCAGATATCCTGTCAGAAACTACCTAAAAGTGTCTTGTTAAGGATGAGTAAGGATGAGCAACGATGCGACAGTTTGCAGTTTTCGCTGCACAATTTGCAGATTTCGTTGTCACGTTGGAGAGTCACCCTTTTAAGTATACAGGGTAAGTCACTAAAAATACTGCCTAAA
>CALLHY010000054.1 GCA_938009275.1 uncultured bacterium
CTATCAAAACGATGCACCATTTTTCAAGCATTTACGTGTAGGAAAGATTAGTAAGAGTATAGATTTCTGCCCTTTCAGTGATTGAAGAAACGGCGATGGTATCTGAAGAAATGGTGATAAAAACGGCCATCCCGAATACCCCTGTTATCACCGGATTTCCCCGATTTGAAGTTTTCAAGGAGGGTTTATATTCAATTTGCGTGATTTATGGGCATAAAACTAGACATCAGCCCCTCATTACATTATATCCTTTTTAGCACTCTCACTTTTCGATTGACAATTTTATAAACTTGATTAGTTTGTCTCCAGATTAGCAGATGAGGCAGTTGACTGCTAAGAAACAGCAGGCGGTTAGAAATGAAGAAGAACGAAATACGATTAAACGAAACCCTTTCAGCCTTGGTGGATGAATTCATCAGAAGCTGTGAGCCGGTGTCTTCACGCATATTGAACGAGAAATATTTAACCGAAGTGTCATCTGCCACCTTGCGTTTGGATTTGCTGAAGCTGGAGCAGCATAACCTGATATCCCAGCCTCACACTTCCGCTGGCAGAGTGCCAACCATCAGCGGGTATCGAGCCTATTTGAAGCACATTGAGCCAGAGCACGAGCAGGTGATGTATCCGCGCATGGATGTATTGCGTGAACTACTGATTCACAACTACAAAGACACTCCGCGTGCGCTGCATTACATAATGCAGATATTGGCAAAGGAAACCGATCAGCTATCTTTTGTTGCCGAGCCAGAGGTGTCCAGCGGTTATCTTGCCAAGCTGGATGTGTTTTCCATCGGAGAGCGTAAGTTCATCTTTGTAATCAGCATGGATTCTGGACTGGACAAAACGGTTATCATGAAGTGTGACAACGACCTCACCGAGCAACAGCTTCGCAAGCTGGTGCGCTATCTTAATGATGAACTGGTCGGCTTGCAAGTGTATGACATTGCCAATCGCGTACTGGTGGAAATGAAGGACAATGTGGAAAACAGCCTTGTCCGTCAGTTTTTGCTAGAGCTGCATAAAGCGTTTATAGAGATTAGTGACTTTTTTATTCACTACGATGGCAGCATCAAGTTTTTGGAGCAGCCGGAGTTTGATTCCAAAGAGAACATTCTGAAGTTTATGAATCTTATTCAAAGGCAGGACTATCTGCTTAACACGATGCGAAACAACGATTCTGCTATGGCGGTGAATGTGGTGATGGGAGAAGACTTTTCTCAGAGCGAGTGGGCAGACTTTGCCCTTATCTATGGCAGGTATGAAGTGTTTGGCATTCCGGGCTATTTGGGCGTTTTGGCACCTATTAGAACCGATTACCGGAAGCTGATACCGCTAATACGTGATGTAACCAGCACAATTACTAATACTACACGGCGGGGCATGATTGTAGCCCAGCACGAGGGAAGGAAATGAGCAAAAAGCACAATAAGGAACAGGAAGCAAACAGCACCGAAACCAATGAAACAGCCATAGACTACGAAAAGGAAGCTTTGGACTGGAAAGATAAATACCTGCGTTGCATGGCAGAATTTGAGAACTATCGCAAGCGCTCACATCAGGAGAAAGCGGATTGGATAAAGCTTGCCACCCAAAAGCTGGCATTGGACATCTGCGACGTTGCCGATAACTTTGAACGGGCAATGATTCAGGCAAGCCCGGAAGAGCTGGAAAGCTCCTTTGGCAAAGGCATATCGATGATAGAAAAGCAGCTAATTCAGACATTGGAAAAAGAAGGCATCAAGCGCATGGAAGTATTAGGTCTTGCCTTTGACCCTGAGTATCATGACGCTTTGGCACATATACCCAGTGATTATGAAGAAAACACTATAGCCGCGGTGATTCAGAATGGCTACACGATGCACGAAAAAGTTATCCGTCCGGCACGTGTGGCAGTTTCCAGCGGCAACAACAATATAAATATGAAATCCCAGGAGGAATAAATGGGAAAAATAATAGGAATTGATCTCGGAACCACTAACTCTTGCGTATCCGTTGTAGAAGGCGGAAAGCCTGTAGTTATCGCAAATGCGGAAGGCACCAGAACCACTCCTTCCGTGGTAGGTTTTACAAAAGATGGACAGCGTTTGGTTGGCCAATTGGCAAAACGCCAGGCAGTTACCAACCCGCAAAACACCGTATTCAGCATAAAACGCTTCATGGGTCGCTCCTATGGCGAAGTTGGCGAAGAAATTAAACAAGTACCCTTCAAGGTAATATCGGGCATAAAGAACCAGGCTGCCGTGCATATCGATAGCGAGAATAAGGACTTTACCCCGCAGGAGATATCGGCAATGGTGCTTGGCAAGATGAAAGAAACTGCCGAAGCTTATCTTGGCCAGGCAGTTACCGAAGCTGTTATAACTGTGCCGGCTTACTTTAACGATGACCAACGTCAGGCTACCAAAGACGCGGGACGCATTGCCGGATTGGAAGTAAAGAGAATTATTAACGAACCCACAGCCGCAGCTTTGGCATACGGTATGGAAAACAAGAAAGAGCAGAAAGTAGCTGTTTATGACCTTGGTGGCGGTACTTTCGACATCTCCATTTTGGATATCTCCCAGGGCGTGGTGGAAGTATTGGCAACCAATGGCGACACTCACCTTGGTGGCGATGATTTCGACAAGCGTGTGATAGACTGGATACTAGAGCAATTTAAGAAGCAGGAAGGCATGGACTTGTCCAAAGACCCGATGGCTATGCAACGCCTGCGTGAAGCCGCGGAGAAGGCAAAGATAGAGCTTTCCGGCACCCAGAGCACAAACATTAACCTGCCCTTTATAACCGCTGATGCCACCGGGCCTAAGCACCTGAATCTTGATCTTAGCCTGGCAGAATTCAACCGCTTAACTGCCGACCTGGTGGAACGCAGCCTCGGCCCATGCCGCAAAGCCATGCAGGATGCCAAGCTTAGCAATTCGGACATCCAGGAAGTGCTGTTAGTTGGCGGAAGCACTCGTATTCCGGCTGTGCAAGAAGCAGTGGAAAAGTATTTTGGCAAAAAGCCTAACCGTAGCCTTAATCCTGATGAAGTGGTGGCAATTGGTGCTTCCATTCAAGGTGCCATTCTCTCCGGTGATGACAACGTTAGTGACGTTCTGCTACTGGACGTTACCCCGCTGTCACTTGGTATCGAAACCCTTGGCGGCGTAATGACTCCGCTTATCGAAAGAAACACCACTATTCCTACCAAGAAGAGCCAGGTATTCTCTACCGCAGCAGATAACCAGACTGCCGTAACCATCCATGTTTTGCAGGGTGAACGCCCCATGGCAACGGATAACAAGTCTTTAGGCCGTTTCGATTTGGTGGGCATACCATCTGCTCCTCGCGGCATTCCGCAGATTGAAGTAACCTTCGATATCGATGCCAATGGCCTATTACATGTATCTGCCAAAGATAAAGGCACAGGCAAAGAACAGTCCATTAAGATTGACCGAGCCGGCAACATTAGTAAAGAAGACATCGAACGCATGATAAAAGATGCCGAGATGCACGCCGATGAAGACAAGAAACGCCAGGAATTCATTACTGCAAAGAATGAGCTGGATGCCCTTATCTTCAGCACCGAAAAGAGCTTGGGTGAGTATGGCGACAAGCTGTCAGAAACCGAAAAAAGCGAACTGGAAGCAGAGATTAAGAGCGCTAAAGAGCAAATGGATAAAGCCACTGAAGCCGAGCAGATGAACAGCATTAAGGAAAATCTGGCTAAGAAGGCTCAAAAGCTGGGCGAGATAATCTACGCAAATATGCAGCAGCAGCAAGGTGCCGGTGGTGCCGGTTTCGATCCTAATGCCGCAGGTTTTAATCCAGAGGACTTTGCCCAAGGCGGACAGCAACAGGAAAGCCCGAAACAAGACGGGCCAATAGATGCCGATTTCGAAGTTGTTGACGATAAATAAAGCCTAACAAGATAACAAGATAACAGGATACGCTCGGATTTGCCTTGACACAATCAGGGTAAATCCGGCGTTAATCCGACCATATAGACTCAGGTGCAATTGCCCCAAAATAGCTACACACATCAGGAGAATAAATGGCGAAACGTGATTACTATGAAGTGCTGGGAGTAGAAAAATCAGCAGATGACGCAACCATAAAGAAGGCATACCGTAAGCTTGCCATGCAGTTCCACCCGGACAAAAACCCGGACAACAAGGAAGCAGAAGAGAAGTTTAAGGAAGCCAGTGAAGCTTATGAGATACTTAGCGACAAAGATAAACGTCAGCTTTACGACCAATATGGACACGCCGGAATAGAAAACCAATTTGGCGCAGGCGGCTTCTCTTGGGAAAACTTCACTCATCGTGGTGATCTGAACGACATTTTTGGCGATAGCTTCGGTGGCATATTTGAAAGCATCTTTGGGGGTGGCTTTGGCGGTAGAAGTCAGCGCAGTTCCAACCGCGGTGAAGACTTGCAGATAGAGCTGTCACTTAGCTTAAAAGAGATAGCCGTTGGCGTGGAAAAGACCATAAAAATTGGCACCAAAGAATCCTGTGACAAGTGCGGAGGCTCGGGCAGTTCCGATGGAGCCAGCGAAACCTGTAGCCAATGCCGGGGAACCGGACAAGTGCGGCAAATACGCCAATCCCTCTTCGGGCAGATGCAAACCGTGTCCGAATGCCCTTCCTGCCGTGGTGAAGGCAAGATTATTAAGAACAAATGCACAAAATGCTATGGCGAAGGCCGTATGGGCAAGGTTAAGGAGATTAACGTTAAAGTGCCCGCTGGCGTTGAGGAAGGTCAATACATTCGTCTGCGTGGACAAGGTAATGTAGGCCCGCGTGGTGGCACACGTGGTGACATTCTGGTGTTAATCCACGAGAAGCAGGATGATGTTTTTGAGCGGGATGGCAACAACATCGTGCTCGAATTCCCGATTAGCGTATCTCAAGCTGTGTTGGGAGACGAGATAATAGTTCCCACCCTTACCGGTTCAGTTAAGATGAAAGTGCCATCAGGCACCCAGAGTGGTAGATTGTTTCGCCTGAAAGGGCAAGGCATTCAGGGCCTTAACAGCTATTCCCGCGGGGATCAAATTGTGCGCGCCATTGTGGTAACCCCAACCAAGCTAAATAAAGAGGAAACCGAGCTTTACACCCGACTAAAAGACTTCGATCACAAGCGTGAACTGAAGCCCGGCAAGAGCTTTCTATCCAAACTAAGAGACTATTTTAGCTAAAGCATGCCATCTTACTACGTTCCACAGCTTTGTGCCAACCTCACCGAGATTACCCTGGAAGGTGACGAGTTTCACCATCTTAGCCACGTGAAGCGTGTTGCTGTGGGCGATGCCATAAAGCTGAACAACGGCAAGGGGATAATAGCCGAAGCCAAGATAGCCGCCATATCCAAACGCAATGCCAAGCTGCAGATTAATGCTATCAATGAGGCAAGCGCTCCCTCCAAGCCCTTTGCCATTGCCTTTGCCCTGTTAAAGAACAAGCATGATGAGCTGATTATTGAAAAGTGCACCGAGCTTGGCGCGCTGCAATTCTTTCCCTTCACCAGTGAACACAGCGTTCGAACTGCATCAGATAACGCCAGCCAACGCTTCGAGCGTATAACCCTGGCAGCTATAAAGCAGTGTGACAATCCATTTTTACCCACCATTCACCCTCCCCAGGCCTTACATTCTGCCCTAGCCCGTATTGCTGAATGCGGATGGCAGCCAATAGTTTGCTCGGAAAGCCGTCCCGATGTCTGGTTACGGGATTTGCAGTTAAACTCCCCGCCCTGCTTTGTTATTGGCCCGGAAGGAGGATGGGACAAGGGTGAGCTTAGCCTCTTTGCTCACTTTAGCATCAGCGAGATAAGCATATCCAGGCTTATCTTGAGAGCCGAAACCGCAGCCATTGCAATAGCCTCGCAGTATGCGGGAAGCTGACCTGCAAACCATTCACCCCCTTAGAACATATTCAAACTTTCCGCTGCTTCCTTGAACGAATTACTTATGAATTACGCATGAAATACGGATGAGATGCGTAATTCATGAGCAATTATAGCGTTATTCCAGCACGTGTGGAAGGCTTAGCCAAGCTGAATGCTATCTAATACCAGGTTTATAAATGCAGGGGCATCAGTAAAATGATAGCCCAAAACCAGAGCCCGCAAGCGGGGTGCCAGCGTGGGGTGGGCGGCAAGCTTCATGATGTCTTTTTGGGTGCAGAGGATTAGTTCCGGTTGTTCATGTAACAGTCTTTCTGCCACATCCGGTGTATCAAAGGCATAGTGATCGGGATAAATGTAATGCTTGGCATAGCGTAAGCCGAGCTTCTTAACCGTTTTTGCAAAGCTTCCTGGATGGGCAATGCCGGAAACTAATACGAGGCGTTTATTATGCAAAGTATCAATAGGAAAGCAGTTACCCAGATGATCAATGCAATTTTCTGGACTGGCATAGCTATGGATAACGGCGGCTACTCTAGCTGCAATAGCCTTTTCCCAATGCCTTTCTTTGGCGTCTTCCTGCATGCGGTAGATAACCGCCAGACAATTGCTATTGAGCGCATCAATGCCTTCGCGCAGATAGCCGGAAGGCAATACAAAGCCGTTACCAATACCTGTTTCTGCGGAGAAGGATACAATATCCAGGTCTCTTGCCACAGCAATATGCTGAAAGCCATCGTCCATAATAATAAGCTGGGTATTGGGATATGCCTTTAGAGCCAGCTTTATGGCTTCTTTGCGCTTCCTGCCTACAACCACGGGAATCCCGGGAAGAGAGGAGGCGATAAGATGAGCTTCGTCTCCAGCAAGTTCAGCAGAGTATAAAACGCTTCTGGCATCGGAGATAAGCTGGGGACTATGCTCGAATTTACCTTTATAGCCGCGGTGCGATACCACAATTCTTATGCCCCGTGAGCTAAGCATACGCGCCAAAGCTATGGTCAATGGGGTTTTACCCGAGCCACCGCTAACTATATTGCCAATGCTAATCACCTTGCATGAGGTACGATAGGGCTTAGGATAGAAATACCTGCGCCTAAGCTTCTGGATGGTAGCATACAGACAGCC
Organism: uncultured bacterium; assembly: GCA_938009275.1. Classification (GTDB taxonomy): domain Bacteria; phylum Cloacimonadota; class Cloacimonadia; order Cloacimonadales; family Cloacimonadaceae; genus Cloacimonas. The sequence continues at coordinate 7,021 of CALLHY010000054.1, forward strand.
AAATGGATAAAGGGCATAGCTTAACAGGCTACGCTGTAGCAAGTGCTTGCGGATAAGGCTGTGTGTGTTCACCTTAAAAACTTGTTACTGCTTTTGCAGTCTGAGGTCGATTAGCTCCACCAGTTTGTCGGTATCGAAGGGCTTGAACAGCACGTCTTTTAATCCATCAACTTTGGCGCGCACCAGCACATGATTTGGATCATAGCCAAAGCCGGTCATCATAATCACCGGTATGCTGTCGTCATAATCCTTCACTCGCCAGTAAAGTTCATAGCCGTCCATATCAGGCATAGCTATATCGGTTAGCACCAAATCTACTTTGCCTTTTACTATCTCCTGCATGGCTTTCATGCCGTTTGAAAAAGTTTTAATCTCCCAATTCGGACGTAAGGAAGCAATCTCCAACCTGAGATTTTCAACCAGTTCGTCTTCATCGTCTACAATGCAGATAACTTTCGTCATGATTATAACTCTTTGGATGTTATAATTTTGTGTATTGCCAAATACTTATCGCGGGTTTTGCTGATAACTTCTTCAGGTAGAGCAGGTGCTGGCGGCTGTTTATCCCAGCCGATGGACAGCAGATAATCGCGAATAAACTGCTTATCATAACTCTTTGGGCTGCTACCTATTTGATACTCATCCAATGCCCAAAAACGAGATGAATCGGGGGTTAAAACCTCGTCTATCAAGTATATTTGATTTCCGATGGAACCAAACTCAAACTTGGTGTCGGCAACTATGATGCCGTGCTTCATCAAGCTATCATGAGCATAGTTATATAGTTCTAAAGACCGATCACGGATATATACCGCCAATCTCTCATCCATACGGGACAGGAACTCGCGATAGCTGATGTTTTCGTCGTGTCCATCATCAACCTTGGTGCTGGGTGTGAAGAGGGGATTTATAAACTTCTGGCTTTCCTGCATTTCTTCGGCAATCAGCATCTTTCCTATAGTATTGGTTTTGGCATATTCGCTCCAGGCAGAGCCGCTAATGTAGCCGCGAACAATGCACTCAAAGGGGATAACGCGGGTCTTCTTCACCAGCATGCTTCTTCCAGTAAGATAGTCTCTGAAAGCGTGAAGCTCGGCTGGATAATCGTCCACATTGTCGCTAATGAAGTGATTGGGAACAATGTGCTGCGTGCTCTTAAAGAAATGCACCGATATGGAATTCAGTATCTTTCCTTTATCTGGAATTGGGTCGGGAAACACAACATCAAAGGCAGATATGCGGTCGCTGGTAACCAGCAGCATCATATCTCCCAGGTCATATATATCGCGAACTTTTCCCTGACGGCTATGTTTTACTATAGGTAGCTTGCTTATCTCTTCGTGCATTTATCTCTCCCCTTTTTTCAGGTAATCATAAATAATCCGGCTCTCATCCACGGAGTCCATGTTTAGAGCTAATACCTCATTCTCTCTAAACTCAGTGCTATCCACGGGATAGTGATATTCTCTTCCCTTAAGATTGAAGCGTGTAACCCTGCCCCCGGAGATGCTTAGCGTGTCGCTTTCATAATGCAGCTTCTTGGCAGTATAAAGGAAGGTTAGCCAGTCTCTATACTTGGTTAACAGCTCTATTTCGTCGTCTAACAACGCTGCTTTGCTGAACTCAAGTTCATTAAAATAATCTTCTCTACTTTTTGCAATCATTTCCAATATGCCATTGTTGGGGTGCAAATATGCTTCTTTTAACAGGGCATCAAGCTTGTCAAGGCTTTGCTCGGTTTTGCTTTCCTTCTCCGGCGCAAGGCTTAAACACCAGCCACGGCAGATGTCTTTATCGAACTTCTCGCAGGGGTAATTGCTGCTCTCGCAATAAGGAAGCTTCAGGATGCGCGACATTGTATCTATCACATCAGCAAGAAAGAACCTGCTTCGAAATGGGCCAAGATATAGCCAATCATCATTCGTATGATCCACAATCGTGGTAAAAGGAAAGCGATGGGCATCTATGCCAAGATAAACATAATTCTCCCAAGGCATTATGCGGAATTGATAGGTGGGTAAACTATCTGTGATTGTGGCTTTGTGAGTAATAAGTGCATCAATCCCGCTGGAATGTACCTCGTAGTCCATCCCATCTGCCAGTGACCACATCTCGCGGTAAATGCCGCCTTCATCAGCTTTGGCAAGAATGGTTTTAAGGCGCAAAGCCAGATTTGCCGTATAACCCGAATAGAGCATAGCTTCACCACTATACAGGCAAAAGCTTGCCCAGCCTTTGGGCAGGCTATCAAGTTTATTTTCTATATGTTTATCTAAAACGATCATACTCATATTACCATCCTTTTATACCCGAAAAATATGTCAAACTAAATTCAGCATATGGGAGCTTGGTGATTTGTTACACATAGCCAGCGGTATGCTAACGGCCAAGTTCAAAACCCAGCCAGCACAAAATAGTGCTAATCGCGCTTTTATCACCATTGTAGAAGGCATTTAGAGCTTTATCAATCTTCGCGGTGTCATAGGGATGGTATTCTTGCACTTTGCGACTAAGAAATAGATCAAGGATATTCTCTTTATTCCTGTTCAGGAAGCGTTCTGATCTGCTTTCACGAGTCATTGGTCGGTTACGATAGTATTTCCACATCTTTAGCTTAACCATGTATTGCCGATAATAATATGGAGCTCTTACGTGAAGCATGGATAAAGGATACTTCTCTAATGTGGGATAGAATTGTGATACTGCTCTTCTGTGAATCCCTTCGCCGAGTTGGTAGGCAAAGCTATTGTGCCAGTGTTGCGAGATAATCCCTCGTTGAAGCCATGGCATGTGATCGAGCAGTATCTCGTCCATAGCTGCCAAAGTACCCGATACGACACTCATTGGGGCATATCTCGCAAGAAATAGATCATACCAAAAGGGATTTGGCTTCCCGATAGTGGCTGGCATCGAAGCAAAGGCAGAGCGAATATCATCTACATATCCGTCATGTAGCATCCTGGCATATTCCGGCTTGAAGATAGACGGGGGAATTCGATACAGATATGCACTCAGGTCTGCTGCATTACGTTGTTTGCCCTTAAAAATGCTTAGCAGATGTGCCACATAAAAGCGAAAACGGTACAACTCGCCAAAATACCCGCTTACATAAGTATTAAAACTTTCAGCTATCTGGCGATACAATCCGAAGTAGGGAGCGTCAATTGGATTTGCCGATATCCCGCGCGAGTACATATAATCAACTGCTTGTTGCCAGGGATCGGCACTTTCAGCAGATTCGAAACTGATATGATGATGCTCGAATCCCAGGTCTGAAGCCATCTGCTTGCCAATTCGATAGTCTTCTGTGTCGTCATTCCCATAATAGATGGCAGATACCTTTACCCCGCTACCAAGATAGATAGCAAGCAGTGGACGGATGTCCATTCCCCCGGAAAGCCCGATAGCCAAGCGGGTTGTGTCGTTCAAAGGGGCAAGGCAACAGCTTGATAGCAGCGAGATTATGTCTCGTTTGTTGCTATCGGGAAGAAACTGAGATTGGCTTACTTCAAAACTTGTACGGGATATAGTAGCTACCGAGCCAGGGCTCAACATCTCAGTATTGTAGTAGCTACACCTGTGAGAAGGCGAGTATCTGTCGTTTGATGCCGGGAACATCGTATGCCACAAGGCACCGGTCTTACGGAAGTCCAGCTCGGGACTTACTACAGACTTCAGGATTGCCAGACTAGTTGTAAACAACGAAACCTTCTGCTGGGTAGATATATACAGAGAGCGTTTTCCCAGGCTATCATTAATAATGCGGATACTATCTTCTTTGACAAGCATGATAAGCCAATGTCCATCCAGCTTGTGCTGTATATCATCCTGCATTATCAGCTCGCGGAGTTTGGCATCGCAAAGCGGTATATACTTATCCCAATGCAGATATAGCGGATATCCCAGAGCTATATATGCTTCACCGGTTGCAAGAAGTCCGTGCCTGCAGGTGCGGGGATTACCTCCAGCATAGATTACCAGCCCCTTATGGTTTATGCTTACAAGAGGAGCATCAGGGCAGCATTCCCTTATTCTTTCTTCCGTCTCAGTAAATGACCCGACCAGCCAACTCATGTTTACCTCATTTGTTGTATTGCTCGTTTATCCCTTTTTGTTGCATGGTAGTAAGTTCAATTCTAATAACAGGCTTGCAATAGCTTGATAGACAAATGAATCTCTACCTAACATGTTTTGCTGTATGTAGTAAAAATAATAACACACTAGTGCTTGCCCCTTCGGCATTCTACGGCAATGTAATTATATTTGTCTCCCGACAGGGCAGAAATGGCATCAAAAAACCGCCAAACCAGGTAGGGCAATCTGTGGGTAAGCATATCCAGATGCAAGAATTGCATTAGTTTGTGGCAAAAGAGACTCGTACTAACCACTCTAAGCCCACTGCTGCGTATCAAGGCACAGATACTCTCTTTGTTAAAACTATGCAAATGCGCACTGTGAGGGGTTTTCTTGTTACAGTGGATGCAAAGTTCATAGCGCAGCTTTTCTTTGTAGGGAACGGTTATCAACAGCCTGCCATCGGGTTTTAACAGGCTCGCCCAGTGCTGAAGTGCTTGTTTCGGATTGGTAATATGCTCCAGCACTTCAAGAGCTACCACCAGGTCATAAGAACCCGCTTCTGCCCCGGTATTTATAGCATCTGCCAATAAGGTTTTTACGCGATCATCGCTCTGATTAATCCGCTCCAGATTTGTCTGGCTGAGATCAACGGCAGTTGTATCGGCATTGCAGGATGCAGCATGCAGGCTAAACCAGCCTCTGCCACTGCCAATATCCAAAACCTTTTGTCCGGCTCGAATGTTTGCCAACTTAAAGGTATATTGGTTTCGCCTTTTCTCGGTTAAGCTAAACTGATCCTCTCCCCAGTAATCAAACTCTTCTGCATCTATACGATAATGCTCTTTATAGTCCATCATATCACTCCCATATTCAATGTGCCAAGGCACAGTAAACCTGGAATTCTGACAAGCTATTTCTTAAACTCATCCAGATATCATTCTGATGGAGCATACTAAAATATGAAGAAAAGCTCGATGTAGTCACCAGGTTGCTGTAGCCTTCGCAGCATAAACATAATGTGGTGGATACTGTGGAAGTATAGCTTCGGTTTCGAGGTAGATACATAGAAAAAGCAACCACCGAATTCAATGCGTATCATCCTTGCTTCCATGTAGTTAGCCTCATGATTTTGTTTGTTTACGTACTAGAGTATATGTTGCAAGTTTTTACAGATGCTAGTAGTAATTACCCCTTTGTATCCGATTTCTGTATAGATAACTCCAAGCATATTGCTGAACCAAATCAGAAGGCTGGTTCATGGCTGCTCGTCGGTGGTCTTGGGGCTTTTTATCCAGACTATAAAGGAGAAGGCAAGCCAAAGTACTATGATGGCTATATACCTGCCAGTTTTGTATGGGGTTAGATACCACCAATCCATGCGGAAGATTACTAATACAACAGTGATGATAGCCCCGATAAACAGAGAAAGAAATATACGAATCCAGTCTATGCCTTGTTTTGATTCTTTCATATACACCTCTGTTGCCAAAATGATAGTCTATGGTGTTTGCGTCAAGCAGATTGTGACCTGGTAGGAATCAAATTATCCTAAAACACCGGATGGCTTACCGATGTAAGCCATCCTTTTCTTTTCTGAGAGGGTTCCTGATTTAAGCGCTTGCTCACTGCGCTTGTAAATGTGTTATTCCATCATGTCAGTACCAAGAAGATCGTCTAATATCATGTCCCAATCTCCGTTATCGGCGGTAGATACGCGTGAGTTTACCCGCATTTGCTCGTATTTATCCGGCTGATCTGCGTATAGTGAAAGCGCGGTTTTCAGGCATCTTAGCCAGCTTTCGGGCTCTTGGTTTTCCACAATAAAACCATTTATGCCGTGAGTAACCATTTCCTGAGGCCCACCATAGGCGGAAACAATAACGGGCAAACCGCATGCCTGTGATTCCAAGATCACCATTCCAAAGGTATCGGTAACGCTGGGAAATACAAAGTAGTCTGCTGCATTATATAGCTCAGGAAGCTGATTGCGGGGGATAGCACCCGTGAACAGAACACCTGTATATCCTTATATCCACGGCTGTTGACTAAATGGCTCAATGCGGTGCTTACGGTAGATGTCGTGCATATTATCTGCTTTTTTCATACTTTATTGTTCACTCCTGTTTCTATTGCCACTCTATTATACTGCCGGATTGTTAACTTATCGTTGCGTTTATATTAAGTTTTGGTTAAGATGACGTGAATGAGCTCATAAAACAACATATGGTTCGTAATGGTAGGCAGCAGATTAGAAGCCCTACAAAACTCAGATATCAATCCCAATGTCTCCTTATAGTGCTTGCGTGCAGGATAACAGGCACATCCAGCTGGGATTGCATTGTAAAACCGCTAGATAAAAGTAATCAGATGATAACAATCTTTCTAAATCCAATCGTCTGTTATATAAAAGTTCTTCTTTGAGTAACATGACATAGGCATATTGCTTCAAACCATTGACATTACGATGATAGACTAACAGAGAGACCACAAGGTATTCCCCCACATGAACTCCCATGTCAACCGCAAGGCTCACACATGATTCTCACTTAGGTGTTGAGGTGGGGGAGCCCATTGGGGGAGAATAATCTGTATGAGAACATTAAAACAGAATGCAAAACAGGCGGATGTGACAAAAGTAGTTCGAGCTTGACAGAAATTGCTAAGTATTTAATGGGGCAGGAGGAGCTTTATTGCTTCGAATAAAATACCAATCTAAGGAAAAGGTTTTGGAAAAGCTGGAATCCAAAGCTCTGGAAGAGAATCTTGCTGTAACCAGGGTGGCGGAGATATCATTGGACCACCACGCACAGCATTTACTATCTTGCACAGAAGGTAATCATGGTATTAATCAGCGTTGCCGTCTGTTCCTTAATGAATTGTACCACCCTTATGTAAATCCAGAGCTGGCATCAACGCTTATCAGGCAAAGTATTCTGGGTGATATGTGGTTCTTTATGCAAGAAGAGCAGCGAGAAGCTGTGTTTGCCTCTCTATTGGCGATGTATGTTCGCTTGGAAGATGTATGTAGCAATTCGGGATGTATAAAACGGGCAATGCAGGAGTTCCTGGATTTCCTTGGAGCATTGCCAGAGTATGGCGGCATCCCCGAAGAGAACTTCGATGAAGTAATGAAAAGGCTTGCGGGATGGGTGACTGGATATACCGATGAAAGCGTTCAGCTTTGCAGCGTTTTTCGTAAAAGCCTGATGCGTTTTGCGCCTCATCGCACAGGAGCATATACGATACTGCAAAAGCTACTAAAGCATAATCTAATGTTCTGGCAGCAAGCCTTAGATATTGATACCTGGCTCAGTACTACATGTGACCAGTATTGTCCCGACAATGGTCTTCTGGACACCGACATCGGCAATAGGTTCTTCAGCCATTGGATTGGGGTTGTGGAAGAAGCCAAGAGCCTGAAAGATCTTATACAAGTTCCGGCATACAATGAAGTTGCCGCGCGCTTTCGGGAGGCACAAAAACACTTTGCTTCGCTTTCCGGCAAGATACACTACATCTTTTTTTTGCTTCGAATGGAAGGTATGGCGGAACTGCGGGATCACCTGCTGTGGGACCTAAACCGCCAATTGGCAAATTTGGGGGGATTGGAAGCAAACAAGGTGCTGGAACTGCTCGATTCCATATTCAACACCCTGCGCGAATTTACCGGAAGCCATAAGAGTATGGTATTGGACTGCGTGTTGTCCTTGGGAAAGTCTTTGCTATCAGGTGACCGCGAAGACATCAGCGAGTGCTTTCGCCGCAAGTACATAGGCTTGGGGTTCACGCCCCCGGGCAACATCAGCATAGGCCAGGATTGGCAGCTTGAGCTAGACAAAAACCACATCAAACACGTTCGGGTCAGTCTGGCACTAATAGCCATTAATCCAAAGAAAAACAAGGACTTACTATCTCATCTGATAATCAGTCTACACCGGTTGGGCATCTTCGTATCGGATACCGACTTGTTCCAGAAGGATGTTTCAGCTTTTCTGAATGCAGACATAAAGCCATTGGTAATACAGGTTAAACACTTACTAAGGCTTTTCCCTGTGTTTTTCAACGAAATTGGAGCGGAGGGTGAGATAAGGGACAGCAGCACTGCACTTGATGAACTGTCGCATCGCAAAGATTTGCTTATTCATTTCTTACGCAAGCAGGTTCACACTGAGAGTAATAATACTCATATTAACCTGATAAAGAAGATACTTAACTATTGGTATTACCTGGATTCTACTCATCTGCAGGGATTTATTCCACAGGATGTGGCAGCTTATGTGCAGAGCCCCGATGAACTTACACAAAAGCAACATGAAGCGGTAAAGAGCTTTTTGGCAGAAACAAAGTATAGCGTTAATGAACTGCTATCCATGTCCTGGCAGAGCCTTGGTGAGCTATTTAAGAACACTCCGGAAGACATCTGTTTTAAAAGGTTGAGGCATCTCTTATACTGTCATGTGCTACTAAAAGACAAATACAACTTAGACCCCTATGATATAGTAAAATTCCTTGGCAAGTACAGTTTTTTTGACAGCAGGGAGCAAAACCGATTGCGAACCAGTCTGATACGTAAAGACTATGAATCATCCATCAGGCAAATGCTAGGCTATATTGGAACTTTGAACCTAACGATAATGGATCCCAAACCAAGCACAGGATGGGAGAACATCTATTTCAAGAGGCATATAGCGGCAGGCATTCCTTCCATGTATGGCACTTACCGTGAAGCCAAGCTGGAAGCCATGGGTATGATATTCAGATTGGAAAATGTGATTCGTAAACTGCTCGAGCGGAGCATCAGTCAGCTAAATCTGCATTATCTGAACGGAAAAACCCTAAAGAGAATAGTAAAGATTCTGGAGCTATACGACTATGCCATGCGCCAGGAAATGGTTACCAATGATGCTTTCAGCTCTGCATTGCAGATGCTTGGTTCCGCCATCCACCTTGCCAATCTTTCCATGGGACAGTATCAGGATATATTCAATTTGCTCAAGGACAGCGTTAATGAGATAATAAGTGAATACTACTACCGCTTTTATGACAAGGGACTCCTGCTTATGAAGGAGGAACATAAATCCAAAGAAGCAAGCGAAAGATTTGCCGAGGAGTTTTATCGCAATCTTCTGTCCGGTTCATTCATTATTCAAGGGCTGGACAGTTTTGTGATGCAGATATTGCAGAGCCTGTCGGATATGAAGAGCATCTTTGCGCCAGCAGATATCCCACGGGTTATGTCCTACGACCCAGACAAGCTGTTCTTCCATCTAAACACACGTAATTCGCGCATCGAGAACCAAGTGTTGCTTGGCTCAAAGGCATATTTCCTTAAGCGAATGTATCAATATGAGTTTCCCGTTCCTCCCGGTTTTGTGATGACTACAGAGCTATTTCGAAACCGCGGGATAATAAACACTCATCCTGAGATTTCTAATGAGTTCGACGCATTGTTGCTTCAGAACTTACACAAGCTCGAACATAACACTGGCTTGAAGTTTGGCGATCCCCAAAAGCCCCTTTTGATCTCTGTGCGATCAGGTGCGCCTATGAGTTTGCCCGGTGCGATGGATACCTTTTTGAATATTGGACTAAATGATGATATAACCATGCGCCTATCACAGCGTCCCAATTACGGCTGGACGGCGTGGGATTGTTATCGCCGCCTTATCCAAAGCTGGGGTATGGCTTTCGGGATAAACCGCGACTTATTTGATGAAGTTATCATCCAATACAAAAAGAAGTATGGTGTGAAGCAAAAGACCCAGTTTAGCGACGAACAAATGCGGCTGATGATAGATGATTATAAAGCCGTACTTGCCCGTTTTGGCATTGCACTTGAGCAAGACCCCTTCTTTCAGCTATACAAAGCCATTTCTCATGTATTGGATAGTTGGAACACAGATAGAGCAATTTCATACAGAAAAAAGCTTCATATTGCCGATGAATGGGGCACAGCCGTGATAGTTCAGAAAATGGTTTTGGGCAATATCTCGCTGGATTCCGGCACAGGTGTGCTGTTCACTCATGCCCCCTGGAATCAACAACCGGGAATATGCCTGAATGGTGATTTCACCCTATGCAGTCAGGGCGAAGACGTGGTAGCAGGATTGGTGCATCCGCTTCCGATTTCTGAAGCGCAGCGCATGCAAAATGCTTCCGAGGCTGATATATCCCTTGAAAAAGACTTCCCATCAATCTACAGCCGTTTACTACGCTATGTTAACCAGCTTATTTTAGACAAAAACTATCCTCATCAAGAGTTGGAATTCACCTTCGAAGGCTCGAATGATGATCAGCTACATATTTTGCAAACCCGCAACCAGGTTATCCATAAATCCCCGGATTATCTTGTATTAGGAACAATTAACTCGCTAACCAAGCGTATCGGTTTGGGTATCGGAATAGGCAAGGGCGCGTTGAATGGCATTATTGTGATAAGTAAAGAGGATATTGCCAGATTTGCCCACTCTGGTAGAGCCTTAATACTGGTGCGGCCAGATACCGTGCCGGACGACATGGATTTGCTGTTTGATTGTCAGGGATTGTTAACCTCCAGAGGCGGTGTAACTTCTCACGCTGCGGTAACCGCCACCAGATTGGGCCTGATTGGGATAGTGAACTGCAAAGACCTGGTGGTTGATGAAGCTAATTCCACCTGTAGCATTAAGGAACATAGTTTTAAAGCAGGAGATAGATTAACTTTAGACGCTACCAGTGGCACAATCTATCCCGGCTTCCAGAAACTGCAAAGCGTTCACAGATTAAAAAACATATAAGGAGACCAGACGCATGAATCTGAGCTTAAGAAGCAAGAGACTACTGGGAATCAACGGATTGGGAAGAATAGGCAAGCTATTGCTGTGGAACCAAATCCACCTGAAACATTTCGAGGGCATCGTTGTTAATTGCGGCCGCGAGATTGGAAAGAACCTGGACGACCTTTTACAGGTGATTGAAACAGATAGTACCTATGGTTCGTTACACAAGTTCCTGTTCGGTATGGTTGGGCGAAAGGCCGAGATTAAGATACTGGACAAGGACGTTCCCATCCTGGAGATTGAGGGAATGCCCGTTAAAATCCTAAAAACGGCACGTGATCCAAAGGACATAAACTGGCTGAACGAAGGTGTGCGCATAGTTGTCGACTGCACAGGTAATTTCCTTGATCCAACCGTGGCAGTTGAATCGGGCAAGCCATGCCTGCGTGGGCATCTTGAAGCAGGAGCACTAAAGGTGATTTGCAGCGCACCTTTTAAGGTTAAATCGGGCATAAACAACGAAACAGATTCCAAAACCATGATTTATGGAATTAACCATCTGGATTTCAATCCCCAGGAGCACCACATTATCTCTGCTGCTTCGTGCACTACTACCGGATTGGCACACATGATAAAGCCGCTTTTGGAAAATGAGGTAACATCCAGCATCGTTACAGCATCCATGAGCACGATTCATGCTTCCACCAATACCCAGTCCATTTTGGATAGTGTTCCCAAGGCTGCGGCTACTGATTTGCGTAAGTCACGTAGCGTGTTAAATAACATCATTTTATCAACCACAGGCGTAAGCAAGGCCTTGGAATTGGTTTTACCACAGATAAAGCATATCGGCTTTATGGCAGACAGCGTGCGAATACCCACCAGCACAGTTTCGTTAATAAACCTGAATGTAACCTTCCATACCCGTATGGATGAGCTTGGCGAGCCCAGTATCAGCCGCAGGGTGCTTAATGATATCTACAAAGCCGCTGCAATGGGAGCTCAGAAAGATTTGCTGGTTTTCAGCGAAAGGCAAAATGTATCTGCCGACCTGATTGGCAGCTTGGCTGCGATAACCATCGAAGCACATGAAACACACACCCGCACAGGATTCATTGATATCCCGCCAGAAGCACTTGGAGCATCTTACCAGGGTGATGCGGTGCAGATGCCGGTAACTCATGCCAAGATATTTGGCTGGTATGATAATGAGCTTGGTTCATACGTAAACTGCCTGTCCAAACTCTGTAATCATATAGAAAGCAACACATTATAAACTTACATTACAATGGCTTCACGCGAATAATCCTCTGCTTGAAGCCATTGGTTTATATCCTATTATTCTCCTTTCATCCCTGCTACTTGCTTGCCGAAGCGGGTCTGAAATGGATTTCATCGGGGTTTGAACCGGCAAAAGCCCGATGAACCCCCGATGAACCCCGGTTTGGCTCCTTTGCGGCAACCATGTTTTGATCCCGGTTTGAGTGTCCCGTGGGAGAGCATGATATATGCGCATAAGGATAGGCTAACTAAGACCCAGCCTAAAGCTGTTATCCTTCAACACTATCTCCCCCAGGATATTGCAGAGATAGGTGTTGCCATGAATGTGGAATTACCACCCAATAAAAGCTAGGCGAGCCCAGCATCAGCCTCAGGATGAAGCGGTGCAGATGCTTTATACCCATGCCAAGATACTTGGCTGGTAAGATAATGAGCTGGTTCATGCGCAATTGATGCTGGGAAGATGAGGTGGAGCTTACTACTAAATACTGCTGTTAAGCCCAATCTCCCGGAGATAGAACCTGGGTGGAGTAGCCATGCTCTTTAACCTGTTTAGCAAAGCTTTCCGGATCGGCACGGATTAGATCAAATGTATTGTAATGCATGGGTATGGCAATCTTGGGGTGGATCATCCTTACAGCATATATGGCGTCGCCTATGTCCATGGTATAATTGCCGCCTATGGGAACCAGCATATAATCTACATCGAACATTTCGCCGATAAGGCGCATATCGCCAAACAGCCCTGTATCACCACAATGATATATGCATTTACCGTCTATGGAAAGCACCACTCCGGCTGCAAGGCCAGCATATCTGCCATCGGGGGTCATGGAACCATGCAGAGCAGGCACCAGTTTCAGCCGGCCAAAGGAGAAAGTGAATGCTCCTCCTATCTGCATGGCATGAGTTTTGTGCCCCTGATTGGCAAGCATCCCTGCCAATTCGCTTACACAGACAAATGTGGTTTTACCAGTTTCCGCGATTTTTAGCGCATCTCCAATATGATCGCCATGGGCATGGGTGATAATAATGTAGTCTGCGGAAACCTGGTGGGACTTAAATGGAGCAAGGGGATTGTTATCCAGAAAAGGATCGATAACAATCTCTGTTCCGCTGCTGCTAACAATCTGAAAGGCGGAATGTCCTAAGTATCTTAGCTTCATGTTTCTAACCTCATAGCGTGATATGCTAAACCTTATGCTCTATAGCATTCAAATGGTCAACAAAAATATGAGATACACCAATTTGCCAGGTTCTAACAGGTAAAAAACTCATCATGCCTGGATGGTCTCATAAGCAAAATCCCACATACCACTTGTCTCGTTTTGTTTTACCTATTGCGCCCGAACCTGAACGATTGCATAAAAAATGCTTGACTTAATTGGCTGGTCTTATGGAGTGCAATAATGGTTAACAAAGTAGGTATAAACGGTTAGAGCAATGTTGGTGCTATGCAGTTCTGGTTTAGTATCTGGCTGTGGTTCTGTAGCCAGGCACCAACAGGATATCTAACTTGGGAGGAAAGAATGAATAAGTGGCTAATCATTATTGTTTTGTTATCTGTCCTGGGCTTATTGATTGCTCAGACCTATCAACCAATACCGGAAGTCCAGAATCTGGTTTCTTCCATTAGTGCCGATACTATGCAGGCTTATGTGCAGCATCTTGAGGACTATCAAACCCGCTATGCCTTTGGAAATAACCAGTTGGAGATTGCCACCTGGCTGGCTGAGCAGTTTCAACGCTACGGTTATACAAATACATACTTGCAGGAGTATCAAAGGGAGGGCACTACTCAGTATAACGTAATTGCCACTCTAACTGGATATCAACACCCGGAAACTTACGTTATTGCGAGTGCGCATTATGATTCAAAGTCTCTTAATAGCGATCCATTTGTTTGGGCTCCCGGAGCGGATGATAATGCCAGCGGAACAGCGGGATTGCTGGAAATGGCAAGGGTGATGAAGCTTAATAACTATCAACCCCGTTGCACCATTCGATTTATAGCGTTTAGCAACGAGGAAATGGGTGCATGGGGTTCTGATGAGTATTGCACTTACGCCCAAAGTGAGAATCACGACATCCGGATTATGATTAACATGGACATGATTGGCTCAAATACTCCGATAAGTAACGAGTTTTATGTATCTCCATTCAGTGGATACCCCCTTTTATACAGGGATGCGGTAGCTTTTTCTGAGCCTTATACCAGCCTTCAGCCAGTTGAAGGCCCCATAGATGAAGGCGGAGACGGAATGATATTTGATGATGCTGGCTATCCCTCTATTATGTTCATAGAAAGGTATCTAAGTCCCTATTGGCACTCTGGACAGGACACAATAGAGAACATAGACTTTCTATACGCTCGCCAGATACTGGGGGCAGCCACTGCCACAACTGCATATTATGCCAATCTCTCAGCTAATATAGTGGGTATGAGTGTGTTAGATACAGGCACAGGCAGTTCACTTCAGGCATTTTGGGAAAGTTCCACTGATCCAGAGCATGCAAGCTACGCCGTATTTTATGGAACAGATGCTAATAACATGGCTCTTTGGCAATACACTTCTGACACACAGTGCCTAATAAGCGGTCTTGAGGAAGGGCAATACTACTATGTTGCAGTTGCAGACGTTAATTATAGTGGATACCCAGGCAGGAGGATTTATGGGGGAGAGATACCCCAATCATTACCCAGAGCACCTCAGCTTGTAATTGATAAACCTAATACTCAAGCTATTGTAATATCATGGATGGCAAATTCGGAACTGGATGTGGAGGGCTATAAACTATACCGAAAGCTTGGACAAGAAGCTGCTTATGTTCTGATAGCTACAGTACAGAATCCTGATACCAGCTACATCGATTATGATGTAAGCAGCAGTCTGGACTATTATTATTACTATGTATGCGCCGTGGACAGCCAGGGCTTGGAAGGCTCTCCATCAGATATAATACACAGCAGGCTCGTTTCTCTGGATAGGGGCATATATGTGATTGATGAGAGCAAAAACTTTAGCAGTTCAAATCCTCTTCTGCCCTCCGATTTGGCGGTTGATAGCTTCTATGCCGGGTTGCTTCAGGATTTCACACCTGTACAGCATCTTGATCTGGAAGAGAACAGCACTGCTTTGAAACTGGCAGATATAGGCATATACTCCAGCATCCTGTGGCATGGCAACGATAATTCCGACTATTCCTATCCTCATAGTATTCAAGAAGCATTGCGGCAATACGTAAACTATGGCGGGCAGGTTCTGTTCAGCGTCTATTTTCCCAGCAAAGCCTTTGAAATGAATGCCGGTTATCCCGCTACTTATCTGCCTGGAAGCTTCATGTATGATGTATTGGGAGTGGCAGAGGTGAATTACAGCAATGGCGCACGCTTCAAGTATGCTGTTTTAGATTATGCTAACTATCAGGATATTCAGGTTGATAGCCTAAAAACAATGGCTGCTTTTAACGGACATATGATGGCAGTGGAGGGCATGCAGGCAGTAAATCCGCAAGAAAGCATCTACCACTATGCATCAGACTATGATTCGGCCAGCAGCCAGGGTATTCTGAATGGCTACAGCGTTGGGATATCACGTTCATACGGGGCGGGGAAAGTGATATGCCTCAGCTTTCCGCTATACAATATGCGGACATCAGATGCGGATCAGTTAGTTAGTTATGTGCTTGGTAGCGTTTTCAATGAACCATCCGATGTGTCCGACCTTACCGCTCCTCATGTTCCCAGCCTAACAATATCCAGTAATTATCCCAATCCCTTTCGAAACGAAACCACATTTATCGTTCATGCACCAGATAAAACCAAGAAGCTGGAGATTGGCGTTTACAACTTGAGAGGGCAAAAAGTGAGCACCTTGTATGAAGGTTTCTCAGACGATAACCTGCAATTAGTTTGGGATGGTAAAGATAACCGGGGAAAACCCACGGGTTCCGGTATCTATTTCCTAAAGGCAGCCACGCAAAGCGAGGTAAGGGTCTCCAGAATCTTAAGAATACGCTAGGCTTAAAAGAATATAGAACATCTATGCCAAAAGGAGAGATTTGCGCTTGGCTTAATGCACAAGAGGCTTACTTCATGTTATCTATGCATAAGGATTTAAGGAGCTTAAACTAAAAAAGAGCTTGACGGAATAGGCAGTATAAAAAACAATGCCAAATCATAGAAAAATCTGATTGATAGAGACAAGGAGAAATAATGGTCAAGCTGAGATTGAGAAGGATGGGAGCAAACGATCAGCCCTTCTACCGCATTGTTGCCGTGGATTCACGCGTGAAGCGCGATGGCAAGTATATCGAGTGTGTAGGTTGGTATGATCCCAAACCGAACCCATCTAAAATCAATATAGAAACTGATCGCGCCATCTATTGGCTTAGCGTTGGTGCACAGCCCACGGATACCGTCCGTTCGTTGCTGCGTAAAGCCGGCGTTCTGCAAGTATGGCACGAGAACAAGGTAAAAGCTCACGCAACCGCAAAGGAAGCATAAGCAAATAAAAACTCTGAGGTGACACATGAAAGATCTTATTGAATTCATGGTTAAAGCTCTGGTGGACGATCCCGGTGAAGTGAACATCACAGAGATCAATGGCGACAAGATTACCCTGTATGAGCTGCGAGTAGCGAAGTCTGACATAGGCAAAGTGATTGGCAAACGCGGTAGAACTGCGGGCGCAATCAGAACTATCATAAACGCGGTTAGCACCAAACAAGGAAAGCGCGCTGAGCTCGAAATAATCGAGTAATGAATTGGCGAAAGCCGATTCTATGCACTGCTAACGGATCACAACGGTTGAACGGCGAATGAGATTACCTGGACTTACGGGAATAGGTAAGCTTGGCGGCCGCGATGCTGATGGCTTTCATCATGTGATGATAAAGCCGGGATACAGAAGTGTCTTTAGTGATCTGGAAGAAGTGTATTTGATCTTTAATAGCGATAGAGTGTTTTACGTAACTATAAGTGAGAGAAAACAGTCAGGAAAAAAGACTTGGGTTAAGTTTCTTGAAGATGGCGTTAGCGAAGAGCAGCCCAAACACAAAGATGTTGTAATTGCCATTACCGAAGAAGCGGAGGATGCCGTGGCGTCCGATGCCGCAACTTTGGCGGGCTTTAAGGTGATGCATAATAACGAATTACTGGGCGAAGTTGAGGTAGTATTCCACAACGGCGCACAGGATGTGTTGCAAATTGTCGATAGCAGCGGCATAGAAATTCTTATCCCCTTGGTAGATCACTATGTGCAATCGGTGCAAGCCGATAGTCAAAGTATAATCCTGCATAATGCGGAGGAGCTTATTGTGTTCTACCGCAATGAAGCAAAGCCATGACCTTCGAAGTGCTAAGCCTGTTTCCGGAAGCTTTTAGTGGCTTTCTGGAAAGCAGCATAGTTGCCCGTGCTATTGCCAAACAAGCAGTGCAGGTGCAGATTAGTAACTTTCGGGACTACACCAAGAATAAGCACAACTGTGTGGATGACTACCCCTATGGCGGATTTCCCGGCATGGTGATTCAAGCGCAGCCAATTTATGATGCTTTGTGTAGTGTATTGCAGCGGGGGAATGCTCCGGTTTTATACTTCACACCTCAAGGACGCAAGCTAAATCAACAGGTTTTAGAGCATTACAGCAGTTATGAGCGGGTTATCCTGCTATGTGGTCATTATAAAGACGTCGACCAGCGTGTGCGTGATTTATGCGTATCAGACGAGCTGTCCCTGGGTGATTATGTGCTTAGTGGCGGCGAATTGGCAGCCATGATTTTTATAGATGGACTAAGCAGGCTTATTCCCGGTGTACTGGGCGATATAGAAAGCGCGAACAGCGATTCGTTCAGCACCCCAAAGCTTGGTTTTCCCTGTTACACCCGTCCCGATAAGTTTATGGGGCTGGGTGTGCCGGACGTGCTGCTAAGCGGAAATCATAAAGCGATAGACGATTGGGCACAACAAGCTGCCGATGCCTTAACCAAAACCCGAAGACCCGACCTTTTATCTGACTAATTATTAACAGTTTACAACGCAGGAAGAGCTAAGCTACATACCCACTGCGATGGAAAGGACTATGCCTGTGGCGGCGTGTGTCGCCTGGCTTTGTTATCCGGCCAAAGGGCCTGAAAGTAAAGTTCAGCTAAGGACGAACTATGACACCATGTTTTATTCGTCCATTCACCTTTCCCTTGCCAGCAAACCTCTTCCGAGTATATATATGGGAGGAAACCCAAATGGATATTCTGCAACAAGTTGGCAGAGACCAAATCAGAACCGACTTTCCTGATTATCGCGTTGGCGATACCGTGAAGGTCCATTATAAAATTAAAGAAGGTAGCAAGGAGCGCATCCAGGTGTTTCAGGGCATCGTTATCCAGAAACGTGGTGCCGGCGTGTCCAAATCCTTCACCGTAAGAAAGGTATCAAGTGGTATCGGAGTGGAGAGAATATTCCCTCAGAGCTCACCCAATATCGATAAACTTGAGATCGTGCGCCATGGTCAGGTTCGCAGAGCTAAATTGTTCTATCTGCGTAGTGCCCAGGGTAAAGCGGGAAGAATTAAAGAACGCAGAAGATTCTCTGCATAGTTACCAAAAACTCATCTTAGCCCCTTCTTATCTCGTATTTGAAGGGGCTTTGCTTTATCTGTGAGCAGCCTTGTTGCGGGCATAATAGATAAGCATTAGTGCAAAGGAGTAGCAATGGACAAACGAATTGTATACCGCGCACCGGCAATGAATATTCATCTGTTAATTGAGCTGGAAGAAGATACCATCACAGGTATAAACTTCTGCGAGGCACAAACGCCGGATAAGCCCAAAACTGATGTGGAAAAAGAGCTGTTCAATCAGCTTGACCAATACTTTGCCGGTGAGCTGAAAGAGTTTAATCTGCCATACTTTGCCACTGGAACGGTGTTTCAGCTAATGGTTTGGGAAGAGCTGTTAAAAATACCCTATGGTGAGACAATCAGCTACGGCGAACTGGCTAAGCGCATAGATAAGCCTGATGCTGCCCGTGCAGTGGGAAATGCGCTTAACAGGAATCCGGTTCCGGTGCTGCTGCCGTGCCACAGGGTTGTAGGTGCCAAGGGTAATCTTACCGGCTTTGCCGGAGGAACCACGCTAAAACAGCTACTTCTGGATTTAGAGCGTGAAAACACCTGACTCCGGTTGTCCTTGATCTACAGCCATATACCAGCGTTAATCTGATTGACAGCTTTGCAAAGCAAATCAGGCTGGCATCTTGCACAACACCTGAGCCTAAGAGCTATTATAGGAGCAAGATGTGATTATTGGAATCGGTACAGACATCATATCCGTTAGCCGGATTAGCAAAGCCATGCAGAATAATGAACGCATGGCAGAAAGACTTTTTACGCCTTCTGAGATAGCCTATTGTGAAGCAAAATCCAGCAAATGGCAGTCCTACGCAGCACGTTTCGCAGCCAAAGAAGCAGTAATGAAGGCACTGGGGACAGGCTGGGACGGCGAAGTGAACTGGAAAGATATAGAAATAGTTAATGATGCCAATGGCAATCCTGATATATTGCTTAGCGGTGGGGCAAAGAAAAAGGCAGACGATATGGGGCTAAACCATGCGCATATAAGTCTCACTCACGAAAAAGACTATGCCATAGCCTTCGCCATATTGGAAGCTTGAACAAGAGGAGGAGAGCCATGTTTAACAACAGCAGCGATACAGACCTCATGTTCGGTGGTGACTTCTTCGATTTGGGCATGGAAGCTGATTCCACAGAGGAAAAGCTGCAATTGCGGGAAGGTGAGCTGCGGGAAGTGGCAATGCTTTTTGCCGATATAAAGGGCTTTAGCAGCATATCGAATTTGTTTGATGCCGAGACCATCCATAAGAAGATGGATGAGCTGATGAAGCTGTTTTCACGTTGTATATCTTATTATGGCGGTTTTGTAGATAAGTTTATGGGTGATGGCATTATGGCTCTTTTTGGGGCAAAACAGGCAAGCGAACAGGATACCGAGCGGGCAATAATGGCAGCACTAAAGATGCAACAACAGCTTGGGGCGTATAATAGAATGCTAAAGAAACAGGCAGGTTTCGAGAATGTGGAACTAGGCTTGCGGATAGGCATTAATACTGGCATTGTCTCGGTGGGCAAGGTAGGGGCCGATAGAGAAGGGGATTTCACGGTGTATGGCCCCGAGGTTAATCTCGCTTCCCGGATGGAATCTAATGCTCCGGTTAATAAGATAATGTTGCCTTTTGCAACGATGAAGCAAGTATCCCGCAGTTTTGATTTTGAAGCGGTGGGAGAGCTAAGCGTAAAAGGCTTTGACCAGCCGATAGATTGTTACACCGTTCTAGCACCCAAGCTGGAGGGTTCGCTGCATCATCGTAACCACAGCAGCGGATATGTGGGCAGAGAAACAGAATTGGCAAAGCTGAATGAACTCCTGACGGCGGCTAAGGGAAATGGCAGTTCGCTAATGCACATTCGTGGCGATGCCGGCATGGGTAAAACGCGCTTAGTGTACGAATTTGAGAAGGCTAATTCCGAAAAAGCTTTATTTTTGCACGGTGCTTGCAGCGGTATTAGTCCCGCCCCCCTTAATCTATTCAGCTCCGTTTTTGAGGCTTATTTCCGCATTCAACTAAATGAGAACCCCGAACTGAAGCTAAGCAAGCTAAGTGAAAGCTTTACACAGCTTGAGACTGATATGGACGAGGCATCTGCCAGCAGGCTAAAAGATGTTAAGAATCTTATTGCCTTCCTGCTGGAGATAAAACTGGAAGATCCAAGGCTGAAGCAAAGTGGCACAGATTTGCTGAATCACCTCTTTATGGCTATTGAAACCTTCATGCAGTGCATTGCCGCTCAGGCAGCAAGAGCAGGAAAGCCATTGCTGATGATATTGGATGATCTGCATTGGCTGGACGAAGCATCCAATTTGGTACTGCAAAACCTGATAACAAAAGATAATACTGCTAATGCGGCTGTGGTGTGGTTGCTAATGTCGCGCACGGAGTTTGAACTGCCGGATTATTGTGCCGGGCATCCAAACTTAAGGGAGATACGACTAAAGCCCCTTACTGAAGATAATGTAAGGGCACTAATATCCGCTCACACCTCCGGCATTGAACTGCCTGAAACTGCTATTAACAAGGTTGTTAGCCTCTCGGAAGGTAATCCATTTTATCTGGAAGAGTGGTGCAATTACATTGAAAGCCTTCCGCAGGATGAGCTTCGTGACTTCCCTGTGCCGGCAACGTTGCATTCGCTGATTCAATCGCGTCTGGACAGGTTGCCAATT
Organism: uncultured bacterium; assembly: GCA_938009275.1. Lineage (GTDB taxonomy): Bacteria > Cloacimonadota > Cloacimonadia > Cloacimonadales > Cloacimonadaceae > Cloacimonas. Next base: position 28,435 of record CALLHY010000054.1, read on the forward strand.
GCGCTGAGAACCCTGTTGTACAAGGCTTCGGTGATTGGTAAGGATTTCTTTGTGGATATCCTGAAGCAAGTCGAAGCCCGTTTGGGGGAAAGCATTAATGTGGATGAAACGCTTGCGAATTTAGAGGAGCAGAGCATTGTATTCAAAGCTCTGGGATTCGACTATTCTGCTTATTTCTTTAAGCACATTGCAACAAGGGAAGTGGCATACCAGACCTTGCTTCAGGAGAACAGGAAGCTGTTGCACAGGCTGTGCGGAGAAGCAATAGTGCAGCTATACCCGAATAGACTGGACGAGTTTTACTTTGTATTGGCAGATCACTTCAGCAAAGCAGAGGTATGGGACAAAGCAGCATCATGGCTGGAGCTTGCGGCAGATAAAGCGGCAAGCACATATAACAACGAGCAGGCTTTGGAGCTGTATAGGAAACTGCTTGGCATACCATCGGTAAATGAGCCCAAAAAGCTGGAGACAAGGCTAAAGATCGCCGATATCATGTGGCTAAAAGGCGAATGGGACAGTGCTGCTGAAGACATAGAGCTGGTATTGGACTTAGCCGAAGCTTCAAACAACCTGGCAATCTGCTGCCATGCCTGCCGTTTCTTGGGTATGGCGTCTATCTACATGCCAGACATGCAAAGAGCATTTCAGCTATTTACTCAGGCAGAAGCAATCGCCACGGATTTGGGTGACCCCTTACTTACCTGTATTGCGAAAAGCAACTTAAGCAATTGGTATTTGCAAAATAGTGATTATGAACATGCCAAGGCACTGCAATTAGCCAGCCTTGAACTTGCATTGCAGCTAAATGAACACCAGCGACAAGCAAAAAGCCTTAGCAACCTGGGGATGATTGCTCTGCATATGGAAGACACCGCACTCGCTCTGGACTATTTTGGGCAAAGCCTGAAGATTGCCACCACACAGCGCTTGCTAAAAGAAGAATCAATCGCCCTGGGTAACATTGGCTATACCTACATTATTATGCAGGACTATGCCAATGCCATGCCCATGCTACAGGCCAAGCTGGAGCTTGCCGACAAGATGAACGACTTTATGGAGCAGGTGAAGGCATTGGAAAACATCTGTAATATATTACTTGAGCAAGAAAATAGCAGAGATGCATTGCCGATGCTTGCCAGATTGCACAAGCTAAAGCTCTCCAGCGGTAATGATGCCGAAGCCAGTGAACTGGCAGAATTGATGGAATCGCTTAGTGGCCAAGGCATACTACCAGGATAAGCTGCCACCCCCCTGTAGTATTTTTTGGGGTTGTCTGCGCCACTGCAACATCATTGCTTCACTCAAAAAGCTGTAATCACCTTCCATAGAGCCAGATACCCAAGGGATTTGTGCACCGTTGCTAAGCGTTTGAACGTCGCGCGATATCTGCGGAAACAGCGCATTTATCCCCTCACCGGATGATGTAATTCTGTCTAAGAAAGCCTTGGTGAAGGCACTATATGGCAATTGCGTGTTCTGCACGCCCTTATTCGGCGCAGCAGCAGAGAAGATAACCTGCTTGTTTGAAGCAGCGTTCATGCTAACAAATGGCTTGGTAATCGCTTTTTCAGCAGATGCACCCCAAGCTTTTGATGCTTCCAGGATAATAATAGAATTCCTGGCATGCTTAATCTTGTTAGCCAATGTGTTCAGACTATAAGAAGTTTTACTGTATATCTGGGTTAACCCGAGATTAGTACGGGTGGGAACTAAATAGTTCAGCCCGCCAAAGTTCGTTCCATGACCACTGTAATATACTACTGCTTCATCGTTTGCGCTCAGCTTGGTGGCAAAGCTGTCCACGGCTGCTGTAAAGCCACTTATAGACAGGTTATTGTGACGCTGCACCATATAGCCCATCATGTGTAACACGGCTTGAACAGAGTCGGCATCGGCAATGGCGTTACCTATTGTCACTTTGTCGTAAACTGAATTGGCAATAACCAGAGCCTTACGCTCTGCATTCAGGTTACCCATCAGTATAATGATCAGGCATAGAAAGATTAGCTTTCTCATATATCCTCCTTCCAATCTCATGCGGGCATTGTGCAAATTCTCAGCTATCTGTCAAATACTTTCTTGTGTTCTCATATCAGTCGTTAATCATACTTCCATATTCATGATACATCCTAACAACCTCAAACCTTCAGCAATAAGTGCTAAAATCAGGAAGACCAACTCTCCTTCATCTCTGGTTCACCGAAAAAACCGCTGGTAACCGCGTAGTGATTCCCGGGTGAATCCCAGGTCGCACCCGGGAATCACGAGGGATTCACGAGGCATTCGCCCGTCATTAGTTCTATGTTACTCCAAGTGGGATATCATGCACAAAGGGTAGATATAGCTTTATGCAGCGTTATAACGCTTTGTTAATAAGCATTATAAAGTGGAAAGGGAGGAAATGTGGAGCTTGTGTTTGGGTGGATGCCAACTTATATGTTTAGTTGGTTTTGCTCTTGATTTACATTGATGATGGTACTACCCAGACAAGATGATAGGGGAGATACTGATTAGATATTTTGCGGATGGTGGTGGCTTTAGAAGCCGGCTTGTTCGCTAAGTACGGTGCTGGTTTCCTGGGTTAAGAGATCAACTGATAATTTGGCAAAGGGGAACTTATCTTTCTTGCTTACATTACCCAGGCCACCTATCTCTACTACAGAGCCATTTACACTTAAAACCCTATACTCACCGTTGTCGTTGCTAAGCGTGTAAACCCCTTCCATTTCCAGAAATCCGAGTGATTTCCCAACACTGGCTACGGTAACATTGCTGGTAAGCTGGCTGGCACCTCCCATGGAAGTAGGCAGCATCCAATATTGCATCAAGCGAGTGCTCATTTCCTGCATTTCTACTGCCAGAGCAGACTTATTGGAGTTATAGGAACCATTATTAAAGGTCACAAATCCTACAGTTATGGCGAGTCCGACAATAATGACGCCAATCACTAGCATAAGAATCTGTTGTGTTCCCATTGTTTCTCCCTGTTAATTAATGCTAATGTGTAGCGCAATTTTTATGCCAAACTAAGCCCATTGTTGCCGGCAGGTGTTCAAGTATTTCCACAGCATGATATAGCATAACAGAAACCAAGCACTTAGGCTCATGATTTGAAAGTTGGCTCAGGGAAGTGCTGTAGTGATTATGGTACATTACTCCCTGTTCCTGTATCATACTTGCTACATATATGTGTTGATTATTTTACGCAAAACCGCTCATATTCATACATATTGCGTGGCGTCTCTCTTGACAAATTAACTGTTTTGTTAACCATGTTCGTATCAAATCAAATGTGGAGAGTAAATGCATAGCGAGAAAGCAAATCTGGCGCTCTGGTATTATAATAGGGGTTATAATTGCGCACAGTCTGTTGTTAGCGCGTTTACAGAGCAGCTAAAGCTGGATGACCGAACTGCAAAACGCATTAGCTCATGTTTTGGAGGCGGGATGCGGATGGGTGCTACCTGTGGGGCACTTAGCGGAGCTCTGATGATGCTTGGGTATGCCAAGGGATTTAACGAGTATTCGTCAGAAAACAAGAGCGCCACTGAGATACTTTGTGTGGCGTTTGTGGAAAAATGGAAGTCTGTGATTGGCAGCACCAACTGCAAAGATATTCTGGGCTTAGACGTTAGTAATCCGACCGAACGTCAACGCGGAAAAGACGAAGGCATCTTTGACCAGCATTGTCCTGGATGCATCGAAACTGCTGTAAGATTGCTGGATGAGATAATCAGTTAACAATCATTAATACCCCTATATGTACCATTCATTTCAAGCATCTTTTTGCTAAGATAGCTAAACGCCCTGGAATTGCTACATAAACCATGTGTTACCGCTAATCAAAAGCATAGACAAAAATATGTATTGACAAATGATCAACCATGTTTCATTGTTGCCACTAGTCAAATATACTACGTGGAGGTATGTCTTATGAGACATCGTTACCAGATAATGCTCATGGTTTTGCTTGTTACCTGGGCAGTTTGCATACCACTTGTTGCGCAGCCAACTCGTGAAATTTTCGTAACCGAAGACTTTAGTACTACAACCTTTCCTCCTGCCAATTGGACTATTAGTGCCCAAGCAGGTAACTGGTCACGCTTTGTAGGAAACAACGCAGGTGGCTCATCTCCCGAAGCGAGGCTGAACTGGTCTCCACGATTTAACGGAACCACCTATCTAACCCTGCCAGCAGTGAACACAACTGGCTTAACAACAATAATGCTGGATTTTAATCATCTGTTAGACCATTATGCCAGTCCCTATCAGATAGGTGTTGCCACTCGTTCTGGCGGTGGAGCTTGGACTAATGTCTGGACTGCCAATCCCAATGCCAATATCGGGCCAGAGCTGAAAACTATAAGCATTAGCAACGCCGATGTTGGAAGTGAAACCTTCCAAGCTGCCATTTTCTTCAGTGGAGATTCTTACAACATAGACTATTGGTATATTGACAATGTGAAGCTATACACTCCCTTCCCCTACGACTTGGGCATAGATGACGCGCCCGGTGCCACTCAGCTTGCGCCAGGAACTGTGTTTAACCCAACTTGTGTAATTGTGAATGTTGGTGAGAATGCCTTAACGCCTTACGCAAGTTTAGAGGTAAAGCTAGGTGATGAAGTAATCCACAATCTCGCTGGCCAAACCCTTGACGTGCTGCAAGCCGGAGCAAATGTTACCGCAAGCTTCCCTCCTGTTACTCTTGATGTATCCAATGAGATTTATAGCTTTGAATACACAGTGGCATCAATGGAAGAAGTGATGGATGGCGACCTAAGCAACAATACATTTAGCAAGCATATCGAAACCTATACTACAGCCAAGCAAAACGTGTTATTGGAAATTGGCACCGGCGGATGGTGCCAATACTGTCCTGGTGCTGCAATGGGAGCCGACGATTTGCATGCTGGCGGCTATAATGTAGCCATAGTAGAGAACCACAATGGTGACCCCTATGCTACCAATATCTCCAACGGCAGAAACACCTATTATGGCATTTCCGGCTATCCCACAGCCATTTTCGATGGTGTGGTAAGCTATGTAGGCGGAAGCAATTCACAGAGCTTGTTCGGCGCGTATTTACCAATAGTTCAGGAACGCGAGGTTATTAAAACTCCTGTGGATATAGAAATATTTGGCAGCATGGAAAGAGACACCTACAACCTGCTGGTAAAGGTTCACAAAACCGGACGTATTATTCGACCTAACTTAGTATTACACGTGGCAATTACGGAAAGCGACATTGCCTACAATTGGCAAGGGCAAACTCACCTGAGTTTTGTTAACCGCAATATGCTCCCCGGTTTGGATGGCACACCTGTAGACCTGATGAACCTGAATAGTCCTTACCTGGAGGTAGAGCTGCCATTGGTGATGGGAGCTACCTGGGTTTCCGAGAACTGCGAATTGGTTGCCTGGGTGCAAGACCTGGAATCAAAAGAAGTGCTGCAAGCCAGCAAAGTTATGCTTAGTGACCTGCTGGCACCCGTTAGCGCAGAGGATAATCTTATCTCTCCTTTTGTAACCGCACTTAACAGCAACTATCCCAATCCTTTCAATCCCACTACCACTATTTCATTCAGCCTTGCACAGGCTGGAGATACTCAGCTTGGTATCTATAACATTAAGGGACAGCTTGTACGCAGTCTGGTTAATGATGTCCGCAACGCAGGGAATCATAGCGTGGTTTGGGATGGCAAAGACAACAATGGCAACACGGTATCCAGTGGTATTTACTACTATAAAATGACTGCTGGCAAGTATAGCAGCACCAAGAAAATGATAATGATGAAATAAGCTCTGTAGCCAGACTATAACGAGATAATCCAGAAGCTCTGCGCAGTTTATGTGCGGGGCTTCTTTTTATGATGTTTAATTTCTTGCAATGAGATTGCTTAGGCAGTGGTGCCGCAAGTCCCGTGTAAAGCTAATATGGGCATTTTAGCTGCTTCTTTTGGGTGCTAATAGCTTTGCTCACATATTGTATTATGGAATAACATTTGCTTGATACATAGATAACGTAAAAAACATGGCACAAATAGGGAGAAGGTTATGAGAAGATTTTGTTTACTTGTGGTGGCTTTGCTGGCAGCTTTGTACTGCTGGGCACAGGAATCACCGATACGTCAGGCCTGGGCGCTTGGCTGGAAAGGCACCAATGTCCGCACAACGGATAATTGCGTTATCAGCCTGTGGGAAGATACTAATGCCGGAGAAACGGACATCTATGCGCAAAAGACTAATTCTAATGGCGTAACCCAATGGGCTGCTCCGGCAATGGTGGCAGGTGGGGCAGGGGTTCAGGAGATTGTGGCCTGCGAGAAAACATCAGACAACAACTTTGTGCTAATGTATTCTCAATCGGGTTACGGCTATCAATCAGGGCTCTGGGTGCAGAAATTCAGCTCTAATGGTCAGCGATTGTGGGGAGATAACGGTGTGCAGATTTTCGGTGGCTATTTATACGTGTATAATGCATTAATAGTCCCCAATGCTACAGGGGGCGCATACATTGTGTATAATGATCTCTATGAAGAGAACGTTGTTACAGGTCAGCTCCTGGATAGCTATGGCAACCAGCTATGGGCAGCGGGGGGAATTACGCTGGCTTCTCATAGTAGTACCATTAAACTTGATAGCGCGGTTAGTGATGGTGCAGGAGGCATAATTATTGATGTCCATAAGAGTGTAAACAATTCATACATAGCCGAGTTAACCCGCTATTCGAGTAGCGGTACCATAGTGGGATTACATCCTCTAATAAATCCATCAGCTTTCCCAGGTGGACGCTATTCTATTCTGGTGGACGCACTACGTAATTATGTTCTGTGGAACGTGAAATCATCTCCCAATACGGGTATAACCATGCTAAAAATAGACAACCAGGGTAACTTGCTTCAAACTTATCCAATTGTTTTCAGCCTCAGTTTTAGCACTGGCTACGCCAATAAGCCAATGTTGCAAGCTCTTGCCGATGGTGGCCTGATGTTAAGCTATGAAACCCATAACCTGGATGGAAGCAGATTAATGCTGTTTCGGTTCGGCAGCAATTATGAGATTGTGTGGGATACCCCGGGTATTCAGATTGCCACTCAGTATAATACGGAGCTATATGGCCTAACAGCCTCGGTTACTCCCGATGGGGGAGCTTGGCTCACTTGGCTGGAAACCCTGAATAACGAAGGTTCCAGACTGATGAAAGCACAATATGTGTCCCCAACAGGCGATTTGCTTTGGGGTGCCAATGGTTTTACTTTGGGTGTCCCTGTCCGATATGCTAATAAGCCATATCCGATAGCCTTCGGTGACAGATGCCTATTCATATTCGACGAAGAAAGGGATATGCACAATACAATTAGCCGAATAGTTTATAACACTTCCGGTACTGCCCTTACTGCTCCGGAAGGAGTGCCATTGGTTAGAAGGTTGGCAGGTATTGCTTCGATAGTTGAAACCATTGCCATTCAGGATAGGTATCTGGTGTTTTGGTCAGACTCGCGCAATGGATGGAACAATCTGTATTATCAGCTTTGTGACAGCAACATGAACCCCTTGCTGGAGCCACAAGGTAGATGCTTAGGACTGCCTTCCGAAAGCCATGCTGATCAAGTGAAACTACTGAAGATGGCGGATAACAGTGTGGCAGTGTTTAGCCGCATGTATCCAGATCAAGGTAATGCGTATAATACCTTGCAGAGAATAGACGCCAATGGTAATTTGATGTACCCAGGAGAGGGCATTCAGGTAACAACTAACCCCAATGTATATGGTTTAACGATGAGTGTAAGCGGAAACGATTTGTATCTTGCCTGGACTGAAACAAGCGCTGGGAACTACCGTCTGATGGGGCAAAGAATATCAAACTGCCAAGCTATGTGGGGTAGCACAGGTAAGGATCTGCTGGGCGGCTATGTGGCAGAGGGGATAAGTCTGGAAAGTATGGTAGGTAGATATTTATGTTATCAAAAAAACACAGAGAACCCCGAAATGGTATCCAATTACGTGCTTAAGATTGATGAGAATGGCGATCCCGAAGCTGCATGGCCTTCATCCGGTATTGTGTTGAATAGCGGGAGTATATATGATGTATTAACTCCTATCCACAGCTTGTTACTTGGCGATGATTTAATAATTTTTAGTCGCAGTGTATCAGGTGGCATGTCGGCTGTACAAAGAATCAATGCTCAAGGCGTTATCATGTGGCCAGGGCAAGGTGTTGTGTTGCCTATCTACATAAATATCTGGGATTATGTTGTTTCCGATGATGCCGTGCATTATGTTTATAGCAGTTCCATGGAGCAACATTCGCTTCATCTGCAAAAGCTTGATATGGATGGGAACCTGCTGTACGGTGATAACGGGAATCTTCTTGCCGATAACATACAGCATTGCTATGATGCACAGTTAGTGAAGTTCAGCAGCGGAGCTATGGCTTGCATCTGGTCTAGCTATGGGCCGGAGTTGCTTGGCTACAGGGATGTGTATATGCGGCACATCACCCCCATGGGACAGCCAATCGGAGCTGCGCCAACGGTTTTATGCAATGCCTGGCTGGAACAGGATTATGTGCGGGCAGCAGTTATCGGCAACACAGCTCTGGTTGCCTGGAATGATGGCCGAGCGGGGATACTGGATTCTGAGAACTTTGTAAATTCCATCTATGGAACCATAATCAGTAGCAGTCTGGTTAGCACAGACGATCAGGTCAGCCCTGCGGTAAACAAACCGGAGCTGTATGCCAGCTTCCCCAATCCTTTTAATCCGGAAACAAGCATCAGCTTCAGCCTGCCCGGCAACCAAACTGCTGCTCTTTGTGTATATAACCTAAAAGGACAAAAAGTTAAGACCCTTGTTCCAAACAGCACGATGACTGCTGGTTTACACAGGGTTGTATGGAATGGCTGTGATGAAACCGGTAAGCAGGTTGGAAGCGGAGTATACTTCTACACTCTGGAGACTATAAACCACAAAAGCACTAAGAAGATGCTGCTAATGAAGTAAGATGATATGAAGCGAGACATCAATTCAATACATCTCATCACAGCAGCGTGATGGTACTGAAACATTGACAAATAACCGCATTGTCTTTTACTGATGTTTAGTGATTGGTGGCATCAGCCACTTAGTATAAAGGGTTTATGGAGCCGAAAGATTATCGATTCGGCATGTGACAAGAACACAACACTATAAGAGAAACGCGTATGAATACCAAGCTTATACTGGCGATCTTGCTGATTTGTATGGCGGGATTGCTGTTCGGTAGCGAAAATCCTGCCGATATGGACGAAATGCAGCGCAGAAGCCAGGAGCTAAAGGCACTTTCGGAGAGGTTTAAAGCAGACAAAGGCTTCGAAGGAGTGATTGAGACAAATACCGAGGTTATGAAGTTGTCACACTTTAGGGGTAACTTTAAAGATATTGATATGACAGGTGTTAGCGATACGCTTGCGTTCAGGCAGGTATGCAATAAAATTATCAGTAAACTGCTTCCCTATATTGGGGCCAAGGAAAACCAGCTTGATGCAGGGAAGATATCAATTAGCTCCACTAGTACTCGAACCAGATATCAGCAAAGAGTTAATGGATATCCAATAGAAGGGAATGGATACTTGAACATATTCTACGACTTTGACCGTAATAGGTTTACTATTCTCAATGTTACGGTGGATATTGCGAGCATCCCACTATCGAGGACTGTTACTCAAGAGGATGCGTTCAAAATTGCCCGAACAGCTTTTGAGCAAACTGAGTTGTGTAACGATTCAACACCACCTTGGAGAAGTAAATCGGTGATATTGTACAAGTCAAGGATAATGAACGGTGAAGAGCAGCCATACAGGTTGTATTGGAGAATAACATTTCCTAACGTGAGCTATTACGTAGACGCAGAGACTTCAGAATGGTTCCAGGAAGGCTATGTTGTAAACAATATGTACACATATACCGTACAGGGTAGCACATATAGCACAACTTCCGGTTTCCCAAGTTTAAGTTTTCAGCCAATGAAAGGCATCGAAATATCCAACGGCGGCTTAGTTAGTTACACAAACGAGGACGGTACATCCCTGTTCCCCAATGTGCCAGATGCTTCTTATCAAGTAACTCTTCAGAGCGATAGATATAGCATACGCTCTGTCAATAGCCCTAATATTTTAACCGTAAGTAATGTAACACCAAACGAACCAAACAACTACCAGACTCCTTTATACGATGTTTTATCCTCTGGTAACTCAGTCTCATTATATGCGCCTAATATCTATTACCACATATATGAACAAGATCAAATGTTTCAGAAAAATCATGAAGAATTTAATGAGGCTATCTATCCAATAATTGTTAATGATGATCCAGACATGAGTTCAATATTAGGATTATTCGACCCTCGTATAAGTGAGATTCATCTATATAACGGAAGAAATTCACATACAATTCGACATGAGGCGTCACATTTCTTCACGTACCGAGTTATGGGTTATCATCAATTTTACGAATCATTCGAACCTATAAACGCCTCTCATTTTCAAGCTATGGACGAAGCTTTTGCAGAATATTGGCTAAGTGTTGGAATAAACTCAACTGTACATGATGATGGAGATGAGTTGGATATTCAAGGAGTAGATGTCAATGATGTTTATACAACATACAACTCACAACAATTGCCTTTTAATGAAGGGTTTTATTCTTACTATTTTAATCGATATCCCATAGCCTCAGCTTGGTGGACACTTAGAAGCAATCCCATCTTTGGCTCACCTGATCCCATATCTCAAGTTAAGGCTTTTGATAAAGCACTTGTTGAGGTTCTTGCAACAGATGTGGATGTGAGCTTTTCAGATCGCTACAAGCCAAGATATTTCTATAACTTACTGATGGCTAAGTACTCAACAGACAACCAAACTTGGACTCTAAACGACAAACAGATTGCTATAAAGGATGCCTATATCAGCCGTGGCTTGAACTTCTACCCCAAGGTGGAAAGCATTAGTGAGTACAGCAAGGATAGGAATGTGTTTGGGCTAAACGAACCAGTGCATGTAAAAATCAGCAATTGCCCACAGAATACCGCGGCTAATATTTACATAGTTAAGCATAATGAATACACCTACACAGATGGAGCGCTTTTACCTACTCTCAGCTCGCATTTCCCCTCCGGTTTTAGTCCCTTAACTTCAGTTGTAACAAGTCCACTGGGGGAGTGGGAAGGATTCTTATGGACTACCGCAGAAGAAGGTGAATTCGACATTATTGTAGATTTTGGCAGCCCAAGCACACCAGATGGCATAATCCGCTTCTCATTCAGCGGGGCAAATGTGATGGATGGCTTTGATGGCAGGACGATGCCGGGATTCAGAGTTACAGGATTAGCTGGAATAGCTACTAATAGCCTAAATGAACTATATACATCTTCTTTACAGATAGCAATCTCCGATTAAGGTTTCTAACTTTACAGAAGCGAAAGTATGACAATTTATAATGCTGTTAGCCTGACGCATATCCATCGGTACTGCCATTCATTGGAGGCCAGGAATGCAGACCATGGTTATTGAGTAGCAGTTAGTGGAATCTATTTTCCCGCACTGAATACAATGGAAAGAGCTAGATACATCCTATGCCATATATTTCAGTAATACATGGGGCAACACCGTAATAAACAAAAGAATCTGGATCATGCAATATTCCGGTAGATAATCTACCAATCCAGTTAATTCACAATTTAGCGATGGGCAATACTACCGTCTTACCATTCCACCAAGAACTACCTTCTTGCCTGCTTCTTCCTTGCTGCTATCCTGTATCGGATACAGGATAGCAGCAAGGAAGAAGCAGGCAAGACCTTACAAAGCACTGTGGTTGACGTTATTTTTGATTGACTTATTATGGCTGGCTAATAAGCGTCACCAATCAGATAATCTATCCATAGGAATGGTGAAATGCCGGATAACAGTTAGAATCAAGCAATCTGCACAATAATGCTATTATCAGAAGCTTATGTCAGTTGTTCATGCAACTGATCATAGCTGTTTGTCATCTCAAGATGCCATGCGAGCAACCTGTGCTTATTACATGTGATTTGGGTTCTTTGCTTGAGCTTAACATTTCTAACACCTAAAAACCTATGGAGAATAAATGCAACAAACCAATATTGCCCCTTGTGGGATAAATTGTGCCTTGTGCGACATATACGTGGCAACCAAGGCGGATAGTAACGAGAAACGAGCAGAAGTGGCAGAGAAATGGACAAAGCTGTTTCATCACAATTTCCAGATAGATGACATCAATTGCGATGGCTGTTTGGGATATGGGAAGCTTGGTATCTATTGCGGCACGATGTGTGAGGTTAGACCCTGTGCCATAAGTCGCGCTTTACAAAATTGTGAAGCCTGCCCAGAATACGAGTGTGAGAAGCTTATGCTAAACCGCAAACACTCTGCTCAGTACATTCAGTAAAATACAGACTAACTAGTTCGTACAGGGAGGAGCTAATGCTCCTCCTTGAATTTTTACGCAAAAAAAGCTTCCACTTCGCGCCGGATATAGCTTTCGCCAGACAACAGCTCGCCTTTCATTATCTCCAAATACTTAGGTGCATTGTCTTTTATCTGGTTATAAAACACGGCATACATCAGAAAATGGCGATAGTGGATAAAGCTGCCAATGCTGTGCAGGTCACTATCTGCCAGGCTGTTTTCCTGGGTATAACCTTGCATGAACTTAGCCAGGAATAGCTGCCTAAGGGTATGTTCCTGCCCTTTGTGTTTGGAGTGATGCACTATTCTGGCATATTCGCTATTGAAGCAAATAGCAAGGTCGAGCGCAAACCACAGGCAATTGGCAACATCGAAATCCAAAAGCACCAGGCCACTGTCATTTTGCAGCATGTTACCCGGGTGGGCATCGTTGTGCACAAAGCCATAATTAGTGCGGATAACCGGGTAATTGTCCAGCTCTTGCCCCAAATGCAGCCATGCTTGCTTCACATCATCTCCCTGCAGCCAGTTGTAAAACACCTTCCATTCAGCCTTGCGGGAGATTATTGCCTCGCCGGAGGCATCAAGGGCATGGGATTGCAGCCAGGTGGGATAAGCTTGTGCCAAACGGTGCATCTTGCCCATCAGCTTTCCCCAAGTGTGATAAAAGAGTGACAAATCATGTGGCTTTCTATCGTCCAGGCCTTTGCCGCAAATGTACTTCCAGCAAACTGCGTGATAGCTTTTGTCATCCAGGATAAAGCTTTCCACCAGCCTGGCATTGGCAGAGTATTCCGGCTTGATGGTGGCTATGCCATGCTCTGCCAGATAGCGGGCAAAACTAATGCGTTCATGGATAGCTTCAAAGCTATGCTCACAGCCAGAAAGCACCTTTATTACATACACTTCCCCTTGCTTGTCCATTTGAAATAAGGTGCCATCCGACCATTCATGTCCCCCGGCAAAATAGCTGGGATTAATGCCTTCAAATACGTTCGCAAAATGGTCTATTACGACCTGTGGATTGTCTTTCAAGTGTCCTCCAATAAGGGCGTTTACTTTCTTATTCAGCGTTCCTGCAGATTCTAAAACCGAGGTTGTAAGAGCCTTCCATCGGCTCAAGGGGTTTGCGTATAGTAATAGTGCTATAATCGGGATTGCTGTTAAAGCTTCCACCACGGAAGCATCTGTCTATGCCTTCGGAAGCTCCACGGGGATTACTGGAAGCTTCTGCAGGCAGACTGCCAAAGCGATCCCAGCACCACTCCGCTACGTTCCCGCTCATATCATGCAAGCCAATCTCGTTCGGGGCTTTTGTCCCCACCGGCTGCGTTTCATTCGGATTGGCAGAACCGCTAAACCAGGCTACGGCTGTCCAATCATCACTACCGCTGTAGCTATAGCCTTTACTTTGCTTGCCTCCCTTGGCAGCGTAGAGCCACTCCATTTCAGTAGGCAGGCGATAGCCATTGGCTGTCCAATCGCAGCTTATTATATCTTGATTATCGTTATTCAGATACCAGCTAACTGGCCAATTCTGGGGGTTATTGCCAAGATTGCTATAGGTGTAGCAGGGATTTAGCCCCTCTGCAAGGCTGCGTAAGTTACAATAGGCTATGGCTTCGAACCAGGATACTCCCTCCACGGGATTATTGGGCTTGCCGGCAAAGAAAGATTTTTTAATCTTGGTGCTTGCTTGATACTCAGCTTGGGTAACTTCACACTTGCCCATGTAGAAGCTGCTGAGGCAAACTTCAGCCACACCATTATTAAAGGATCCACCCTCTACCAGAACAAAGCCTGCTGGCACATCCACAGCATAGACCATGATGGCTGCAATGCAAAAAAACACAAATAAGTAAGTTGCTTTCATATTCGCTCCCTAGTGATGATATTTTCTGCCATTAGGCAGTGCAAGCCTGCTATGTCAAGCGAATTCTTGCTCAAATTCCCTGTTAGATGCCTGTTTCATGCGTTCCTTCACTAGGCTCACCATTCTGTACTTCCACATAGTGGCATTTATTTTTCCTTCGCTTTCATTACGCTGAAACCTAAATACTGTCAGCACCAAACTTAGTCAAGCACAGGATAGCAAACATTTCATTTGAAATTTCACAGAAACCCATGAAATCTCGGTTTTGAAATAAACGCTAAAATACGATTTTTTGATTTCTCCGTAACGTATTGCTATACAAACTGTAAGGGTGGTTTTTAGCAATCCGGATTATTGGAACTTAGACTGCATACGTACTGGATATGAAAACAAAGAAGGTAGAAACAACAGGTAAAACCGTAAGCAAGATCATCCAAACTACCGATAAAGACGGAAAGGATGTTCTCGGGTTTACGGTTTATTACGGTGAACAGGATTTTTTAAACGTTTTGCGTTGCTTCACTGCTGAAAACTATGACGAAGTTTATCAAGAATTAGCTGAAGAACGCAGACAAATATTAGTAAACCACAAACCAAAGGAGAAAAAATGAAAACAACTCTAATCAGTCTATTTATGCTAATACTCGTGATTGGCTTAGCGGCTATCTCACAATCAGTGAACTTTGACGATACTAGTGATTTATCCACGTACTTCAATAATTCATATGCTGACGTTACAAACTCAACCATCGGAGGGATTAATAATACTGGAGCTTTACAATTTCCTCTTCTTGGTAATCCAGAATCAAGAACTGTCACCTTCAAAGATGGATTCACAATCAACCAACTGGATCAACCCATAACCATCAGCGCATATATTCATAGTTTGCAAAATGGTGGATATGCTGGTCTGGGTATATCCTCGCTCCCTACGAATACTAGCACTACATTGTGCCAAATCACAAATACACCTGCCATCGGAATGGAGTTTTACAGTTCAGCAGCTCACTTGTTTAGCAATCTTCAACAATATCAGTTTAATTGGTCTCCTGATATTCCATTAACATGGTATAAAGTTGATCTAACAATAATTCCCAGGGCTAATGATGTTTATGATTTAAACTACAAATTATACCGTACAGACTCCATTGGATCATTTCTTACTTTAACCAAACAAGGGAGTAAGAGCTATACAAATACCACCATTGGCAGTGTTGATGGGAAGGTCTATCCATACTTAACTGCATGTTGGCACCGTGTACCTTACATGGATAACTTCTATTTTGAAGCTCCTGATGCTCCTCCCACCCCTTCGATAGTGCCTACCGTGATAAGTGATCCAATTGTCGCGCCTGTATTGGCAGATTTGGATGTTGCCCTCACAAATCCAATAAATGCTCTATATGCTTGCACTTTCTCCGGCACAAGCGATCTTGAGATCCCAATTCTGGCAGATCAGCGTGCCTTTGCATACTATAACAATGGTACAACTTTGGGCTGGCATGAAGGCGATTATGATCTTAACCCTGGTTTCGCAAAATGGTTGAACGTTCCCTTTGGAGCAAAAGGTTCAATCCCGGTTGTTGTTATAGACCCAGTCGATCCGCTTCCGGTAACCCTCAGCAGCTTCACAGCAGTACCGGCGGCGTCCAGCTTCGTAGCTCTTACATGGGTAACTGAGTCTGAATCCAATATGCTGGGTTATCGCGTGTATCGTGGTGAAACTGCTGATCCTGTAAGTGCTACACTGATCACCCCTGTGATGATTGATGCCACTAACACATCTACACAAGTTACTTACAGACATGAAGATCGTGAAGCTTATCAGAATACCACATATTACTATTGGTTAGAAAGCGTCGATATGAGTTCATCAGAATTGCATGGACCCATCACAGCAACCATTACCAGTAACGTGGCTCCAGAACTTCCAACAGCTACCATTATGAGTAATGCTTATCCCAATCCTTTCAAATCAGGTAACAGTGCCAATATCGACGTAACCTTGAAAGCTGGCGAAGCCGGAACCGTAACTGTTTACAACATCCACGGTCAAGCTGTGAAGACATTCCCTGTAACACAAGGAACAACGAAACTCACTTGGAACGGTCGAGACAGTAAAGGTAACGTTTGCGGTAGTGGACTTTACTTCTACAAGCTTAGTACCCCTTCCATGAACCAAACCCGGAAGATGGTCATCATTAAGTAGTTCAACTGAAACATTCTGCATAGTCTGCGGTAGCAGGCAATGCAACCTATAGCCCTTGTTCAGTTATGAACGAGGGCTATTCTTATATATGTCTATGCAGGTATCTTAATCTGCTAAATACTCCCGTGGGATAGAGCTATATGATGTCCAAATATCATACTGAAATAGTAACACTGGTTATGTTGCTTTTCCCGTTGCTGCTCCCACATTGGCAGCTCTCAGACCTCCACCTCATATCCTCATCTAATCCTAGGAATCGAGAGGTCGAGGGGGCGATCATAAAGCTCATAAAGCTGTCTTATAGCTGCTATAAATCAAGCTCTCTATGCTTTTGCAAATGGATTCTGTCTGCCCAGGCGAAACTGATTGTGGACACACAGAACAGCCAGGATTATTATATCTGGTATAAACTAATTAGGAGACGAGATATGATAAGCATGAATCCTTACCTGAACTTCAATGGCAATTGCATGGAAGCTTTCGAATTTTATAAAAGCGTATTTGGCGGTGAATTTACGTATGTTGGCAAATACAAAGATATGCCGATGGAAGATGGCAAGCAAATGCCAGAGGAACTAAAAGAACTTATTATGCACATTGGCTTGCCGATAAATGAGCAGACCACGCTTTGCGGCTCAGATGTTAGCGAAACATTTGGTCAGAAAGCGGTGATTGGCGGAAATGTGGAGCTAATGATAGGCCTGAATACCAAGGAAGAAGTGGATGCCCTGTGGGAGAAGCTTTCCGATGGGGCAACAATTGGTATGCCGCCGGAAGTAGCTTTTTGGGGCGATTACTTTGGCAGTTTAACCGATAAATATGGAACCAAGTGGATGCTGATATGCTCTGCTGAGTGATGTCTTAATAAATAAACCTAGTATAACTACATGTATAGTAATGTCTATAAGGGCGGGTTTGTAACCCGCCTTTTTTTGCTTTACTGCGGTTAAGGTCAAAGCCACAGGAGCATTAAGTTTTTTACATAGCGAATTAAATTGACAGAATTGTAATCCAATACATCACTGCTCAAAGTTTATCGTGCTTGAATACGGAAGTACAAGCAAAAGGAGAAGGTTATGCGTAGAATGATGCTAATAATAGTTTTGGTATTTAGCTGCTTAGCAGTATGGGCGCAAACTGCATCAGACATTTTGAAGAGCAATAACGTGCTTGCCTATACCCACAATGGCGCAGTTTATCTAATGGACATAAACACCGGCAAAGAGGTGCGGATTCCCTCTGCTAAAGGTGTTACACAGCTTGTTTGGGATAGCAGCGGAACACGTTTGTTCGGTTTTGGCTATGGCACCCGCACCGGAGAAACAAGTAAGCATGCTTATTTTACGGAGTTTCAGCTTCCATCATTAACAGAGAAGGCTATTTTGGACGAGAAGATGAGCGACTGGGACTTGGTAAACATGGAGATAGAGCTGGGGTCAGACAACCGGATATATGTGTATGAGTGCATAGAAGAATATGATGACGATGACTACGAGGGTTACTATCCATACTATGAATGGTATGTATATAAGTATTATGACCTTGGGGCAAATGCTTTAACAGACATGAAACCGGGCGAAGTGTCCACCAGGAAATACCAGCCTGCATATATAAAAGAAGCTGTAACTGAGGGACATGGAATTAAGAATGATAGTGTGCTCGATGGTGAAATTAAACATTATGAGCTGTTTATCAGTGACAATCCCAAAGCGGATAATCCCAGCTATAAAAGGCTTACCAAGGTAAACTTTGAGCAGTTTAAGAAGAGCTTTAATGGCGATATGATAGACTTTATTCCTTCTCCGAACGACAAGCTGATTTTATACGCATATCATTATCACATCTCCGATCCCGGAACCGATAACAGTTACGCCATGCTGATTAGCAGAGATGGCAAGAAGAGCATGTTTGTAGCCGATGATGCCCCGATAAACTATTCAGAAGAGATATTTTGGACTACAGATAGCAAGCTGGTGTATTGCGGACGAGCAGACAGGCAAGCAGAAAAGCTGCAATTATCGGTAATAAACCAAGACTTTACAAGCAAAGCACTAAAAACCTTCGACCTGAAAGACAGACCCAAACTAAGCTATAGATACAAGTGATGTAGCAGCTGGTTTCTTTTTTCTTACTACCAGGACACATAGTACTGCCAACCCAGTTAGCGAATAGTTGGCTGGGTTAATCAGGAGGAATACATGACAGTTGGAATATACTATTTTAGCGGGACAGGCAATACAGAATACGTAGCCAAGAAGCTTCAAGCGCATTTTGCAGACAAGGGTAATACATGCGATTTGATGCCCATGGAGACCATCACCAAGAGTAAGAAGACCAGCCAACTCAATAGCTACGACATAATCGGCATTGGCTTCCCTGTGCATGCGCTGGATGCGCCTCGCATTGTGTACAGCTTTATCGAGATGCTTCCAGCACAAAAGCAGGAATACTTTTTGTTCAAAACTGCTGCCAGCAAGTTTGTGTGGGGTGGTTCTTCATTTGAGCTAAGACATAAACTGGCGGAAAAAGGCTGGAAGCTGAAGCACGAAGCCTTTTACAAAATGCCCTCCAATGTGTTCACGAGTGCTAAATCAGTGAAAATTGCATCTTTGGCCAAAGAGGCAGACGTACTGGCAAAGACATGCGTAATTGAGATTTGCAATGGGGATAAGCGCATTCTTCCATCAAATCCGGTAATGCGTTTGGCTAATAAATTCAATCGTTTTGAAAATGAAGGTTGCAAGCATGGTTCTGCATTGTGGCAAGCCAAAGATACTTGCATTAGCTGTGGTCTCTGTGCGGCTAATTGCCCCACAGCTAATATAAGCATGGTGGAGGGGAAACCCCAGTTTGCGGGTGAATGCATCTTTTGCCTTAGGTGCCGTTGGCACTGCCCAGTAAAGGCTATCTACCACCGAAAGTTAGAGCGTTTCTTTGTAAATGAGCCTTACAAGCTACCTTGATATAAGCATCGAAGTTTGCTTCATCCTGATATAAAGGTATTATCTCCCAACTGCCTGAAGGCAAGGTCTATCTCTGCTTTGCTGTTCATTACAATTGGCCCGCGCCATGAGATTGGCTCGCCCAAAGGTTTACCGCTGATGAATAGCAGATTAGTTCCGGCTTTTCCGCTTTGGATAAGGATATTCTCTCCGTCCTCAAACAGCACCACCTGGCGGTTGTAGATGGCGTGATTGTCTATTACGGCATCTCCGCAATAGCAATAAACAAAGCAAGTATATCCCTGTTTTACGGGTAGTATTACTTGTTTCTCGGGCAAGATGCTTACGTCCCAATACTGAGGATCTATCACGATGTCTTCCACTGCACCTTGCGTTTGCAGATAACTGCCACAGATTACCTTAACGCTGGCCCCCTGGGGATCGTTGACGGTAGGGATATTCTCTGCAGAGACGTCCTGATATCTGGGGGCAATCATCTTGTGTTTGGCTGGGAGATTTGCCCAAAGCTGAAAGCCATACATCCTGCCTTGCTCATCGGGCTTGGGCATTTCCTGGTGGATTATTCCGCTGCCTGCTGTCATCCACTGCACTTCGCCTTTGCGGATAACTCCGCTATTACCAAGGCTGTCACCATGTTCTGCAGAGCCTTCCAGCATATAGGTAATGGTCTCTATGCCGCGGTGCGGATGCCAGGGAAAGCCGGCTATGTAGTTCTCCGGCTGGTCGTTTCTAAAATCATCCAAAAGCAAAAAGGGATCGAACAAAGGTGTGTCATGATAGCCGAATATCCTGTATAGATGAACTCCGGCACCATCAACGGCTGCCACACCGGACTTGATAAGCTTTATCTTGCGCATGGCTTAGCCCTCATCAGTTTGCTTTTTTGTGGGTTTGTGTGTTTATCCATTTTAGCATTATTTCCAAAGCATTTGGCGAAAAGGTCTGCTCTATCTGGGCATATTCATTGGGGTGTCCGGTTTCTGCCTCTTGGAAGAGGTGGTTAAGCCCGGCTATCTCTACCAGTTCATACTTTTTATTGCCACCCCTCTTAAGCGCAGCACCTATGGCATCCAGATTCTCGCGAGCGGGAACCTGCAAGTCTTTTGAGCCATTCAGTGCTAAAACAGGGCAACGAACTTTTTCCAGGATTGGGGCGGGATCGTGACGGATAAAGTATAGCATCCAGGGATTTAGCATTTGATCTGTAAATTGTTTTTTCACATCCTCATGCGAAAAGCCATCTGGTATATCTAAATCACCGCTGTTAATGCCCTTATCAATATATTCGTCAATCCGGGTTCCAAGGACTTCTGGCTTTTGCTCATCTATTATCATTTGAAACACGTTTCTGTTTATACTAAGGCTCTTCTCAATCTTAGCGTTATCGGTCTCATCCACTCGCCAAATCATCTCTTCTTGAAGCAACAGCAGCTTATCTCCCCTTAGTCCGGGGCCTGCCAGCAACACAATGAACTTCAGCTTGGGCATTTGAGCTGCTACCATGGGGGCAATTAGCCCGCCTTCGCTATGCCCAATTAGCCCAATGCCTGAAATATCTTTGCGTTTATTAAGATACTTAACCGCGCTCTTCACATCCGAAGCGAAGTCCTCCGATGTGGCAGTGTCGAAGTTACCCTGCGACTTGCCTACACCCCTATCGTCATAACGCAGCACAGCTATGCCATTTCGGCTTAAGTAATCTGCAATCACCCAAAATGGCTTGTGACCCATCAGCTCTTCATTTCTATCCTGCGGCCCGCTTCCGCTTATAAGGATAACTGCGGGATGCTTTCCCTTTCCCTTGGGAATGGTTAGAGTAGCCGAGAGGGTTACTTTGGCATCACGATTATGGAACTCGATTTCTTCCACCTTGTATGGATAAGGCTCTTCCGGAGTTTGAGGACGGACATAAACCGGTTTGTCCATCTCCTGGCGTTGCAAATCCAATGGCAGTTCCATGCCAGCCTGATAGAAAGTGCCCTTTATAGCTTCCCCTTGCAAGGTTCCTATGTAAACAATGGGTGGGGCATCGGTTTCCAGCTTTAGCTCACTATTGGCATAGCTTACTCTGTTTACCGGAATCCCAAATGCACCTTGATCGGGGCTGTCGAAAGTGGCAGCTAAGCTATCTGCATGCTCAGCAATGTGGAAAACTATCCGCAGCTTCATGCCATAGATATCCAAAACCCCATGCCAATCGCCCAAAACGTCCTGTGCGAAACTCATTCCAACACATAATATCAAAGCGGCTGCAAGCATAAATCGTTTCATTATTCACCTCTCGTTTAGGTATTGATTGTAAAAACTATTACTATTATGCGATTGGTTTCCTGTCAAGTAGCAATTCTCTCACTAGCTAACTAGCTGGTTAACAGCGCAGAGGATATAGCTTAATGGCAGTTTCAGTCCAGTGTTTTGCACCCAGGCAAAGCCATTGCTAATGTCTTGCTCATACTCCTTGAACATGCTTATCTGCATGCCATTGGCAAGAATAGCAGAAAATATGTCGGACAAAGTGTGGATAAATTCATAAGTAACAGGGCTTTCATACTCGCAGTTGCCATAATAGTCCAAACCTTCAGTAGAGCAAATCTCATCCTTATGAAAGTAGCTTGCCACCAATTCTGGCCTGTTGGTGCAACCAGAAACATCAAAGGGCAACATCTGGGTGAAGGGATGTTGCTCATAGATAAATAGCTGGGCTCTCACTGTTCAAAACCAGATTCTAAGGGATAGCCCAATAACCAAACCACAGAGGACACTAAGAACACAGAGAGGGATACCCGTATCGTAGCTTTCCAAAGCT
>CALLHY010000055.1 GCA_938009275.1 uncultured bacterium
TTCTCTATCAAAACGATGCACCATTTTTCAAGCATTTACGTGTAGGAAAGATTAGCTGGTTAGAAGGTTATTCGTGGTCGTTATACAGGAAAGGTTGGTATTCAGAGCCTTTATCACACTAAGTAGCGTTGGATAGTTGCGTTACGGCGCGATTCAGCAATACACCTGCACTCCAGCACGCCAGCACGCCAGTATGCCAGCACTTTGTTTCCAGCCCGTGTTACACTTTTTTACTATTCCACAAAAAAAAGGTGCGGGCTTATCGCTCCGCACCTCATGTATCATATTTACTTTCAGTACTATGACAGTTGTTTTATCACCGCTTTGCCGGGGAAGTAGGCAGCTTCGCCAAGCTCTTCTTCGATGCGCAACAGTTGGTTATACTTATCCACGCGTTCACTGCGGGAGATAGAGCCGGTTTTAATCTGACCGGTATTCATGGCCACGGCGAGATCGGCAATAAAGGTATCGCCTGTTTCACCGCTGCGATGGCTTACCACAGTTGTCCATCCGGCTTTGTGTGCGGTGTTGATGGCGTCTATGGTCTCGGTAACGCTGCCAATCTGATTCAGCTTAATCAGAACGGAATTGGCTGCTTTTTCCTTTATGCCACGGACGATAATCTCTGGATTGGTAACGAAGAGGTCGTCACCAACAATCTGAATCTTGTCGCCAAGCTTGGCGTTTAGCTTCACCCAGCCTTCCCAGTCGTTTTCGGCGAGGCCGTCTTCTATGGAGCAGATGGGATACTTTTTCACTATGCCTTCGTAGTATTTAATCATGGCATCGGTAGTTACTTTCTTGCCTTCGAAAACATACTTGCCTTTTTCAAAGAAGCTGCTGGCAGCTGCATCTAACGCTATGTAAATGTCTTTTCCGGGTTTGTAGCCGGCAGCCTTTATGGCTTCTACTATTACTACCAAAGCTTCTTCGTTGCTGGCAAGATTGGGGGCAAAGCCGCCTTCATCGCCAACCGAGGTAGCCAAGCCGCGTTTGTGCAAAATAGCTTTTAAGGCGTGGAATACTTCGGCATTCATTTGCAGTGCGCTGCGGAAGGTTTTGGCACCGAGGGGCATAATCATGAATTCTTGAATATCCACGTTGTTATCGGCATGTGCACCACCATTCAGGATGTTGCTCATGGGAACGGGAAGGGTGTAGGCATTCACACCGCCAAGATAGCGATATAAGGGAACATCGAGTTCGGTTGCTGAGGCACGGGCAACTGCCATGGAAACAGCAAGGATGGCATTTGCGCCAAGCTTGGCTTTGTTGTGGGTGCCGTCCAGCTTCAGCATCAGTTTGTCGATGTTGGCTTGATTAAGGCTTTCCATACCCAGCAGTTCTTCGCTGATGAGGTCGTCGATATTGGCAACGGCTTTTAGCACGCCCTTGCCGCCAAAACGTTTCTTGTCGCCATCACGCAGCTCTATTGCTTCACGTTCGCCTGTTGATGCGCCGCTGGGGACACCAGCTTTGGCTATCACACCGCTGTCGAGATGAACGTCTGCTTCCACGGTGGGGTTGCCACGGGAATCCAGTATTTCGCGTCCTTTGATATACAGTATTTCGGACATTATTTCCTCCTGTAGGAATATTAAAAGTCTTTGTTATATTATAAGATACAGCATTGCCAGGCTTTGGCAAAGCATTAATGTGCTACTTACCGCTTGTATCGCGCCAGGCAATATGGATATAGTCCAGTTCAAAGCCCTTGCGCATCAGAGAGGCAAACACCTTTTCCTTCACTTTATTTTCGGGCAACCCGCTGTGTTGCAGCCTTAGCTTCAGCACCATTTCTTTTAGGTGTTCCATGCTGTCTGCTGGGTTGTAAAGCTCACTCAGCACAGGCTCCCACAGCTCGGAGGGCAGCTTATGCTCTCGCAGTTTGCTTACTATGTGCATCTTGCTTTTACCCCGCTCGATAAGCGAAGTGATAAGAATGCGCACAAAGCGGCTGTCGTCTATGTATTTACGCTGGAGGTAATCACTTACGATACGCTTAATAATGCTATAATGCACGTGCTTACGGGAGAGATACTCACGGCATTGATAGCTGCTATGCTCGCTATCGGCAAGGTATTTCAGCAGTTGTTCACGGCTTTGCTTTTCTAAAAGGGCAATAAGCTCGTCCGCCGCCGCCGGGCTAATCTCGCCTTCAAAAGGAACGGGATACAAGCTAAGGAGGGTTCTGTCACTTAGAACCCCCCAGCTAAGGTTGTCTATAATAATCTGAGAGCTTATGTCGCGCTCAAATATCTTCTTGATCGTCAGCAGCATTGTCGTCCGGCGTGCTGGTGAATTCCTCCGGGCTGATCTTATCCCGCAGTTTGGCTTCTATTTCGGCTAATAAATCCGGGTTTTCTTTTAAGTAAATCTTGGTTTTGTCTGCGCCCTGACCAAGCTTAGCATCGTTGTAAGAGAACCAGGAGCCACTCTTTTTAACTATGTCGTGCAGAGTTGCCATGTCCAGTATTATATCCAGTTGCGAGATGCCTTCGCCAAAGATGATGGGGAATTCCACGGTTTTGAAGGGCGGAGCAAACTTGTTTTTAACCACTTTCACCTTGGTGCGTGCGCCAATAATCTGGGTTTCAGCACCGGCTTCCTTAATCGCGCCGCCATAGCGAACTTCCAATCGAACCGAGGAATAGAACTTCAGCGCTACGCCACCGGTGGTTGTTTCCGGATTCATATAGGGGCTGCCACCAATCTTCATGCGGGTTTGATTTATAAAGATTACCGCCGTATTACTTTTGGACACAATGGCAGTAAGCTTGCGCAGAGCCTGGCTCATCAGGCGGGCTTGCAGTCCCACGTGACTGTCGCCCATGTTACCTTCAATTTCTTGTTTTGGCACAAGCGCGGCAACAGAGTCTATAATTATAAGATCAATAGCAGAACTGCGCACCAAAGTTTCGGTGATCTCCAGAGCTTGCTCTCCGCCATCCGGCTGAGAAAGCAGCAGGTTATCGGTTTGCACACCCAAACGCTTGGCATAGGAGGTGTCCAGCGCATGCTCTGCATCCACAAAGGCTACCGTTCCACCTTGCTTTTGGCATTCTGCTGCCACGTGCAAAGTAAGCGTGGTTTTACCAGATGCTTCCGCTCCATATATTTCCGTAATTCTTCCTTTGGGAATGCCACCGATACCGAGGGCTATATCCAGATTGAATGCTCCAGTGGATATAGTGTCTACCACCTGCAAGGGTTTGTCGCCCAGACGCATAAGAGTGCCGACTCCGTACTTCTTTTCCAATTGCGAGATTGCCGTCTTTAATGCGGCATCCTTGTTTTTATCCAGCATGTTACCTCCGGTTTATTTTAAGTTATATTCGTGTAAAACTGAGTAGTTTGGCCCGGTGGGCGTCAGCACGCTTTTGAACAGCGTGATGGTGGGAAAAACTAAGTTATCCAGCTTCACTTCGCTTTGCATAATCTCACGGGCAAGTTCAGCCGGAATAGCCGTTTTTAGCCGTGCGAGAGTTACGTGGAGCTTAAACGGCTTTTTATCGGGCTCTATGCCCAATACGCGCATGGCATTAATCATTCGCTTTTGCAGCTTGAAGATGTCATCATTTTCGGCCTGAAGCTTCAGCCATAACATCCGCGGTTCGTTATGAGGAAACAGTTCCAAGCCCAAAGCATTGAACTTGAAGGCTGGAAAACCTTCCAAAAGGATATCGATAGCTTCATCTATCTCCGATATCTTGTGCGGTTGAACGTCGCCAAGGAAGAGCAAAGTAAGGTGTAGGTTCTCACCTCGCACCCAGTTCACTCCATCGGGAGTCATTGGTCGAAAACAGCTAACAAGTTCCCTTAGCCTATCTTTTAGACTGCTGGGAAGCTCAAGCGCAATAAAAGACCTAATCATACGTCAGCGTTTGTAACCAATGTCTAGCAGGAATTTCTTGCGGTGGCTGATGTCTGTATCCAGCTCGATACCTTTGGGTGAACTGCCGTCAATTACGCCCATGATACCTCTGCCTTGCTTGGTTTCTGCCAATATCACCTGTACAGGATTGGCGGTTGCACAAAAGATGTTGCACACTTCGCGGCAGTCCTTAATGCCAGGCAGCACGTTAATTGGGAATGCTCCACGCATAACGATGAGGAAGCTGTGCCCTGCGCCAATGCGAAACATGTTTTCCACTGCCGCTTCCACCAATTCATTATCGGTGCCGTCTTTGCGAACCAGGCAGGGACCAGAAGCCTCGCAAAAAGCTATGCCAAACTTTACTCCCGGGACGCTATTCACCATCACCTCGTAGATATCCTCCACGGTTTTGATGAAATGGCTTTGCCCCAAAATCACGTTGCAGTCGGATGGAAACCTTAGTTCTTCTAATCTAAATTCCACTCGCAATATCCTCGCTAATATACAATACTGATCACACAAGGAAAAAAGGATCAAGGTGCGTGTCAAGTAAAAGTTTATCAAAAAAAGCCTCCCCAATTGGAGAGGCTTTTGCGTATGAGTTTATATTGGAGTTGTATTAGTTAATTAATACATTCCGCCCATGCCGGGGTTTGGCATTTGGGGCATTGGAGCTTCGGCTTCCTTGATGTCGGTAACGATGCATTCGGTAGTAAGGAAGAGAGCAGCAATCGAGGCGGCATTTTGCACGGCACTGCGTACAACCTTGGCGGGATCGATGATGCCGGCGGCAAAGAGGTCTTCAAAAGAACCTGTTGCGGCATTGTATCCCATGTGGATGTCTTTGTAGCCTTTCAGCTTCTCTACTATTACGGCACCTTCTTCACCGGCATTGGTGGCAATCTGGTAAGCAGGTTTTTCCAGGGCTTTGGCAAGGATTTCCACTGCCATTTTCTCTTCGTGAGACAAGCCTTTCATGGCTTTTAATGCCTTGGCTGCCTGAATAAGGGTAACGCCACCACCGGGAACAATGCCTTCTTCCACGGCTGCACGGGTGGCATGCAGAGCATCATCAACGCGGGCTTTCTTTTCTTTCATTTCGGTTTCGGTAGCGGCACCGATACGGATAACTGCTACGCCGCTGGAAAGCTTGGCAAGGCGTTCTTGCAGCTTTTCTTTGTCGTAGTCGGAAGTGGTTTCTTCTATCTGGGCTTTAATCTGCTTCACACGGGCATCAACGGCATCCTGTCCGCCTGCGCCTTCACGAATGGTGGTGTTTTCTTTTTCCACCAATACTTTCTTGGCACGGCCGAGATCGCTCATGGTTGCGCTATCCAGCTTGCGTCCCATCTCTTCGGAGATAAGAGTGGCACCGGTTAGAACTGCGATGTCTTCCAACATGGCTTTGCGACGGTCGCCAAAACCGGGAGCCTTAACGGCTACAACGTTCAGCACGCCACGTAGCTTGTTCACCACAAGGGTTGCCAGGGCTTCGCCTTCGATGTCTTCGCTTATTATCAGCAAAGGACGGCCAGTTTGTGACACTTCCTGCAGGATGGGCAGCAGGTCTTTTAACACGCTAATCTTCTTGTCATAAAGCAAGATGAAAGGATCTTCGAGCTCGGAAACCATCTTCTCGGGATTGGATACGAAATAAGGGGAAATATAGCCGCGGTCAAACTGCATGCCTTCCACTTTTTCCAAGCCGGTATCGATGGACTTTGCTTCTTCGATGTTAATAATGCCTTCTTTGCCTACGGATTCCATGGCTTCAGCAATCAGGGCACCAATCTCATAATCGTTATTGGCAGAGATGCTGGCAATCTGAGCTATCTCGCTGTTGCTCTTAATCTCTTTGCTGTATTCGTGAATCTTTTCCACGATAACCTTGGTGGCCTTTTCCAGTCCACGCTTCAGGTACATGGGGTTCACACCAGCGGTTACGTGCTTCAAACCTTCTTCTATAATGGCTTGAGCAAGTATTGTGGCAGTAGTGGTGCCGTCACCGGCATTGTCATGAGTCTTTTCTGCCACTTCTTTGCAAAGCTGTGCGCCCATATTTTCAAAGGCATCTTCCAGCTCGATTTCTTTGGCAATGGTCACGCCATCATTGGTGATGGTGGGAGAACCAAATTTCTTATCTAAAACAACATTTCTACCCCTGGGTCCAAGGGTTACTTTAACGGCGTCAGCCAGTTTGTCCACGCCACGCTTCAGGCTTGTGCGGGCATCGTGTGCATACTGCATTTGTTTTGCCATCTTGTTTTCCTCCATATTTTTAATCTGAAAACTTCTGTTTATTAGCAGTCATCTCTATTGAGTGCTAATGTTATTATAGCCGAAATCCTGTCAAGCGCAAATTATTGTTTTCTCGCATAGCTCTGATTTATCTCACTTGCTACCGATGAGGATAAGTGGATAATGGGAAAAGTGTATCTCCTAAATCCTCTGTTATTTTTGCTTTATATAAGGATTCCCTGCTGCTTCCTTGCTGCTATCCTGTATTCGACACAGGATAGCAGCAAGGAAGCAGCAGGGAAGCACTTACAAATGCATGCAAATGAGATGGTTGTAACTCATGCTCCGAGTAGCTTATTGCACACGATTTGTGATTGATTTATTAAGAGGCGATGCTATCGAGATATTGCCACTACCCGATAGAACTTCTTTGTGCTGGATGCATCTGTATAGTTATACCGGTCCGTGCAGCCAAGAAAAGACCATGTACCATTGGGTGAATCTGAACAATAGACCTCGTAATATGCAGCATTCTCCACGCCTTCCCAATACAGCTCAATATTGCCATCAAGCTCAATGATATTTACTTCAGGAGGCTCTAAAGCACCTAATACGGTATATGTAGCGGAGAACTCGTCACTTATGTAGTAACCAGGAATTTTTGCCACTGCCCTGATCTGTGTAGTGCCCACATTCAATTCAATTGGTTCCAGATACACTTGAGATTGCGCTGAAGGCTGAGAGCCATCGCATGTATAATATATCACAGCATCAGGTGAGGCAGACAGATTAACATATACCGGAGCAAAGTATGTGCCACTAACAGGGCTGACTACCGGTGCTATAGTCTCTTCACCAACCAGTATTTTGGTGCTCATGGTAAAGCTGTTCGGTCCTGATAATGCAGTTAAACGGATTTTGGGATTTGCTACACCCGTGTAAGTGCTGCTAGTGTTATCATCTACAAAACTATATATACGTGCTATCTCATCAAAGAAGCCAAAGTCCCTTCCCGAGGTGTCGGTTTTTAAGTAGTACATATCTTGTAGATAGATAAAAGGCGTAGTGGTTTGAGTAACGCAGTTTTC
Source organism: uncultured bacterium (assembly GCA_938009275.1). Taxonomy (GTDB): domain Bacteria; phylum Cloacimonadota; class Cloacimonadia; order Cloacimonadales; family Cloacimonadaceae; genus Cloacimonas. The sequence goes on from CALLHY010000055.1 coordinate 7,204, forward strand.
TTCGAAGTATATGCCAGGCCAGCTAACTGTGTCATCCCAGTAATTGCCGTCTCTATCCCAGTTAACCCAGTTGTAGGGATAATCTGTTTCGATTTTTGCCTCATCCACATGGTAGATAGCCAGGCCGCCGTCGCTTGTTGAAGCACTACTGAACATAGCATTATCGAGATTAGCGCTGTCACTCAGGTTTCTTTGCCTGTTCTCCACCAAAAAGAATTCCCGTTCCCCCATGGAGTCGTTTCTCATTTTTACCACATCAGGATAGTAGTTCACACACCTCAAGTCAAACACTTTGGGGCTATCGGTGTTTACTTCAATGGGATTAATCCAACCCAAGAAATAGCGTGACCACGCGTCCAAATTGATCGGCTTGTTACGAGCTGTTGTGGAACTCGTACTAAATATCATCATAGTCATTTCATTCATTGGTCCATTTCCGATCTGCCCGCTTGAGCCATTGGAATACAGGTCGGGCAAACCCAGAACATGTGCAAACTCATGTGTGCCAATAACTACTTCAAAAGCAGAACCATATCTGCCAAGTGACGGCACTAACGCGGTGTTCCCCAGGTATTTACCATCAACAGCATTGCTGTCATATTGCTTTAAAATACGAGCTTGCGGCCAAATACCATAAGGTATGTTACGTGCTCTATCAGGATACACTATCACCGCTCCGTCTATGCGGCCGTCTTGATTGTTATCATACTGAGTAAAATCTATTGATGCCCCCAAGGTAGCGTAAGCATCAATAACCAGGTTAAATACTGTAACATTGCTGGAGGAGTAATATGCAAAGGTTTGGGGCATCGTTACCCAATCGTACACATCGAAAATAACATTTAGCTGACCATAAGATTGCTTAGAGTAGTATTGGGAGATGCTTATTCCGCTACCGTTTAAGTATGAAGCACTGTTAAAAGCCTGGTTAACAGTAGCTTGTGTCTGAGTGGGCATCTTGTCGGTAAACTGAACTAACAACACCGGAATCCTAATCGTTCCACTTAACGGACATGTGCCCCAGATATTGTTAACTGATGAATAACGGTTTTGGGGGGCATTGGCGACCAAGCTCTGTTTATAGGTGTCGGTGCTGTATCCTTGGCGGGAAAGTTCAGATTCGGGAGGGTAAAAAACATCATCTACGCCCTGCACTAGTTCATGCCGTTCATCCTCAACGTTGTCCGCCGCTAAAGTTAAGTGAACAGACAAGAGCACCAACAAAGTTACGAAAACAAACATACCTGGCATGTAGCATACTATCTTCTTCATAGCTTCTCCAAAAGCCAGACCTATTTTGTTGCAATCAGCACTGGCTTCAGCATTATAGGTTATCTTAGCACTGGCAATGCGGTGTGCCAGGCTATTTATTGAACCATGGAACCAATAACAGGCTATTAAATAATGGGTTATTAGTCAAGTAATTTCAATATTTCCTTAATACCAATTCATGTGTGGACTCGGGAGTTCATAGCCAACCTGATACATGCATCAGGTTATCAATCAGCAGTCCATAGCTTGCCATCTTCACTGATGTACATGTCAGGCAAGCCCTTTGCGCCAAACAGGGTGATTACGTAGCCCTGTGAGTGGACTTCGAACCTTGTTTTTAGCTTTTTCCCCTGCCATAGGATGGGCTTTGCCTTTAGCTGAGAAAGTGATCTGGCATAGCGGTTATGGTCGAAATAGTACTGCTTTTGCTTGTAGTATAGCTGCCGCAATTGCTCTTTAAGCTCTTCGGTTGAAGGAACTTGATAGCTATGCTTCGATGAGCCACCCAGTTGCTGAGAAAAGAACAGATAGCCCCAGCGTTCAGGATAGTGCATGGCAATAAGCCCCTGTGGACTCCACACCCAGTTATACTCGGGCTTTCCGGCAATCTTGTGGTAGTCTTTATCCACTATTTCCGTGTCCCAGTGCACTCGTGAGAAGTTTATGCGCCAAAAATCACCTTCGGGGGGTGGAATACTTTTATCAGTACATTCTGCTAATACACTCATGGGTATCTTAAGCTCCACACGCCATGCTTGATCGGTATCAGAAGGGTCATTTAGGCTGCCATCAATTCCAATGGCGTATTCTATCTTCTGTATGTCCCATGCGTTAACGGCTACTTCATTCCTGTCCCGATAGGGCTTTACCAATAGCAAATCCCATAGTGTACCCAGGGCGTTTAATTCCAGTTCGTAGTATTCGTGGGTGTCGCCATCGGGATCGATGAATATCTCAAAATCGTTGTCGTGAAAGATAACGGCATCGCGCTCGGTTAGCTTTGCCCAGATATGCGGCTCTTCCATGTCGGCGGCGAAATATAGCCAATCATTGTCCCACAGCATCTTCACGCGGGTGCGGTGGAAAGGTTTGGGCTTTTTGTCACCCTCAATATCCACAAATTCCTCTGTCCATGCTGCTTTCTGCCAGGATGCTTCATCAAAGTTGCCGTCCATCACTATGGTGTCTATTGGGCGATAGGCGGTGTAGCTAAGTGGCTTAAACTCGCCCGCGGGCACAGGAAAGGTCTCCGCACCCAGGCTTAGTGCCGCAATAAGGATTAGTATCATGATCATTGCTTTCATTATAACTCCTTCACTTAGCATAAGCATGGTCGATCAGCTCTTGAATCGTGGTGATAGCAAGGCACACGCAGGTATCCGCCGCTCCGTAATAAACATACACTTTGCTGTTTAGAGGAACGAAGCCCTGTTCATCTCTGGATAGCGGAATGGCTGCCGAGGGGAAAACCACATTGGGAACCTGGCCACTGAGTTCGTAAAACTCTCTTGGCTCCAGAATGTTATACTTACCACGTGCAAGGATGCAGTAGGGACGCTGCAGGTCATGCAGGGAAACTCCTGCCTGATATATGTTTGCGCTGCCGAAATGGGTAGCCACGCCGTGGTAGATATGCAGCCAGCCGGCTTTGGTTTTTAGCGGGGGTGGGCCGCTGCCGATAAGTTCGTCCCAATAGTGTGGCCTGCCGGAGAATATCGGCATAATGGTCTTCCACTCCAGCATGTTGTCGCTTTGGCTGCAAGTAATGCTGCTTCCTGTTTTTACCCCATCGCTTCCGCGGTAGTTATTGGGGCGTTCAAAGCGATAGCCGCTGCCTTCCAGCAGCACTCCATTGCGCACATCCGGTTCGGACACCAGAGCAATAAAATCCAGGCTGTTAAAGTTATCGGTTACAAAATAGCCCAAAAAGCAGCCGGCATCGGTGTCCATAGCACAGATTATGTCGTAGCTATTGCCGGATAAACCTTTGGTGATGCGGGCATCGTAGATGTGGTAAATAGTATGTGGACAGCGGAATAGATTGCTTATCTCAATAGGACTGTTGTCTATGCGGAATTTTATGCCATCCTTGGAGATAGCCTTTACAAAGAATGTTTCCCGGGCACGGTTCTGCACACGCAGCAGCAGCAGAAACTTGTCTTCGAACATTATGCCGCCGGGATTGAACACCGAGCTCACATCACTCAATGCCGGATGCGTAGAGCAGATGTCTTGTCTGCTGATGATGGGGTTTTTAGCGTAGCGTTTCAAGATATCCCTCCAATTCCTTTAGGCGGGTTTGGAAGCCTGCAAAGTCAGCTTTATGGCTCCAGAGCCGTTCTGCCAGGGCGAATGCACGGGGTAAGAGCATATATTCCAGTTCTTTTTGATTATGGATGTGCTCTGTCCAGAGGTTGGCTTGACCGCCTAAGCACAAATCTGGGCGGCTGTAATCTGCCGGGGAAAAGCTATATACATTCTCCAGAGTGCTAATGCCATGAGCACCGGGCGAGGACTCGCTTTGCTTCCAGTCAAAATAGCATATCCGGTTGGGACAGAGGATGTAGGGATTGGAGTTCTGCGCTGCTTTTTGGGCGGCAGCTTTGCCATCACCGCGCCAGACCATCACGATTAAAGTGCTATCGATGCTTCCGTCCAGTATCTCGTCCCAGCCGATTACCTGCTTGCCTTTTTGCTGCAAGGAAGTGGCTATTTCGTGGAAGAGCCAGCTTTGTAGCTGTTCTTCATTCTCCAGTTGCAAGTCCTTTATCCGCTGTTGGCAGTTGGGACAGGCCTTCCAGCGTTCCTTTGGGGCTTCGTCACCACCCAGGTGGATGTAGGCAGCGGGGAAGATATCGGCAATCTCGCCCAGCAGGTTTTTTAGGAAGCTGATAACCGCATCTTTACCAGCGCAGAGGATGTCTTCGGAAATGCCCCAAATATTCAGGGGCTTGAACTCCGCGGGAAAGCAGGCAAGCTCAGGATATGCAGATAGCAATGCCATGCTGTGGCCGGGGAGGTCTATCTCCGGGATAACTGTGATGCCCAAATCGTTTGCATAGGCAATAACCTGGCGGATTTCTTCTGGAGTGTAAAAACCGCCATAGCTGCTGCCGTCGGTCTCGATGCGATTTGCACCATGCTGGCACAATGCGGGATAGAGCTTGCTTTCGATGCGCCAGCCCTGATCATCGGTTAAATGCCAATGAAAGCGGTTTAGCTTTAGTGTCGCCATAATCTTCAGGTAATGCTTCACTGTTTCGATGCCGAAAAAGTGGCGGCTTTCATCCAGATGCAAACCACGCCATTCATAGGCAGGATAGTCAATTATCTCCTGACAAATCAAGTGTGGGACAGGGGCTTGGGAGGCAAGGAACAGCAGTTGCAACAGGCTTTGGATGCCGTATAGGAAGCCGTTATAGCCCTTTGCGCTTATGGTTATGCCTTGTTCGCTAATGGAAATAAGGTGCATATCCTTGTGTGAGGCAGCCATGCGTGGCATTTGGTGAAACAGCACCTTAGTTACGTTGCCACTGGCTTTGGGCAAGATGCTTGTCCAGCCCTGCTCCAGCAGCTTCGCCAGGCGGGGATCGGGGCAGTCCAGTATGCTTGGTGCGCCGGGATGTAGCAGTGCTTGGGGGGAGGTGATGCGCTGTTCTACCGTTTTGGGTATCATGGGGTCAGCTCCAGCCGGAGGGTTATTATCTCAAATGCCCTGGCAGATATGGGTGCATCGTTTGGAAGTTCACAGAGCGTTTCTTCCAGCATGTTGCATTTAGTTAATCTTGCTATGGGTCGTAAGGACAGCAGAGTGTCTGTGCAGGGGCTGCCAATGGGCTCAAAACAACGCAGGATAATGCCTTCGCCGTCCTCGGCAGGCTTGATGTGTTTTAGTACCAGTCTGCTGTTTTCAAAGCCGAAGCTTTGTCCCAGTGGCAGCTTGGGATTTGTTGCGCAGGGGGCTAACTGCAGCTTGGTGCCATAGGCGTCCGCTATTTCGGCTACATGCGCATCGGCAAAGGGAGAAGCATGGCAGTAGAAGGCATAACTGTATTCCTGAATGCCTAAATCGGCTTCAGGATCAACATCGGCAGGGCTGCGGAGCAATGCCATTTCCATGGTGTTGTTATTAACGCTGAAGCCATACTTTTCGGTGCAAATCAGGCTGCATCCTTGGGTAGCATCGGAGAGATCAACAAAGCCCTGGGCAGGGAATTCAAAACGGGCACTGTCCCATTGGTTACGGGGTTTGGTGGGACGCTGCACGTTGCCCATCTGGATGCCGCAAGTGGCATATTCTGCTCTTATATCAGGGCTAAAAGACAGCCGCAGCATCTTGTGATGCTCCTGCCACATTACTCTATGAGAAAAGCGCAGCATCCGCTCTCCGGGATACAGCGAGATTTGCTGCTCTATCTCGGAATTGCCAATGCGAATCTTATGGCACACTGAACAGGCTTTACCCATGCTGCCAGAAGCTGAGATTAGCTCTGCATGCTCGCTTTGTTGGGCAATAGTTTCGCGGTAAAAGTGGTTTATATCCCATGCTCCCCAGTTATTGGGCTCGTCCTCCCACAGCTTAAGCAGGTTTGAAGGCGAAGCTAATAGCTCACAAGCATCCTGCTTGTCAAAAATTGAGGAGATACTGCCCGTAGAGGTGATGCAGACTTTAATAAACTCATTTTCTATCACTATGTTGCCTTGGGCATCGGGGATAAGTTCATCATGGGAGGGTCTTGTATTTACTGTGCCGTTTTGGAGGACTATGCTTATCTGCCCCAAGCTCCAGGCCTTGATGCGCGTTAGAAGCATCAGGCTATCATCCTGCAAGCGCCAGTCCACTACTTCGCAAGCTTCCGTGGATATGCCAAAAGCCTGCTTGGGAGCGGGAATGCTAAGCCAGGCGCAGTTGCTCCCCCCAGCGGGATTGAACACCAGATATCTGCCGGGTGCAGTTGCGCTGCCAAGGCTTTGCATACTGTTTGCTATCAAGCCATTAAGAGCCGCTATGTTGCTTTCTCCCATTTCAGAGGCATCCCGATATACGGGTCCAATAGAGCTGCCGGGCAGGATGTCGTGGAATTGAAGCAGCAATGTGTCTTCCCAAATGCGGCGTAGTACGGCTGCGGTATTTGCATCTTTGGGCTTGTAAGACAATGCCAACAATGCTTCTGCGGTGCGTATAAGGCTTTCGCAGGTGCTGTTTTGCTTCTTCATTTTGGCCTGTGTGGTGTAGGTGCCGCGGTGAAATTCCAGATAAAGCTCACCGTATGCCTTGGGCAAAGCAGCAGTACCAAGGCCATCGAAATAGCGCAAAAAGTCTTCTGCCTTGCTAAAACGGAACTTGCTGCATCCTTCCAGATTACGAAGCCGCAAGCCGTATTCGAGGTGATTGCGGGTAGGCCCACCACCGCCATCGCCAATGCCATATAAATTTAGATAAGCATCTGCCAGTTCAGCCTGCGCAAAGCGGGCTTCTGTGGCGATAAATGCGGAGGGGTTGTTCGAAAAGTTATAGTCATTCGTAGGTAGCTGATGTGCCTTCACTTCGCTGCCATCAATGCCTTGCCAGATGAATAGATGATGCGGGAAGGTGTTACTTTCGTTCCAAGAGAGCTTTTGGGTGATAAAGTAATCCACCTTGCAGCCCTTCATAAACTGAGGCATATTGGCACTAAAGCCGAAGCAATCCGGCAGCCACAGGTAATCTGGCATTTGTCCAAACTCGCGCTGGAAGAAAGCTCTGCCATACATGAACTGCCTTATAATGCTTTCGCCACCCGTGATGTTGGTGTCAAACTCCACCCATGAAGCACCCTGCACCTCCCATCTGCCTTGCTTAACTTGCTGTTGCACCTGGGTATAGAGCGCGGGGTATAGCTCTTTCATCCATTTATAAAGCTGTGCCTGGGAAGCACCGAAGATGTAATCGGGATAGCTTTCTAACAGCCGCAGGGCATTGGCAAAGGTTCTGCCGCCCTTACGCTTGCTTTCCCTTATCCGCCACAGCCAAGCCAGATCCAGATGTGCATGTCCAACGCTATAAGCAGCTAAGGCACTGGCATTGGCAGGCTGGGATAGAAGCCTGTCCATTATAGCTTTGGCTTCATCATATCCCATGCCGTCTGCCCAGATATTGCATGCCTGGTTTAGTCCATAAACAATCTTTGCACGGCGTACTGAACCATCCGGCAGGCTTTTTGCCAGGTCGAACAGGATTTCCATATCAATAGCCAACTGATACATCGGCTCATTATATTCCACAATGCTGCACTCACGCAGGCAGTAGTTATCTTTTCCGCTGCCGAACAGGTCGTTGGCAGCAGCTTCTATCAATACCTGATGCTCCTCTCCTGCCACGGCACAATCGGAGAGCGGAACGAAGTACTTTGCGGCATTGTGATACCAATCCACCTTGGGAGTTAGCCCCTGATGTGGGCTGCCATCTTTAAACACGCAAGCTTCTCCGTCGCAATCAAAAAACAGCCCGATACGCTTGCCCTGTAGTTCTGCATCCGTCACTGCTGTTATGCTGAACCAGGCACTCCCCCATGCCTGAGACCAAACCTCGGAACAGCTAATCTCCTTCCAGTTATAGCGGTTTAAATCCTCATAGGCAATAGCTGCATCGGCATCGTGAATATAGCGGGCTAAAGCAGGATACTTCTTGCCGTGCACAGCGTCTTTCAGGCGTTTTATGAATTTGGCAATCCGTTCCAGATGGATTTTCTCGTTTTGCATTATTTCTCCATGGGAATCACAATCCCTTTTATTATTATGTTTTGGAAGAAGATAAAGATGCCAAGCGTTGGCAGGGCAGCAATCACCAGCGCAGCATATCCCACTCCCGGGCTGGCACGCTGCATCAGCTCGTAGATGTGCACCATAAGAGTCCACATCGATCTATCCTGACACACGATGAAGGCAAACAGGAAGTTTCGATATGCAGCATTAAAAGCTCCCAGGGCAATAACCGCCAATATGGGCTTGCTTAAGAACAAGGTGAACTGCCAAAAGAGCCTGAATTCCCCCGCGCCATCTATGCGCGCACTCTCAAACACCTCTTGGGGCAGGCTGTCGAAGAAGCCTTTTAGCAAGAAGATAAAATAGCCATCGGCAGCAGCAGGCAACACCAATGCCCAAAAGGTATTCAGCAGGTTCAAGCGCTTTAACATCAGGAAGTTTGGAATGCCCATCACCATTGCCGGGAAGGCCATGGTTAGCATAAATAGCATGATTAGCTGATAGCTGAAGCGCGGCTTGAAGCGGCTAAGCGCATAGGCAGCCAAAGGATTAACCGTAATGGCAAAGAAGATGCTTAATAGCACATAGATGCCGGTATTGCGCAAGGAACGGGCATCGGTTAACATCTGATACAGTGCCATGGCATAGTTGCGCCAGATAAATTCCTTGCGGATGGAAGCTTTATTTTCGCTAAAGGCAAAATAGTCTTGTTCAGAAGCCGGGAAAGGAACATCGGAAAAGGCGGCATAGCCGGTGTTGCATTCCGCATTAAAGCTGGCTACATCGGGATACTGCATATTAAGGTAATGCCGAAAATCCTCTGCAATGCTTTTTATGGTAATCTGTTCGGCACTTGCCAGATTTTGAATGAAAAAGCTAAGATCTTCCACCAAAGCTCCGCTATCCGGCAGTTTCTCGGGGATTGCCACCTCAGAGAAACTGGCATAATTAGCATTCCAGGTGCTATTCAACAGCTCCAGCGTGCCGTACTTTTCACGTAGCATAGCAACAAAGGCCGCATTAGCACTGGGCTGCAAACCGAGATGCTGAATGTTTAGCGCATTCCTGGCATAGTCTATCCACTCCTCACGCAGTGGATGCCCAAAGGGCGGACAGGAGGCAGGAAGCGTAATCTGCCCCCAACTTGTGAAGGAAGTGCCATGCTTTTGGTTATATTCCCCAATGCCATTTATATACTGCGGAATAAGCATAGTGTTTACAAAGCTTCCGTCCGGATTTACATATATGCGCATCCAAGGCGGGCTCTGCTCTTTGAACTGCCGGAATCTGCCTAAATACCCTTCGCGGCTGCTTACAAAGTTCCGGCGAAAGATGTCTTTTTCTTCCACAACAATCTCGTCCCAACTGGCAGCACCCGTGTTATAGCGCTTGTTAAATTCCAAGATGGATTTGCTGTTTTCTTTGCGCAGCGCAGTCCGGTATTGCCTTTGTGCCAGCGGATAAACCCCGCGTCCGTAGTGCTCTGCCAGATAGTAGCTATAAACCGAATAACTGCTGCCGCGTTGCCGCAGAAAAGCTTTCCAGTGCTTATATATGGCCGCATTGGGCATTTTCGGCAAACTAACTTCTCCAAAAGATATCCAGCTTCCGGGATAGTTATCCATCAGGCGGCTGCTCTCTTCGTTGTACCTGCTTTCCAGATACTTTTTATACAGGGCTTCATCGCGGTAAAAATACTCCGGCACAAGGCTAAGGCGCGTGCTGTCCACCGCACTCTTGAACGAGGAGGATATCATTAGCATAAAGGGATAAATCATGGTGACAGCACCCAACAGCAGTACAATATGCAGCAATGCCGATAGCAGCATCACCTTCTTGCTCCCGCGCCCCACCTTGCCTATTATGCTCATTCGTTCCCTTCTTTCACGGTGCGAAACTCCATGCGGGATATATACTTGATCTGCAATACAGTAAAGCCCATCAGCAAAAGGCTTAGCATCCATGCCATGGTGGTTGCCATGCCAAACTTCAGGTATAGATACGCCTTTTCAAAGATTAGCAAATCCGCCACCCGTGTGGCTTCATTAGGCCCGCCAAAGGTCATAACCAATATAAAGTCACTGGACTGCGCCGCCACAATAAAAGCGGCAATAAGCTGAATGATTATCAGGGCTTTTAGGCTGGGGAATACAATGAAGCGTATTTTGGACAAAAAGCCTGCTCCATCGATGTCCGCTGCTTCATAAAGTTCATTGGGGATATTCTTTAGCGCGGCAAGATAGATTAGGCTACCCGGCCCCATTCCTGCCCACACACTGGGGATAACCACACAGAGCATCGCCAGGGCTTCGCTTTGAATCCAGCGGCTTTTGGGCAAACCGAAGAAGGTAAGTATCTGATTTAGTGCTCCGGCATCTCCGGGATTGTAAAGCAGCTTCCACAAATAGATTACTATTACTCCGCTTATCACCGCAGGCAGGTAATAGATAACCCTGTATAGCAGCTTCGCCCGGCTAACTTCCTGCAGCATGATTGCCAATATGATGGGCGGAAAGAAGCCCAAGCCCAGTGACAAGCCCATATAATACAGCGTTTTGCCAACCGATGCCCACCAGGTGGGGTCGTATAGCACATCCGCCAGATTGCCAAAGCCAATAAAGGGGCTGCTGCCCACGAGGTTAAAGTCCTGTGCCGCCATTATACTACCGGAAATCATTGGCACATACTTCCATACAAAGATGCTGATAACTGCCGGAGCAAGCAGCAGCACAGTCCAAAACATATATCTGCCGCTCATGCTGCGTTGCACTTTGTATTCGGGACTAAGGATTTTCCACACCCGCCACAGCGTGAAAGCGAAGGCAAAGATGATAAGTGCTGCCACTACAGCGGCAAAGCGTTCGCGCTTGCTGCGCACTTCTTTGGGCAGGGTGCCAATCATTTCGGCATTGGTGCGCGCCTGTGCATTTTGCAGCACCTGGGCTATAATGCGGCGTCTTTGCTGCGGGTCTGAGCCCAGCTTGCCGGAAAGCTCCATGCCAATAAGCTCATCCAGCGGATAGGTCATAAATTCATATACCTTTTGACAGTTATCGCCAAAAGGCTCCGGCTTACCCTCGCGCATAGCCGTTTCAAAGGTTTCCAGCCAGCCTTGCGGGGCATAACGCAGGTATTCCGAATAGCCGTAACGCTTTAGGAACACGGGATTCTGCATACGCCCAAAGCCGTTGTCCACCATCACCTTCAAGCGTATCTGACGCGCTTCTTCGCTATCATAAAAGCGGATATACTTCCAGGCGGCTTCACGCACCAACTGCGGGTCACGCTCGCCCAATCCGGCATTGTTGCTTATTCCGGCACCGCTAAAGATGCCCATCATCCGGCAATTAATCTCGCTTCCTCCCTGCCCCGAGGGACCGGCGGGGCTGGGAGCAAAACCGTAGAGATTGGGGTCGTATCTACCGCCCATGTTTTGCTGCGAAAGATAGTCCATGCGCATGCCAATTTTGCCATCGCTCCAAAGGTGTCCCCAATCGCCATCACGCTGCGCATAGCCTCGCTGAGCTTTGCCTTTTGCGTCTTGCCAGGGCTCTGCTGCCAATCGCAGGTAATACTCCATTGCAGCTATTCCGGCTGGAGAGGCAAAGCTGGCATGCCACTTTTCTGTTTGTGGGTCAAACTGAACGGCATCACCTCCCGCAGCCCACAAAAAGGGTAGCCAGTCATAAGCTGCCTGCGGACCAATTGCCAACACCGTACCGTGGGTGTTGTTAGCGGGGTCGCTTAGCTTTTTGGAAAAGGCGATAAATTCGTCCCAATTGCGGGGCGCAACATTGGGATTAAGCCCTACTTTCTTAAAGAGGTCTTTGCGATACATCAGCACCCGCACCAGGGTTTCATAGGGCAATGCCCAGGTTTTCGTGCTGTCTTCACCTTTCTTTTTGCGGCGGATAACCTGCCAAACAGGCGGTTCCACACGCAGAGCCATGTCTTCCGGGCTTTCGAGACGAATGAACTCATCCAGAGGATATAGCAGATTGTTTTGAATGTATGTGTCGCTTTGACGGAAGTTTACGTACAAAATGTCTGGTGCCACACCGCCGGCTATTGCCAAAAGCGGCCCGGAATCTAAATCCATCCCCTCTATCTTTATACCAGAAAAAGCCTGCAATTCTATCTCAGGATACTTTTGCCGAAAGGCAGCCACCACCGCTAAATTGGCTTTGCTATTGGCATCGGTTTTGCGCGGATCAGGAAGTTCGAACACCCTTAGCACCACGTGTTTTGCCGAGGCACAAAGCGTGTTTGCGCCAAAGATGAGCAGCATCAACATTAGTACCATGGGATGTTTTTTCATTTCGCACAGTGAAGACAACTGCCATTCTTTGTCAAGATGAAATATTCACTTGCATCCCCCCCCTTTTTCATGCATGCATCAATCATATATCATAAACTCTAACCCAATGTTGCAACCCCGTATCACTTTGATGAATGAGATAAAACCTTATTAGGTGCTGAGCAGGCTCTTTAATTTCATATTGCTTGGAGTGGGGTGACGTCACTCTCCACAAGCTTTCAACAAGCTTCTTTAAGCTTCTTTAAGCTTTCTTTAAGCTTCTATAAGCCTCTCAAGTTCGCTTTTTTCCCCTTGCTTATGAGGGTTTATCATATCTCTATCCCCCCTTAATCAAGCGTTAACTATTAACGCTTGATTAAGGGGGGATTAACGCTTGATGGACATTGATGAGCAAGGAAGATACTATGCGAGAAGGTCTTATGTGATTATGTGATTATCCAGATCATCCACAGATTAACCTCATAACCCCCGAATGCATCTGGCATGATATAGGCATCCTTTTACAACGCAAGCCCAATTATGGTGATGTCGTCCCTTTGTTTATGCACTTTCAGCATATCATCTATCAGGTTTTTACAGCTCTCTTGCTGCTCAATAAATGGCTTGTCGGATATGGAGCTGATGAATTCCAGCCATTGGGTGTGCCCCATGCGTATTGGCTTATCTATGTTTTCCACTGGTTGATCAACGATGCCATCGGTGTAAAGGTAGAACAGGTCGGACTTGCTATAGGATAATGTGGTTTCGGAAAAGTTTAGATGGCTGTGCCATTTAATGCCGCCCAAGCCATATTTGCTGCCTCTGATATGATGCAAGCTACCCCCAGATTTGTGCAATAAATGTAGCCCGGCACCACTGAAGCATACTTCATCTGCAGCTTTATCAAAACGCAAGAGGGCAATCTCAATTCCATCCTGCTGAGTGTGCTCCATATCCTGATGCAGTGCCTTGCCTATCTCGCTGTGCATAGTGCTAAGTATCTGCCCTGGTTCCCGCATGCCAATATCGCGTACCAGCTTATCCAACACCGCATTTACCGTCATGGATAACAGCGCGCCTGGTACGCCATGTCCCGTGCAGTCAATCACAGCAAAAAAGATTGTGTCACTGCTAACGGCATGCATCCAATAGAAATCGCCACCAACTATGTCGCGAGGCTGCCAGATTACGAAATGCTTGCGAAATAGCCTGATCATTTCTTCCTGCTGGGGTAGAATGGATTTTTGGATGAGGGCAGCGTATTCTATTGATTCCTGAATGCGCAACTGCCTCTCTTTTAGCTCAGCAGTACGTTCTTCTACTGTCTGTTCCAAATCTTGATTACGCTTTTTTAGCTGTCGGGTGCGCCAGCGAATTAGATAGAAAACACCTAATCCCGCAAGAACTGAGTATATAAGATATGCCCACCAGGTTAAGTAGAATGGATGAAGAATGCGAAACTCAATGGTGGGAGAATGGAGTTTATGTCCCATTTCTGTGGTGGCGGTCACAGTTAGCCTGTAAAACCCAGGCTTAAGACCGTCAAACCTTAATTCCGGGGTGAAAGGGATCTGAACAGGATACTTATTATAACCACTTAATTTATACTCTAACTGACACTTCTCTGGATATAGGCTGTTGATAATGAAGATTGGGAAGCGTATTGTGCGTGTGCTATGATTAAAACTTCGCATCATGCTTGATGAATATGCCTTTTCATTAACCCAATAACCTGGGATTACCAGATTTTCCTGTTTAGTTGGAGACCTGAACAGATACAACGATTGACCACATACTACCAGAACCCTTCCCTTTGATTCTCCTAGAAATATCCTACCTTCTGGTGCCCCCCATCTTTCTGTAATGTACCTCGGGACACCTTCTTGGTCAACCACTACCATTTTTGACCGAAGCCCTAAAATAAGGTTGTTGCCAATTACTAAAGCTCCGAATATCTCTTCTTTTGTCGTTAGTTTGTTCAAGTCAAATGAATGCCATTTATTGTCGATTAAGTATATTAGCTGTTCGTTGTTTGATAGCATAAGTTCGGCATTTGATGATACCGTTAATTTTAACATTTTGTAAGAACGATAGTCGAACACTGGATCATCATCATTTTTCACTATGCGACCATTAGCAAACTTTCTAATGTATAGGTTCGGATTCTCTTTCCCATCTTCAGAACAAATAACATAGAACTCACCAGATTTACCTTGTATAAACCAATGCACATTAGGCAATAGAGTTATCTTGCCGGTGGATAACTCTATGAAATGCGACGGGTACGACACTTTTACAAAGTTTACATCAGTTGAATCAACAGAGCATTCACTTGGAGTAGCCTCACCACCATATCTTGTGTAACGTGCATTTGCATCCTTTCCAAGCTTATAAAGAACTTCCCCTTTCACATAGATTAAATCGTGGTCAACAGCAAATGAGGATAAGCCCGAATAATCATCGTTTAATCTTGATGATAGGCGTATCTGATTTGGCAGTTTCTTGCCTGCGGCATTGAATACGCGTTCAAGACCTACATTGGTAATAACCGCCTTGGGCCTCCCTTCCATTGTTACAACATCACAAGTATTCGGATTCATAAGATATGTATGTGTAGTAGTACTTCCAATAAACTCATATCTCTCGTCATATTCTGTTACAACCGTGAGTCCGCTACTTAAATCATAGTAATGAATCTTCTTATCACGATTGAAGTATATCCTGTCTCTCATATAATCAGGTCTGGTATTAAACATGACAATCACAGCACCTATTTCGGACTTAAGCTGTTTGGGTGTCAATTTTTGTCTGATTAACAATCTGTTCCTTAGCTTCTCAGTGTCGAAGTCTTTGATAGAAAAATTGAAGTAACCATCCTTGATCTCCTTGTTTACAATAACTTGATTGCCATGAAAATTGTAGATGGTGTTCCATGGTACTTGCGAGGATAAATCGTACAGATCATTTTCGATTACTTGATTGGTTTTCCCTTGCATAATCGGGGTAAACCAATTATCAGTCGGAACTATGGACATTTGGGTACTTGTTCGGTACCATAATGCATTGTTAATCAATCTAGCGTTCTGGAGATAGTAAGGCTCAATATCAGGTAACTTAATCGTGCTCAGTGTCTGTAGGCTGCCATTAATCAATTGAAACATAGTACATTGATATGCCCGGTCGAACTTAAGGTTAGGTGTCATAACTATGAGCGTTCTCCCATCCTCATGTGTTACTTTTTTGGTTACAATATTCGAATAAGGCAATGTTAACAATTCGCCAGTATCTATGTTAATGATAGTGTTGTCAGGGTACTTATACTTACTATAAAAAAAAGGAAAACACTCCCTCCCGCGCCACTGTAAGAATGTTGTAATCACTGTTAGAAATAGATGTAAGAGGTATCTGTTTCCGTGGAATCAGCTTCATCTGACTGAAGTCAAAAACATATGTTTTAACTATTGTGGTTTTCCCATCGCCATACTCAGTAACGATAACAGGCTGTTTATCATCTTTTATTATGCCTAATAGCAATTCTTTGTCATTAAATGCAATGGTGTGGCTTGTCGAAAAGTCTGCCGGAATGAATACTATCTGTTTACCCTGGTTCTTTGTAATTATTAAGCCGCTCCCTCCAACCGAAGCTACACTATACCAACTTCTTACATTAGCTCCATCAGTAATATTAGGAATACTAAACTTTACTTGCCCCTGTTTTGTGTGTATCTCGATAACCACAGAATTGCTGTTGGCTTGATCTCCTACAATCCTTACAAGAGATAGCTTCTCCTCCCATAAGTCATCACACAATGTGCCAGAGTCATCAATTTGATAGCCTTTGTACTGAGTATATACCCATCTCTGTTTATCTAATACAGCGTAACCAAGTCTTCCATAACAGAGAATACTGTTGTTTGCGCTATATTGAAATTGAATTCTGTCTCGAATGGGAAACTTATATCTGATTATGCTGTACCCATTCCACTTATAAACAGCCTGCCTACCTACAAAGTACGTGCCGTGAACCTCGGTGAATACTGCTTGAATGGTGTCTTGTTTTACTTTCTCATACTTATTGAATAGATCAATGAAGTAGTTTCCAGTAAACAAGAAGCACTTTGCTCTCTGTCCTTGTACAGAGAATAATGGCAGTCCGTTTGGATCCTTACCAATATAGTTGGTTACTTCAGGATAACCATCAGAAAACTTGAACGTTTTTGCTAAGCTCTGCTGACTGACTATATCCTTGTATTCTTTCAAGTATTGAGATAATTCAGTCTTAGCAACAGAAGAGCTAAGCACACCAAGCACCAGAGCGATACCAACAATGGCTAATAAACAGCGAATACATTTAGGCTGCATTGTTTGCCTCCAGGGTTACTAATAATTGTACAGCATTGGTCTCATCTTAGCTTAAGCCCAACCACTGTTATATCATCACGTTGCTCATGGTATTCGAGCAGCAGTTTAATCTTCTCGTTTATTGCCTGTTCTTGAATACCCATATCGGTTTTTACTGTTGCAGAAAGCAATTCTATCAATTTAGCTTGCCCAAATCTAACCAGGCGGTCTCTTTGTGGTAGGGGCTGATCAACTATACCGTCTGTATAAAGATAAACGGTCATGCCGGGATTATGCGGAATTGTGTGTTCATTCAGTTGCAGTTCCGATCTCCAGCGTAGTCCGCCCAAGCCGCGTTTATCCCCTCTAATCTGAATAATCCCCTCTGTGGCATTGCTGTGGTATAGCAAGTGCAATCCGGCACCACAAAAGACCAAAGATTCCGGACTTATCTTTAGCAATGATATTTCCACGCCATCTTGCTGAGTATGCTCTTTATCCTGGTGAAGGGCGATGCTAATCTCACGGTGTAATGATTGCAGAATTTCGGCAGGTTCATTTAGCCCATCATCTTTAATTATGTGATTTAGCAAAGAGTAAACTGTCATAGACATCAATGCTCCCGGAACGCCATGCCCTGTGCAGTCGATTACAGCAAAGTACACGATGCCTGTGGCGGTTTTGTGCATCCAATAAAAGTCACCGCCAACCGTGTCGCGCGGTTTCCAGATTACAAAGTGCTCGGCGAATGCATCCAGCATGTCTGCTTCCTGGGGCAGAGTAGATTGCTGGATTAAGGAAGCATAGTCTATAGATTGCTTGATGTGCTGCTGACGTTCTTGCAATTCATGTGTTCGAACCGCGATGGTTTTTTCCAGCGATGCGTTCCGCGCCTCGAGCTGACGTATTCTAAGGCGGTATAGATACCTTCCCAATACAAATAACAGAATTGCATATAGCAGATAAGCCCACCAGGTGCCATAGATAGGCGGCTTGATGATAAAGAATACGCTTAGCGTTTTTGCCCTGCGCCCTATTGGGGAGGTGGCGTTTATCTGAAACTCATATCTCCCCGGAGGCAACCTGGGGTATTCTATCTGGGGAGTGTAATCACGCTGCTTCCATTCTTTCTCGTAGCCAAGCAGTCTATAAGCAAGCTTCATTTTCTCGGGGAAGATGGTATTAAGAATGTCCACAGCGAAGATAACGTTATTCCTATTGTGCTTTAGGGTAACCAAGGAGGCAGCATTATAGCTCTTTCCATTTGCAATCAGCCTGGGAACAAGCAAAGTAGCGCCATCGGCTTCCGGGGCAAAGCGGTAAACAGTTTTATCGCTAAGAATGTAGATATTACCGGCATTTATATAAAGATCGTCTATCCGCTCGGGTATGCCATCCTTTTGGGTAAAGAGGAAGCTTTGATTACTAGGAATTGATAACCGCACCACAGCAGAATCAAAAGCAAGCCAAAGCTCGTTTCTTCTTGCGGCAACAGACCTCAAACTGCCAAAGCGGGAGTATTGCTCCAAAGAGACAAATCTCCAAGTATTACGCTCTGGGTAATGCAGTATGCCATTTAGCTCTATGCCAAACTTGTTACCAATGTGATGCACTTTGTATTCAGGATATTGGTTGTTGGTGATGGTAAGCACTAAGTCGCTATCATCCAATTCCAGCCTACCGTTCCGATATCGGCTAAAGCGCATCTGCTGCTTACCATCGGGACTCTCTATGTGGAGGATATATACGCTACTGTATTCTTTATCTTCACATACCAAGGCACTCATCCAAGTGGGTTGAAATATTGCCACATCATTCTTCATATCATACAATATACTGGGGAAATGCAAGGTGCTGCCAGAGCCGTGCTTAATTTCGATATCATTAGGCAAGTAAAGCTCTCTGTCGGATTTAATTACAGCATATTCGTAATAGTAACCTTCATCTCTCTTGTTAGCAATAAATCTATGATAAGGCATCAATATCATATTTTCCGATATCAAGCTTGGCGCAGTATGGGGTTTTAACACGTTATGCAGCATATGCTTTTTGTACCTATCTTCTAAAAGTAGCCTGAGTGCAGTGGCTTCGCCAGTCTGGCTTTCTCCTTTAGCAGTAACAGTATAAGTGAAGTCATTATCCATATCCAAAACCGTATCTCCCAGAAGTGAGATGCCTGTATTTGTCATCGACCTGTTTTTTGATTTGGATTTAATGCTAAAAACCTCAGGACGCTGTGAAGATAAGTAGTGAACTTGCCTATTATCCCCTGAGCCTATGGCTGCTCTGTTCTCTATTAGGAAGTATCTCTCTTTTGCTTTACTTACCTTACTTACCTTCTTAAGAGGTCTAAAGGTATCACCAACTTGTGAAACAAGAGATAAGTATGAAGCTCCCCACATGAAATATCCTGTACCCCAAGCAGTTTTCCATATTCTGGTATAAGCATCTGCGGGGATGGTGTTTACAGCTATGCAGGGTTGGTTTAAGTTAAGTAGGTGTAGCTGCTCTTTTCCGGCTACTAATAAACTATTTCCAGCTTTATTGAAGCTTAACAGCTTCAGCTTGTTTGCGGGGTCGGTAACCTTTATTGTTCTTTTAAGACCTTCATAGTAAAGATTATGCAGAGTAATGGTATGTATACCCGGCTTATCGGCTTCGGTGCTCGAATAAATCAGGTTATTGTGTTCAAAGATGTAACCATCAGTAGAAATACTGGCGGTAGCTACAGGATTTAGATACGCCACGTTTTTGTAGAGCTTGTACACTTTCAGCTTATCGCCACTTCCAGTTCTATGCGGAACTAAATTTTCGTCTTTATCTTCATCTAATATAAGATAGCTGTATTCATCAGGCTTATAGTCTTTCGCCGGGATATAGTAGTCTATCTGTGCTGAAGTTCCCAAGTCTTGGAGGGAAGTGATGAACAGGCTATCCCCGCGAGTGTGGTAAACATAATCGGCATCGCAAGTGACTATGGTGCTTTTCTCATTTAGGATTTGTTTAACAAAATTCTTATTCTCTTCATCGAACTTAAATAACGAATTACTATCTCTCACATAGAGGATTAGTCCCACAGGAGCATTTGATAAATTAGGCATAGGAGTTTTGCCTTGTTCAATAAGTCTGTTAAACTCTGTTGAACTCATGATACCACTTTGATTAATACCATCCTTCGAGTAGCAAGACAACTCCAAATCACTGTCGCGCTTTGTCGCTTTTACGGATATTCGGAACAAACTCCCGAGTTGAACGAGAATAGGTAGTTCATACGAAAGGTAGTGCAGCTTATTGTTTGTGTCAAGCCCGATGCATCGTTTAGTAATGCTTGAAGTACTTGAAATAATGTCTGAAAAGAAGTTTGGTATATACCCGAATTCATCGTATAGATTTGGCATCTTTATCTTTGTATATACCCATTTCCCACTATCTAATACGGCAAAGCCGTGCACACCTATACATAGCACCTTGTTTCCAAATACTTGGTATTGTATGATTCTGTCGTCATTGGGGAACAGGTATTTCTTAAAAGCATAGCCATTCCATTGGTAAAGGCTTTGCCTGCTGGCAATCATTATTCTTTTATCGGTAGTTTGAAACCCCGAATCAGTAGGGTTTATAATGGAGTCCCGTTCCGAAGCTGAAACTAAGCTAAGCATGTCCTTAAATGTTATCCCATTAAAGAGATAGTATTTATGTGTTTTCACCCACAGATAACCATAGTTATCTATGCAGGTTTCGTAGCTATCACTCTTTGGTGCTCCGTCTTCATAGCGGAAATAGCGGTGATTCTTGCTTTCTGCCTGAATCTGTTGGTATAGCCTTAATGAGTCCATTTTCTGGTTTTGCGCCGAACCCATGAAAGCCAACATCAGTATGCTACAAATAAAAATAAGGGACTTAAAGCCTCTTCCCATGGCTCACTCCTGACGAATATATTACAAATCTATAATGATTTTATATGCCAATCCTGCCGCAGTGCATTATGGAAACAGCAGTTCTATCAGTTCCTCTTTGTTCAGTTTGCTTGGGTCAAACTTCAGATACAAGCCTTTTTCTTTATCTTCCACTACTATCTCCGAGCATGCTTCCTCTTTCAGTTCGCTATAAACCTCATACGCCAGCATTGGACTCTTAAAGCCTTTCAGCTTTATCCGTTTGGGTTCAGAGCAGCAGAAATTGTTTTTCACCAAGCCCCAGGTGTCGTGTGAGATTAGTATCTGATCTGCCATTGCTGCCGTTTGCAGCCTGCTTGCCAGATTTACCGGAGTACCTATAATGGTGTAGTCCATCCGTTCATCGCTACCAAAATTGCCCACAGATACAAAGCCGGTGGATATCCCCATCCTGATGTGGAGCGGGTCGGAGTATCCCAGTTTGAACCATTGGTCTTGCAGTTCAGCCATTCGCTGGCGCATCGCCAAAGCCATACGAACGCAGCGTTGGGCATGGTCAAAGTCGTCTGTAAAGTCCGGATCGCCAAAAAATACCAGAATGGCATCACCAATGTATTTGTCCAGGGTACCGCCATATATGTTTACTATCCTGGTCATATCTTCCAGATAGCTATTCAGTATTGCCGAAAGTGCCTCTCCCTCCATATTGCTGCTATGCGAAGAGAAATCTACAATATCTGAGAAGAATATGCTTAGCTTAACCCTCTTGGTTTGGTTCAGTTCCACCTTTTCTTTGCCGCTGGTAATCTTGCGGTACAGCGGTGGGGAAACATAGCGTGAGAGACGTTCTTTTAGGGTATTTAGCCTTTTTTGGTCTTTGTCGCTTATACGCGTGAGCCTGCTTACCTGTTTCAGCAAATCTGCATAGGCATCTACTAATTGCCTGTATTCGGCATTGGCAATGCTGCCTTCATTGGCTTGATCGGCAATAATGCTCTTTGCCCTGGACAGCAGCTCTTCTTCTTTCCAGAAGATGTTTTTGTCGCTTGCGCTCATTGGGGGCTGATACCGCTATTCGGGAACTATGTCGTATGGGAAGCTAACTTCCTCTAAAAACATCTCACAGTTTTCCAGCAAGTCTAAGTCACCATCGGGGTAATACCAGGCGAGCCTCACGTTATGCCCTGCTTCGTGATAGTTAGAAAGCCGGTTTATTACCTCATACATCATCTTGCTGCTGGAGGTGTTCTGATATTCCACTCTTAGTTCTACCTGCAAATCCCGTTTATCCTGGCCAAAGAAAAGCTCCAAATGGTCTATAAGTGGTTGAAACACTTCCATGGCGTTTTCAGGATAAGATTCACCAATTATGCGCAGGTAGTTTTCTGCGGTATTAAACTCTATCTGAGGGGTTTGTTTTGTTTTAGGGATAATAAGGTTTTCCATTTTTTTAGTCCTCCACCTTCACAAATATCTTCAGCTCAAAGAACACAGATCCATCATCCAGAGGCGAGAAGCAATACTCTATTGGACGGTCGCTTTTGCGTGCCACTTCGTACAGGCCCAAACCCGCACCGCCTTCATAGGTCATGGAGCCCTGCTTTAGTTGTTGCTGATACTGCTTGTTTAGCTCTTCTCTGCTAAGTGAGTTTATGTGGATTAGCTTTTGTTCCACCATCTTAGCTTCATCGGCGGTAACTATGTTTCCCGAAAAAACCAGGAAGAGATTTGTATCCGTTTTCCCGATGCCTATTAGCCCGATACCGGTTGCCTTGGCACTTTCACTAGTGAATGCCCTTTCTGTGGAATACTTTAGAATGTTGTGCGCTGCTTCTACCAGAACCGAGAAAACACGCCGCACTACCTTGGCATCGCAATCGTCACGATGGAGCTTTTCTTTAATGGTTTCACCCAGAGAAATCAAGACTTCTTGCGTGATAGGCCCTTTGTATGAAAACTGGATATGATTGTCATGCATCAAGCGATAGATGGCATGCACATCGAACTTGGTGTTCATACTAAATCCTTCTTTATTCATGTTTTTTTAGCCACTTCTTACCTGAGTTTAACTACTGATATTTGTCAAGATAATTGTTTGACACTTACTTCCCTACGTTTCTTAGGATTATGAAACGGCATGAATAGGTGGAGGAGTGGAAAAGTAAACAAAAGTGAAAAAGTGGAATAGTGAAACACGGATAGGTCTATAAAATAAATTACGAATATTATTGACAAGCGTTAGAGAGCTTAATAACATGGTTCTTATTGATTTCTTGTTTCAAGAGGGTGGGATAACTCAAGCGTCGAGGTGGTTCCGATGTAACCTTGATTTATTCCTATCTGCACTTCTGTACGAGATATCAGATGTTATTTATCAGAGGAGAACAATATGAAATGGCTAATTGAGCACAAATCATTACTGTTGAGCTTGTGTGCACCGTTGATTGGCGTCTGGATCGCCCAATTTTTGTTTCACTCAAAAGTGAATCTGAAAGGCCTCTTCTTTGCAACTGGGATATATTTCGTTCTAGTCATTATCGTGATTCTATTATGGGATTATGTGACGGATTTGAAAGCGCGAAAATAAGATAGACCATAAACTAAGACTGGCATTATTTGAAAATTGAACATTCATAAACTGGTCATGATTTTTGCTTGCCGAACTGAAACAAGATATTTCAAGTAAGTCTGGAGTCGATGTCACCCTGAAATCTTCATTCCCTCTGCGTTCTTTGGGGTGATGTGTACTCCCGGCGTACAAGGTGCTGAAGTTTTTTAGCGTGCAAACCTATATCAGCATCTAAACTTCATAACTTAATCACTTCATCCCTGCTGCTTCCCTGCTGCTATCCTGTGTCGAATACAGGATAGCTTCAAGGAAGCAGCAGGGATGAAGAGTAGAAGTAACCCGTCCCAAGCCAATGTCCGCTCACTATTAACACACAAAAAAGGAGCCACAAATCGTGGCTCCATATCGGGGGAAGAAAGCTTTTCCCAAACCTATTGGATGGTTATTTCTTGCTTGGGAGTTGGTTCTTTTTTGGGTATGCTTAAGCGCAATACTCCATCTTCCATTTTTGCGCTGATTTTACTTACCTCGGCATTATCGGGAAGCAATAGATTACGTCTGTAACTACCGCTATATCGTTCGCAGCGATACATGGTTCCTTTGTTTTCTTCCTTAATGGTATTGCAGGTGGCTTCCACCAGCAGTTGATTTTCATGCACGCTTATTTTTACATCCTCTTTCTTGAATCCCGGTAGATTTGCCAGGATTTCAAATTCTTTGTCGTGCTCCATAATGTCCATAGCCATAGCCCGGAAATTATCATCCGAACCTTCGTCTTCGTACACACGATTAAAGAAGTCGTCAAACAGGCTGAGCATATTACTCATTGGCCTGATTTCTGCGTTTCTGCGATAAGGGACGAGTTTCATTTCAAACCTCCTTGCTTTTGATAACTCTAAAGACATAATAATGAAGTCTGGAAAAAAGGCAAGAAAAAAATTAGCAGTCTCTGCATGAGACTGCTAACTTGAAACGGTGCGCCTGGCTAATTACTTGGCTAATAGCATCTTGCGCGTTTCTTGAAACTCTCCATTTTGCAGCCTGTACAGGTATATACCGCTGCCCACAGGCTTGCCAAACTGATCCAGTCCGTCCCAAACAATGCTCATTTGCGATGCTTGCGGGATGCCAGAATACAGCTGCCTAACCAGTTGTCCCTTGGTGTTATAGATATCCAGGCTGGCTGGAATCTTGCCATTTATGAGGCTAAAGCTTATGGTAGTGTGCGGGTTAAATGGATTTGGATAGTTTGGCATCAGCTTGTTTATCACAACTGGAGCCTGCTCATCCTCTGCACCTACAGAAGAGCCGGTGGAAAAGCGGCGGGAGGAGGAAAAGTTGCTATTGCCAAAGTCGTTTATTGCTGATACCCGCCAATAATATGACGTATTGGCAGAAAGCACACTTGAGCGGAAACTGGTTTGCTCGATATCGGCAATGTCGAGCACAATATTCGAGTAATATTGATCGCGGGCAATCTGTAGCCTATACCTAAGTGCCAGATTTGCCGGGTTCCAGGTAAACAGCGGGTTCATGGGCTGTGCTGAAGCAAAATTGGCGGGGCTGACTAACTGAGGCACAGAAGGAACCTCACTAATTGCACCGGTGGTGAATGATTGGGTGTCGCAAAACTGGCTGGTTCCAATATCGGCGATGCTGGCTACGCGCCAATAGTAGAGAGTAAACGGGCTAAGACCGGTTACCTGATAGCTGGAAGTGGGATGGTTGTTCAGGTTTCTTACTATGTTCTCAAAATCGATATCTGTAGCTAATTGGAAGTGGTAAAAAGTGGCTCCCAGGGCAGGTTGCCAGGAGATTAGCGGATTGGTTGGCGCGCTTACCGCTTCGTTTAGCGGATACACAGCAACCGGAGCATCGAGATAACTAAGCAGGGTGAAAGGATAGGTGCTGGTGTCGCTATGGTTATTGCTTAAGTGAGTAATGCGGATCAGGCATTCTTGCGAATTAATTGGAGGCAGGTTGCTCCAGGTGAAGCTACCGTCATTTGGGGTGTTGGCGGAGATAACCGACCATTCTTCACCCATGTTCTGGCTGAATTCCAGCTTCACATTGCCGGTGCTGCTCTTTGCCTTCCATTTTATCTCGCGGCTTATTCCGAAAAGCCACATTTCACCGCCTACGGGAGCAGTTAACTGGATATCGGATATCTTAATGCTAAAAGATATGGTTTCACCCGCTTCGCTGATGTCGTATATGTTTAAGCCTCCGGCGGTATTATTGCCCAAAAAACCGCTGGGGATGGTGCTTTCGTTAATGGCGGTTCTGTTTGCGGTGGCACTGAAAGCGGCGTTGCTTAAGGAACCGTTGCTGGTGGTATTATTGGCATTGGGGCGATAAATGTATAGTTCATCGGGAGGGCCGGAAGCATTCCCGCTTTCGCGCGTATCAAGGCGGTAAACCAGAAGGCCGGTTCCAGGCAGGTTGTCATCATAATACACATCGGGACGGCGATATTCCAGCACATAAGACTCGTTTGCCCGCCATGAGGGAACGCGCCAGATATTATTCGTAGATGAAGAAGCCACGGGATTAAGGGTATAGCGTCCGGATTGGGTTATCATGGGTGGGTTTGGTAACCATTCTCCATATCTGTATTTCATCCATGCACTCATGTGTTGAGGAGGATTTTGGTTACCAGCCATAAGGTCCCAGTTACCAATTGGCGTAATGGTATCATCATAATAGCGGTATAAATCGGGAGCTCCCAGGGAATGGAACATCTCATGCGACAGCACGCTTGCTCCAGAATAGCCAAGTGAGCTTTCTAACTGGAAATTAAAGTCCCAAACCTGAGCACCGTTGATCAAGGCTTCAGCTCCATACATAGACCAGCGATGTGGCCATAGTAATTCTGCCCAGCCATCGGGTTGACCCTGAATTATGAAACAGGTATTGTCCACATAGCCATCGTTATCGCCATCGATAACCAGATCAGTTGGTATCTGATCGGCCACAGCAGCCACTGCCCGGGCCAGAAGCTGAAACTCACGGTTCGCCCGCTCTTCATCATCCTCTGCCTCATAACCAATGGGATTGGATGAACTGTAAACTCTAAAGTAATTGCGTGGCTGAATATCCTGATAAGACACAACAACCGAGCCATTGGGAGCAGGATAGAAGGTTGAGCTAATGTTCAATTGATCATACGAGGCCGCCAGAAAGTAGCTTTTCATTGAGTTGACAAAGGTTTCTGAACCGTTGAAGATGTTTTCGTAGAAGCCAATCTGACCGCTGAACTGAGGATCATCGGAAAAGCGAATAAAGATTACCACATTGTTAAACTCACCGGAATGGGGCGAGCGTCCATTGCTATAGTTGCGCATAGTGTTGTTGTAACGTGCATACTTAGCGTTAATGCGCTGCCGGCTGATGTTTATACCGGGGCTGATGTTTGCCCGGTAAGGAGCGTCTTTGCCCACCACCAGTTCGGTTGGGGCTACTTCCTCGCCATCCTGACGGGCGTAAACATACCATCCGGCATCGTTTTTTACTATTGTATAGTTGTTGGCATCGTGCAGCCAGTTGTGAAATTCGTCACCAGAGGCATAGATATTAATGCTTGTGCCATCGGGCTGTTCAAAGCTTAGGGGTAACATCGTGTGCGGGGCTGCGCTTAGCATTGCGCAAAGCAGCAGGCTAAAGGCAAGTAGTATTCTGAACTTCATCGTTCCTCATTATTACATTTATGTTTACAATCACATTTATACACTTGCACTTTGGGCTGAATCAACAGCCGTAATGCAAAGAAAAATAGCTCGGTATCGACGCTGAAACCGCCGAAGTCACGTATCAAGTCCTGGGGGATATACAGCCCCAGTTCGCCATCTCGGTGTAGCAAATCCGACTCTGCAGGAGCTTCGAAAACAATGCGAAACTCCGCCCCACGGCAAGTTTTTGCCACCATTACCAATCTTGGCATCCTGTTTTTATATTGGTAGAAGCTCTGTTTTTTTAGCAGATAACTGCGCGCAGAGCTGCTTATCGACAAATCCATAGTTCCTTATATACCTCTTGCTTATAATATATTCAAATTACGTTCCATAAACTATATTATTTGTTGAATGGCTCGTAAAAGTGATATTGTGGAGCTTGATTCGGTTCACTATTCATTTGCAACTTATCTTCATTGCTCCCAATCAGATTTATCTTGACGTTCAACATGAGAAATGCAATTCTTGCGCAAATACCATGCAAGAGGTGGATATGATTACCAACAGCGACATAAGAGCCGAAGCCAGAACCAAGCTAACAGGGCAATGGAACAACGGCGCAATAGTAATGCTTTTATTCTTTCTAATCCATTCCGGTGTTCCTGCAATTCCCGTAATAGGATCGGTAGCGTGGATATTTCTAACCGGCCCGTTTACGTTAGGCTTGGCCTTTATATTCTTGCGGGTTGCCAGGGGTGATAGCTTTAACTTTGAGATGCTGTTTAAAGGGCTATACGATTATGGCCGTAGTTTTGTGGCTGGTTTACTGGTGTGGGTTTACACCATGTTGTGGGCATTATTACTCATTGTACCGGGCATTATAGCAGCATTGTCTTATTCCATGACCTTTTTCATATTGGCAGAAAACCCCACTATCGGTGCTGACGAAGCAATTAGCCGCAGCAAGCAGATGATGTATGGCCACAAAACCGATCTGTTTATGCTTGGTTTGTCTTTTTTGGGGTGGTTTATCCTGGGCATAATTGGCTTTGGCATTCCGCTATTCTGGATTGGGGCATACTACTATGCTGCATTAGCCGTTTTTTATGAAGAGATAAAAGGTGGAGATAGAGACGAAGTTACTGGCTATGTGCGCATGAATTGAGTATAGTAACCTGTAGCTAAACCCGAATAAAGCTATTGCCGCTGCTCTTGGCAATCACTCCCTTAAGCTCCAGATTAAGCAGGATGGTAGAGAGCTTACCAAAGCTTAATCCGGTGTGCAGCAGCAGTTCATCAAAGCTGATCTCGCCGTTTTTTCCGGTTACAATGTCATACAGCTTTTGCTCATCTTCGTTCATCTCCGGTAGCAAAATAAGCTGTTCTTCTGCACTACTACCAAGACCGAGATCATTCATCAGGTCTTCGGCACAGGTTATAATGCAGGCACCTTCACGAATTAGCTTGTTTGGCCCCTGGGCATTCAGGTGATTTATGTTACCAGGCAGGGCATAAACTGGTCGAGCCTGCTGGCGGGCAAAATTGGCAGTTAACAAAGCTCCGCTGTCGAAGGGAGCTTCCACTATCAGCACAGCTTGTGAAAGAGCACTTATAATGCGGTTTCTATCCGAAAAGTTCCATCTATCCGGCTTGGCACCGGGATCATACTCGCTAACCACTGCCCCATTATGCACTATCTTATCTGCCAAAGTCTTGTTCCCCGGTGGATACACTATATCCAGCCCATGAGCCAAAACTGCAATGGTTTTGCTTTTACAGCTAAGGGCAGTTTGATGGGCTATGGTGTCTATCCCCATTGCTAAACCGCTTACTATGCATACTCCTTGCTCGCACACCGGAGCAACTAAACGGCGGCACATCTCAACTCCATAAGCACTTGGCTTGCGAGTTCCCACCACAGCCAGGCAAAAGCCCTGTAAGGCAGCATGCAAATCGCCCTTGTAATACAAGATAAGCGGAGGAGGAAATATGCCCTGCAGAGCCGGAGGATAATCCGCATCGGTATAGCACAGGTAGCTAATATCATGTCTCTGGCAAAGCTGAAGTATGTGGTCTACTCGCTCCGGCAACACCGCGTTTTTAAGGTGCTCAGCAGTTGCAGAACCAAGCTTATCCATGCCAAAAAGCTCATGCTCTGGATTACCGACAAACTCCTGTGGCTTTGGGTAGATGCGCAGTAGCTCCAGGCTATTCCTAAGGCTTAAGCCCGGTGCGTATTTCAGGCATAACCATGCCTTCAGTTTGGCATCATTCATTTCGATTTTTGCAGTGTATCGTAAATGTGGTACTTCAGCTCTTCCAGCTTGGTTTGCCCAACGGATGATATAGCCAAAACATCTTCTTTAAAGTGTTTTTTAAATCCCTTCTTTATTTCCTTCAGCCGTTCATTAAGCTCATCTTCAGGCAGAGTATCTGTCTTGCTAATCACTATTAAATGAGGCTTTTTATCCATGAAGGAATCATATAGATACAGCTCTGCACGCAAGGTGCGATATGCCTCCACAGGATCAGGAGAGGCAATATCTATTAAAAACAGCAGTATTTCTGTGCGCTGGATATGCCTGAGAAACTGGTGCCCAAGCCCCTTCCCCATGTGCGCACCTTCAATGATGCCCGGGATATCCGCCATCACGAAGCTTTTGTAGTCGCCTACCCGCACTACTCCAAGCATCGGCTCAAGGGTGGTGAATTCATAATCGGCAATCTTGGGACGCGCAGATGAAAGCACACTTAACAGCGTGGATTTACCCGCATTGGGGAAACCAACCAAGCCCACATCTGCCATCAGCTTTAGCACAAACTCCAGCTCAATTTCGTGAGTATGCCCGCCAGGTGTGGCGTGGCGCGGAGCCTGGTTTGTAGGCGTGGCAAAGTTACTGTTTCCCTTGCCGCCATGACCTCCGTTGGACAATACAATCTTTTCGCCGGCAACGGTAACATCTGCCAGCTTTATCCGCTTATCATCTTCCAATTTATACACTTCGGTGCCCAGGGGCAAGCGTAATACATAATCCTCACCTGAAGCTCCGGTTTTGCGTCCACCAGAGCCCGGTTTGCCATTCTCCGCCTTAAAGCTTTTGCTGTAGCGGTAATCCAGCAGCGTATTTACATTTGTATCGCCTATGGCAATAATGTCGCCACCTCTACCACCATCACCACCATCCGGGCCACCCTTTGGCACAAACTTCTCTCTGCGGAAACTAACCGCACCATCTCCGCCATTTCCCGCTTTTATGCGGACTCTTGCATAATCGATAAACACTATAAACTCTTTCCTATTTGGTAATTATGAATTTTCTTGTTAGCTTGCTGTTGCCCTGCTCTATCATAATTAGATACACGCCGGACGCAGGATTGGCATTTAGCTGTGCCTGCCAGTTAAGTACAATCTCGTTACCCGCGGGCTTGCCATTATGCAAAACGCCAATGCATTGACCACGCAGGTTATATAGGCTAACCTTCAGAGGCTCGCTATTCAGGTTTTTCAGGCTGATTACCGGCTCCATCTTGCCTGCTACGAAGGGATTGGGCATTGTGCAGCTTATCGGTAATGGCAATAAGGTGGCATCAATATTGGATACCGGCTGATAGCTTCCGGTTACCCAGCTATAGCCATTGTCGCTAAATCGCCATGCCAATACTCCAGTGGTGCCCATCGGGATAGCTGCGGTATATACGCAGTCGTGAGCAGTAATGCCCGCTTGCATGGCTTGGATAATTGTACCGTTATCGGTCTCAACTTCGGCAACCAAGGGGAAATCACCATCGGCATCATAATAGCTAAGCGACAGCAGGTTATTGCTATAATCCTGCACAGTTACAAGGGGTAAAGTGTTTTGCATCACGTGATAAAGGTTATCGCGAAAGATCACTCCCGAGGGATTGCAATAGTCACCAGTGTCTATGGTAGGCGTGGTGCTAATGGTTACAGACATGGTTGCTGCTGCCAACATCAATGCGCTGTATTCATTTGGCCAGGCTCCAAAGCTGGGGTCTGCCGCCAGGTCACTATAATTGCATGCCATGTGCAGAGTTCCACTGCTAACTTGTGCGTTTATATTTCCAATGCGGGTAAAAACCGGCAATTGGGTGTTGATATCATAGCCAACTTTATACAGACCATTGGATAACAGCAAGGGAATATTGGCACTATACACCATGGCAAAGGTTAATGAATCTGACAATGATTCAGGGGTAGTAATAGTGGCAAGATATACATTGAAGCCGGTTAAGCCGTTATTTACGGGATATAGACCGGTGGCATTTTTCATGGAGATATACAGCTTGTCCGAAGTGCTGGCGGTGTATGTTTCATGAATATCCAGATTGGTATTGCTGCCAATCAGCAGGTCATCTGCCGGATCGTTTATCATCAGAGCCATATTACTCACATTGGGCGGAAAGCTATCGGCATCCCAATATGCCTGATGCATGAGGGCAAATTCACCCTCCTCCTGAGTAGTGATATAACGCAGGCGATATCTAAGCTTATCGCCGTATGAGTATGGCAACAAAGCCTCTTGGGTGCCGGGATTTATATCACCGATATTCGCCAAAGCCCAGGCAGAGGTGCCAACTCGATAATAGCACTCTGTAGCTCCGGTAACTTCCTCTATGCTTTCCCAACGCAGGTGGATATTACCAGTTATATCCGGTGCACTGTGCCGTACGGACACAAAGGGATCCATCTCCTGTGCAGTTAGAAATGAAAGTGAAATAAGTAAAAGCAGTAGCATTAAACAGGACTTCATAATTACTCCTATTGCTCAGACTCAATCAAACCCTGTTCCCAGAGTTTTTTAAAATAAGTCCAGCTTGTTTCATTGGGCTCGCTCCATTCTTCCGGTGGAGCGGCATATTCGGGTTTGTTGGCCATCACATAGTCTTTGATGTGCTTGGGCAAAGCCTCAAAACCGCCTTCCAGCTTCCTGCCGCGGCATACGAACACCAGTGAACCGGCACGATCACCCATCTTCATAAAGGGCATCCAGGGGCTAATCCGGTGCCAGGTAATGGTGGCAGGAATAGAGCCTAAGGAAGGATTTAAGATATCCGCCTTATCTGCAAAGAACTGAAAGAATTCCGCTGCCTGATAGGTGTCGCTTTGAGAATATTCGCCAAACTCCTTGCGGGGAAGGGGACTGGTGTAAAAAGGAAAGATGTCCATGTGAAAGGCAAGCTTATCGCCCAGATCGGTAGAAGGCAATATCTGCCTGGCATAAGGGAGCATATCGGCACCAAAATCCATGTCTTGATTCACAGGATCATTCCAGATGTGCACCACCTTTACATCGCTATTGGTAAGCGGATTGCGCCAGGTTTCCAATATCTCGCCGCTACGATGATCTTTGTAAAAGGCTGCCTCACGAGTTAATAGCTTGAATCCTGCTTCGGTGGGGATGGTCTTGGCAATGTTAAAGCCTTCAAATGCCATCAATTCCATACGCTTTTCTCCAGGAATAAAGCTGTATATGCTTCCCGTCCAATGATATAAACTAACGCTTCCATCGGAAGTGCCCCGGATGCGCATGAAGGCATCCAGATAATCTTTGGGACGGCTAAGATCGATGCTTTGAGCAAGCATGGGAGATATCCACACGAGGGATAGTATCAGAAAAAATAAGGAAACACGCATTATGAACCCGCCTTGGAACAATATTTTATGCACTTTGGAGTATTATATTATGCCTGCTGTATGTGTCAAGCAAAATGGCAAATCTCACTCCCCCCGTTGTTCAATTCCCCCATTCATGCAACACATTCTTGAAAATCACATAAATCACATAAAAAATATTCACAATATTCACATATTCACATAAGACCTTCTCGCATAGCATCTTCCTTGTTCCTCAGTGTCAATCAAGCGTTAATCCCCCCTTAATCAAGCGTTAATAATTAACGCTTGATTAAGGGAGGATAGAGATATGATAGACGCTCATAAGCAAGAAAAAAAACGATCTGACATTGGTCTTTCCTGATTTTAGTTGACAGCTAAAGTGAGGATGAATAATGAAACGCAAAGTGCGAAAAGCAGTTAGCTATTCTATGTCATATCAGAGTATGGTCTTTCTTGATCTTAATCTTGAATATTCTTGATTGATTGAGCAGACGAGTGGATTATCAGCTTGGAGATAAGTGAAATGATCTGAAATTAACTGATCCTTTAATTACCTCTCAACCCGTAACATCCAGTCATACAAGGCAACTGGCACGATGCAAACTTATTTACCATACCATGTTTAGAAAACTTGGGGATGTGAATGAACATGCGATTTATCTTGACATGATTCATCATCCAGGAATTCGTTTAACAGTTTAAAATGAAACAGAATGTGGACACCAATTGGATAAGAAGCAGTCAGCATGTCCAAAAAACGTAGGCCCCGAAGCCGCAGTAAAACAGAAGGAATTCAGCAATATGAACACAAAACATCTATCAACCACATCTGCAATTCATTACTCTCAACCACAAGCCCCTCCCCAAATATTCAAAATTGTAGTACTCTGTAGATTAATCTTGCTAACAGTATTGATGTCCTACTCATTTGGGATATGGGGTGATGTTACCACTATTGTACTACCGTCTACTGCTACCCATGTTGACTTACAGAATAGCATCAATCACGCATTATACGAATTGGAGGAGGTAACTGAGGCAAAGATCATTCTGCAGTGTCCCGAAATTATTATCCAACCTGATTATTCATCGCAAACCCCTTATCAACATTACTCAAGTATAACCATCAACATTGGGGCTTCCAATCTGGTAAAACTGAGCATCATAGGTGCAAGTGCAGAAAACCACACACTTGTAACTCTTACCGAAGCTACATCGGGAGTAGTACCAGAGGCGATATTCAAAGTTATAGGTAGCATTGATGAGGATAAAGAAGTATCATTTCAATATCTGACAATGCAGTATTCAGGAACTTATGTAGGCAGGAAAGGAATAAAGATACAAAGAGGGCTTAATAAGCTTCTAGTTAAGTCGTGTATGTTTTCACATTTGGGCTGGGGTGTGTATCAAGAATCATCATATTACACCAGCACTGTAGTTCGTAACCTAACTCTTGATTCAAATGACTTTTATGAACCAAGCGGGGTTGATGGAGGGCAAAATTATCAGCCATTTTACATCGATTACACAGGAAGTTCAAGCATAACTCCAATAGATGCTCGTATATCAATACTAAATAATACGATACGTGGATTCCCAAAGAATTGGGGGTACATACGTTTTGCTTATGATGACAGCTTTGATGATGATGATAATGTGGAATTAAACATCCAAGGCAATCATTTCGGTGATTCAGGCAGTATTGGTAGCTATTCAGCAAAGCTTGAAGTTTGTGATTCTTCTACTTCATCCACACCTGCCCAAGTAAATCTTCTTATTAAGGAGAATCGATTCATTAATGGGTATGTGAGTATACATAATTTGTCAGGAGTTATCACTAGTAATAAATTCTACACTGATGCAAATAGGAACCTTCTTAGCCAAATAACATTGACTACAAATAACCATCCCCAGAACATGACCATATTCTCGAACGAGTTTTATGGATCTTGTCAGTTTGCCATAGACCTATTAGCTCATTCGAATTTATCGGATGAAGCATATATGTCTGTGGCTATCAACCAAAATTCTTTCTTGCATTCTGGAGGTGTAATTAAAATATTCACTAACCAAGGTTATAATGACGGTAGCTTAATAGTTACTTCTTTTAAGAACAATCTGGTGGCATGTAATAGTGCCCCATTTATAATCTATCCTGTAGGGGTGCAAATGAACCCTCAAGTTGAAGTATCTCATTGCTTCTTTCAGGGCTCTTTTCCCATTCATGCATCTTTTCATATCGACCCCGACAACTGCGAGGAAGGTGATCCCGGCATCGTACTGGATTCAGAGAATAACACATACTCGCTAAGGTGGGATGAAGGCATGCGTAGCCCCTGTATTCTAAAAGGTTACGACGATGGACCGGTCTCCTCAAATCACAATGACAGGCCAGACATCGGAGCCGTGCAATACGATGCATATCCGCACGAAATCAGAACATACACTTTCCCAGCCGGCAATGACAGAAACGGCATTAAATGGATGAGCTTCCCGTCTTTGGATAGGTTGTACGGTGATGAGGATATGGCGTTTACGCTATTATCCACCATGGAGGACGATGACATCATATCTCTTATAGAATGGAAAGAACAGAACTATCCTTCCCAAAACTTACGACTTATAGATAATAGATGGTTTGGAGACAACCACCACATACAGCCACAAATTGGTTACAAATTCCAGATGAATCCCAATCTTGCGGCACCAGTTTCAATCTCCACACCAGCCATAAAGCCGGATCCTGCGCTGCCCATTACTCTAAAAGCCAGAACTAATTCGCGTACCGATATTCCCGATAACGAGAACTGGCTGGGCTATTTTGGTGAAGCAACGGTGCATCCTTATGATGCTTTTGCTGAAGTGATAGACAACCTGTGGTATATCCAGCATCAAGATTGGACATTGGTAAGGCTTAGCGTAGTTCCAGGCAGCCCTTGGATAGGCGTTGCCTACCCGGGATTTAGGGAACCAACACTTACGTATGGCGACATGGTGATAGTAAAATGCTTCAATGATGCTCAGTTCACCTGGAATACCGAAGCCCCCGTGGCTGAATCATTCATCAAAGAATACCCCACCAAGTTCACTTTTACCGAAAAGCTGGATTACATCCCCGTTTATGTGGAATTCACCGGAACCGAGATCCCCAAAGAAGCTGCTGTCTATGTGGAAGGTATCTGCAAGGGTGCCGCAGTGGTAGGCGGTAATAGCGTGGAGATTCCAGCATATATTCTGGATGACATCGGCTATAATGCCGAACTGGAGCTAAGGGTGTATTACGATAACAAAGCGGCATACAATTCCATTCCGCAATATCAGGTGTGGAATATGGAGGATGGGCAATATGAGAACAGCAGCCTTGCTTTAAGTGAACGTAAGCCATATTATATGCTAAAGATGGATGGCAGCTCTGTAAATGATACTCCTGCGCCAAAGCTGTATTTGGGCAGCTATCCCAATCCCTTTAATCCGGATACCACTCTGCGCTTCACTCTGCCCGCTAATGCAGACATAAGCCTGGATATCTACAACGTTAAGGGGCAAAAGGTGCGCAGCTTGAAGAGCGGAAACTACAGTGCCGGAACGCATACCTGTCTGTGGGATGCCAAAGATGATGGCGGTAGCAGAGTTGCCAGCGGATTGTATTTTGCCATGCTAAGTTACCAGGGAAAGCAGCTTAGCCGCAAGCTGCTGCTAATGAAGTAATAAACAAGCTAGGTGTGAGAGGGGCAAAAACAAACTCCTCTCACACAAGAATGACGGGAAGAATATGAAAGCAATAGCAGTACTTACATGCCTGATGCTTGCCTTTGGCCTGTGTGCCACCACCTGGGTGGTTAAGCAGGATGGCAGCGGACATTTCACACAGATACAGGCAGCCATAAATGCCTCTGCCCACACAGACAGCATAAAGGTATATCCCGGCACCTATGTAGAAAACATTGACTATAGCGGCAAGAACATCTTTATCTACAGCCTGGAATATACCAGCGGCAATCCTGCCTACCGAGACAGCACTATTATAGACGGCAATCGCAATGGCTCTGTGGTCAAATCCACCAGCCCCACAACTAACTGCGGCATTTATGGCTTCACGATACAAAATGGGAGTGGAGATCCTTCCTTCTTAAGTTTTGGAATTACATTGACTCGCGGAGGTGGGTTGTATTTGCTAAATTCACAAATGTTCACTATCTATAACTGTATTATATCAAATAACATAGCGCATAGTGGAGGAGGTTTAATGGTAAAATACGGGAATGTATCAATTGCCAACACAAACGTTACTGATAATTATGCAAGTTCAGGAGGCGGGATATATCTCTCTAATGATGGCCAAATGATATTCGATCAAATAAATCGATGTAGCGTATACAACAATACAGCGGCGAAGATACAAGACATCTGGAGTGCAGGTACTGGGCTTGACACATATGTTTACTTAGATAAAGCATCAGTTTATCCTCACACCAGTTTTTATATATACTGTAACGAGCCAATTCCTATATATAATGGTTCGTTCCCTGTAATAGATATTCTCCAAGGACATAGAACAGAAATCAATCATGATTTCTTTGTATCACCGCAAGGAAATGATAACAATGATGGATTAAGTGCTGCATATCCTCTTAAAAGCATTCACAAAGCTATGCAGCTTATTGCTTCAGATGAGGATAACCCGAAAAGCATTCATTTGGCTGGAGGAACCTACTCATCTAATGACGGTTTCTTTTATCCGATTGGTACCAAGAATCATGTATCTGTTATTGGGGATTCAGTTAATGTTCCTATTCTCGAAAACCTGCACTATTACAACACTATATCCGGAAGTAAGCTAGGGCCTTCAAGTTTCAAGAATTTGATTTTGAGATCATCTTCAAGCCCTTTGGTGGGGCACCACATATCTGTTGGCCATGTTCCATATTTGAAGTTAGAAAACATTGTAATAGAGCCACACCAAGCAATTGGACAGACAGGGATCATGTTGGGATCAAACAACTACTACCCTTTTACCAGCATTATGAAGAACGTACATATTTCGGGCTTATCTTCGCCATACAATCCTGCTGTTTTTCTGAATTTGGTTAATGCTGATGTGGATATAGACAATCTTACAATAGATGACTGCCATAGTACGGGTGGAGAAATTCAATCTCCTTTCTCAGTATTTTACTCTCTTAGCACCAAGTTCAAAATGAAGAACTCCATAATTACAAATTCGAGCATGGCTTACTCAAGTTCAAACATTCTTTCAGTTGGATTCTGGGGTGAACAGATGGACCGTGAACTCAAGCTGGACAACGTTCTTGTAGCTAATAATCAAACCGCAGGCGCAACTCCGGTGT
>CALLHY010000056.1 GCA_938009275.1 uncultured bacterium
ACAATTTCCCTCGTCTGCCTCTCTCTGCCTTTATTCCCGGTAGAAGATTGAGAAGTGGTAAAGATGAGTATCTATCCAGACCCCGTTTCTTGGCCATAACCGAATTCGGACCTCGGTCTTTTGTCTATCATGAAGGTTCCCGATACATCATTCACCAGGTTATCATGCCTGCTCAGGATGACCAGAACAATGTTACAACCAGCGAAGCAAAGCTCTGCCCTCAATGCGGATATTTACATACTGATGGAACCAAGGATTATATCTCTCAGTGCAATGTCTGCGAACACTGTGGCAGCCAGTTAGATGCTCCGATTCCTAACCTATTCAGGCTCCAAAACGTGGTAGCCAAACGCAGGGATCAGATAAACTGCGATGAAGAAGAGCGCTTGAAGCTTGGTTTCGATATCCGCACTACCATTCGTTATGCAGTACGATCAGGACGTCTGTCTTGTATAAGTGCGAAACTGATGCGTGGTGATGAATGTCTGGGAACCCTGACATATGGTGATTCTGCCATGATCTGGCGCATTAACATGGGGTATAGAAAACGCATAAGTGGTGAACCTGAAGGGTTCTGGCTGGATACGGAACGAGGTTATTGGGCAAAGAGGCAGGACGAAGATGGCGATGATGATTCACCCATGGGTAAATCGAAGATTCTGGTTCGTCCCTTTGTAAGTGACACCAAGAATTGCCTCTTGTTTGAGCCTCAGGTGAGTGTGAGTGACACAATTCTCGCCTCTTTACAGGCAGCCCTGAAGAATGCCATCCAGAGGGTCTTTGAATTGGAAGATAACGAGCTTTCAGCAGAATCGTTACCGTCGAGAGACAATAGAAAGTCTATCCTTTTCTATGAGTCTACAGAAGGTGGAGCCGGGGTTCTGAAACGGGTTATCGACTTGACTGGCTTTAAACGCGTCATCAAAGAATCGATAGAACTCTGCCATTATGATCCAATCACTTTTGAAGACTTGTTAAAAGCACCTCAGTCAAAAGAGCATTGTGAAGCTGCTTGCTATGATTGCCTGATGAGCTATTCGAACCAGACCGATCATGAATTGCTGGATCGTAAGGCAATAGTTGATATACTGATCAGTCTGCTCAGCTCAGACTTATCTCGCTCTTCCAGCGAGTTCTCTCGGGTAGAACACTATGAGAGATTAAAGAATCTAAATGGTTCCACTCTGGAAGTCAAATGGCTGGACTATCTTTACAACAATGGTTACAACCTGCCTACTCATGCGCAGGAACTCATTGAATCCTGCCATACCCAACCGGATTATATCTATAAAGACAAATACGTTGCAGTCTTCATTGATGGTCCCGTGCATGATTCACCTGATCAGCAAGCTAAAGACAGAATAATTACAAATAACCTTGAAGATACTGGCTGGCATGTTATCAGGTTTAAGTACAGTGAAGACTGGAAAGCGATAATCTCAAGCAATGCTAACGTGTTTGGAGATAAGTAAGGTTATGACTATGCACTACGATAACTATGTCGTTACACTGTCACGACAAAATCATGTATCCGATATGTATAGAAAATACCAAATTCCTCTACATTCAACTGCCCATATGTATAGAAAAGTTCGTTTTATTGGACATATGGTTTATCATATGTATAGAAAATGCCACTTTATTGGACACGTGATTCTGAGGTGGATATACTTTTCTCACCGAATGCAACAAGGATGTATACATGGATTTTGTTCTTAAGAATTTGCCTCCAGATACTGATCTGGAAACCACTTCAGTTCTCAAGAAAACAGCTTCCGCTCATCGGTATCTCGCTGAACTAAAAAGTGTTTCTGCCACGATTCCGAATCAATCAATTCTGATCAATACCCTCTCTCTTCAGGAAGCTAAGGATAGTTCGGCAATAGAAAACATCATTACTACTCATGACGATCTGTTTCGTGAGGAAATATTCCCAGAGTACGCGTTGAGCGCGGCCGCAAAAGAGGTAAGCAGTTATGCATCAGCCTTAAAAACTGGCTATTCCCTGGTAAAGAGCTCCGGAATGCTCACTTCAAATCATATCATAGAAATCCAGGCAGAGATGGAAAAACACCGCTCCGGTTTTCGGAAACTACCGGGCACTGAACTTCGTAATGAACAGACCGGTGAGACAGTTTATATCCCTCCCCAAGACCCTCAAGTTATCGTTGACTTGATGTCCAATCTCGATATGTACATCAATAATAACAGCCCTAGCGAGGTTGACCCTCTGATAAAGATGGCTGTGATTCACTATCAGTTCGAGAGTATTCACCCATTTTACGATGGCAATGGCCGCACAGGACGTATAATCAATGTGCTATTCCTGGTGCTGGAGAATTTGTTAGACATCCCCGTGCTGTACCTTAGCAGATATATCGTGAAGAACAAAGGCGCATATTATCACCTCCTCCAAAAGGTTCGCGATGAAGCTGCCTGGGAAGAGTGGATACTATTTATGCTGAGTGCTGTGGAGGAAACATCAAAGCAGACTATCCTGATGGTAGAGTCGATCCGCAAAGCCCTTCATGATTACAAGCAATTCATCCGGGCAAAGTATAAGTTCTACTCCCAGGATTTGATAAATAATCTCTTTTTCCACCCCTACACCAAGATAGAATTTATCATGCGGGACTTGAAAGTAAGCCGGCATACTGCCACAAAGTATCTGGATGCGCTATGTGAAGATGGATTACTAAAGAAGCAGAAGATCATCCGTACAAATTACTACATAAACAATGCTCTATATGGCATTCTCACCAAGGCTGAGTAACATAAATGACAACAAATAATTCCTTTTCCATAGGCTCCCTCGTGAGTACTCGCGGTAGAGAGTGGATCGTTTTACCCGATTCCACAGATGAACTGCTTATCGTTAAACCCTTAGGCGGAAGCGATGATGAAATAACAGGTATCCTTACTGCTTTAGAAGCCGTGAAACCAGCCTCCTTCAACCTACCAGACCCTTCTCAACTGGGAGATTTCCAATCCTGCAGATTACTCCGGGATGCGCTCAGATTAGGATTTCGCAATAGTGCAGGACCTTTCAGATGCTTTGGCAGATTGGCAGTTGATCCCCGTCCCTACCAGTTAGTTCCCCTGATGATGGCTCTAAAGCTTGATCCTGTGCGTCTGTTGATCGCCGATGATGTGGGTATAGGTAAAACCATTGAAGCTTGCCTGATAGCTCGTGAGCTCTTGGACAGAGGCGAAATCACCAGGCTTTGTATTCTCTGCCCTCCCCATCTTGCTGAACAGTGGCAATCTGAGCTTAGCACAAAGTTTCACATTGATGCAGAATTGGTGCTGGGTAGCACCGTGCGCAGATTGGAGCGCAATTGCCGCGCCAATGAGTCGATCTTTGAGGTTTATCCCTATACAGTGGTATCCATAGACTATATCAAAAGTGACCGCCACAAAGCTGAATTCCTGCGCACTGCACCAGAACTGATCATCGTGGATGAAGCTCATACAGTCAGCTATGATGAGTCTGGAAACAGCAGCCAACACTATCGGCATGATCTGGTAAGAAAGCTCAGCCAAAGCCCCAATCGCCACATGCTGTTGGTAACTGCAACACCACACTCCGGCAATGAAAACGCTTTCCGCTCACTTTTGACCATCTTGAATAAAGAGATTTCAGAATTTCCTGCTGATCTCACCGGAGCACAGAACGAGCAGCATCGCCGGACGATAGCTCAGTATTTTATCCAAAGACGCAGGATCGATATCGAAAACTACCTGAAAGAAAAGACTGTATTCCCTACCCCGGAAAGCAAGGAACTCCATTACAATCTCTCTGAGCCCTATCGTGATTTGTTTAGCAAAGCTCTTGATTATGCCCGGGAGATCGTCTGTGACAAAGCAGGCAGCCAACATCGGCAAAGAGTGCGCTGGTGGTCTGCCCTGGCTCTACTGCGTGCCCTTGCTTCCAGTCCTGCTGCAGCTGCTGCCACGATGCGCAATCGCAGTGCCACCCTGGAAACCGAAACTGTCCCCGAAGCTGATGAATTAGGCAGACGCCTGATTATGGATGTTGATGATCATGATAGCACCGATGCCAGTGATATCTTGCCCGGAAGTGATTCAACCCCTGAAGCTGATGAGAATGCTCTCAGCCGCAGGAAACTGCTGGCTATGGCAAAGGAAGCGGCAGCCTTGTATGGAGATCACGATACCAAAATGCTTGGGCTGTTAAAACCACTTAAAGACCTGCTCAAAGATGGCTTCAGTCCCATTATCTTCTGCCGTTTTATCCAGACAGCCGAATACCTGGCAGAGCAGCTAAGACTGCGCATGCCAAAATCAGTTCAGATAATGTCTATAACCGGGCTGTTACCTCCTGAGGAGCGAGAAGGGCGTGTAAGCGAGCT
This sequence comes from uncultured bacterium, assembly GCA_938009275.1. Lineage (GTDB taxonomy): Bacteria > Cloacimonadota > Cloacimonadia > Cloacimonadales > Cloacimonadaceae > Cloacimonas. Next base: position 4,374 of record CALLHY010000056.1, read on the forward strand.
CTCAGAATTTCCCTCTCGTATTCTGGTTTGCACCGATTGTCTTTCTGAGGGTATCAACCTCCAGGATCATTTTGATGCTGTTATCCATTATGACCTCAGTTGGAACCCCACTCGTCACGAACAGCGGGAAGGGCGTGTAGATCGTTTTGGCCAGCCCCACTCAACTGTGCGTATGCTCACCTATTACGGAATGGACAACCAGATCGATGGCATCGTCCTGGACGTACTGCTCCGTAAGCACAAGCAGATAAAATCATCTCTCGGTATCTCTGTTCCTGTTCCTGCCGATACCGAAGCTGTGGTGGAAGCGATCTTTGAAGGACTTCTCCTCCGGGAGCAATCTGGAAGAGGTGATCAGCTAATGATTACCGGGTTTGACGAGTTCTTCAAAGATGACAAAAAGAAGCTGCATGATGCTTGGGAGAATGCTAAAGATAAGGAAAAACGTAGCCAGACCATGTTTTCTCAGATGGGTCTTGCCTCCAGAGTCGATGAGATCAAGGCAGAGCTCGATTCCATCAGGGATTCCATCGGTTCTCAGCTGAACATCAAAGATTTCGTGAAACAAACCTTCGCCCGCTATCATGCTGTGATAAGAGAAGTAAAGAGCACTTATCACATAGACCTGAGTCCAGTTCCCACATTGGTCAAAGAAACCTGTGGCTACTTACCAGATAAAATCACGGTCAGTTTCGATCTTCCTGTTCAGGAAAAGGAAATCTATCTCTCACGCACCCATCCCATAGTAGAAGGCTTGGCAGATTTGGTGATGAGCACTGCTTTGGATAGTGAAAATACCCATTGTATCGCCAGCCGTGCAGGAGTCATCCGCACTGCATCAGTAGAGCGAAGGACAACCCTTTTACTACTTAGGTACCGCTTTCATATCAATCAGCCTTATGATGATAAGATATATCGCAGCTTGGTGGAGGACTCACAGATTGTGGCTTTTACTGGCTCACCTGAATCCCCTGTTTGGCTTACAGAAAATGATGCCAAAGCACTTCTGAGTGCTATGCCTTCAGAGAATGTCCTACCCCAGCAAGCTCGAGCCCAGATCGAACGCATCACCGCTAACCACTCACTACTCACCACTCACATAAATGAATTTGCCAGGTTGCGTTCCTCAGAGCTGTTGGCATCTCATATCAGAGTGCGTGATGCTGTGCTGCTGAAACGTTCTCAGAAACCGGATATCAAACCTGAGTTACCTCCCGATGTGCTTGGCATCTATGTTTTCTTGCCTGGAGGTTTGAGTGAGTAGAAGAGTAGTAAGTAGTAAGTGGGGATGGAGAACTGGCGAGGTAGACAGATGGCGAGATGGCCAGGTGGCGAGATGGCAAAGGAGATGAAATGAAAATTAGTAGCTATCAGGACTTGGACGTTTGGAAAAGAGGCATGGATATAGCTGTAAGCGTTTTCATGCTAACCAAAGCTTACCCAAGTGATGAGAAATTTGGGATGATTAGTCAGATGAGAAGAGCAGCAAACTCTATCCCGGCGAATATCGCAGAAGGCTGGGCACGTCAAAGTAAAAAGGAATTCGTATACTTTCTACGGGTTGCCCAAGGTAGTTTGCGAGAATTGGAAACCCATCTTCTTCTATCGCAAAGATGCGGATTATCAGACACCTCAGAAACAGCTCCAATATTGGATGAGATTATCATCCTTAGTAAACAACTAAGAGCACTTCTCATCAGTCTAACCGGAGCAACAGATGCACAATAAATCCACCTGGTCACTTCACCATCTCGCAATCTCACCACCTCACCATCTCACCCTCCATCGGATCTCCCATGTCTAAGCGCAGTAGTGTTTTCAATACAATCCGCACCGAAGGTGCCATCCTGCCTGCCGAACTGCTTCAAAGGATTGTCAGTGGTGACGCAACTCTGGAAG
>CALLHY010000057.1 GCA_938009275.1 uncultured bacterium
GTCATCCTGACGTTTTGGTTTTACTGGATTCCCGACTACTCGGGAACGACAGGGGTGTGGTAGAAACGCCATCCTGACGTTTTGCTTTTACTGGATTCCAGCCTGCGCTGGAACGACAGGGGGTGGAGCTGGTAGGTAGGAGTGGTTGATGAGATTTGTCTGGACTTTGATGTTTTTACTGGATTCCCGATTTCTCGGGAACTACAGGGTGGGGATGGGGAATAATCTGTTTACAAAGAAACACCCCCGCAGAGCACTTAGCCAAGCGGGGGTAAGCTTCAAACAGCTTTATTTGTTCCTGGAGTTGCTTTGCTATGGATGGGTTCCTCGCTCCAATAGCATTTTACGCCAATCACCACATGTTGTTTCAGGAACTGAACCAGTTCGGGGTGTCGGGGTTCAATTGCCTTATACAGGGCTTGCACTCTGCGGTAGATAAGCAGGTATAGTTCACGGTCAAGATTGTTTACATAGCGTAAACGTTTATGACTGGTGATGCTGCTTTTCAGGTAATCGGCAAGGGTGGCAAGCTCAGTTTCACAACCCTCGATGCGGGCAAGATCATTATTATGTCCAGCTCCACGATGTTATACAAATTGCTAAGCTGTTAGGCACAAATCGGCATGCTAAAGGCAAACCCAGCGGAAGCCCCACCATTGGCGATGTAACCCTGTAAGGCATCAGCGTGGCAACCGCACCCAAACCTCTAAATAACATCGCCCTGTAAACTAACTAATTAGCAATATTCAATCGTAGCATGGTGATTAAACCGCCATGCTGCGATTGCTTTATTGCACGTGGTTATGTTTTACTAATGGTAACATGCAATAAAAGCCTTGCTAAATAGTATCCTTTACAATGAACCGGAATGGAAAATACGCCGTAACGGAGGTTTCCAAAGCTCCGATCTGATATAATAATTTTACTTAGTAGCATTGGAATGCTACTTTACGACGAAATTTAATGGCATTGGTAAGCACTTTACACATAAGGTCTTAGACTGATTATTCTTTAGGCTTCCCTGCTGCTTCCTTGCTGCTATCCTGTATCGAATACAGGATAGCAGCAAGGAAGCAGCAGGGAAGCCTCTTATAAAGCATTATAAACATAGGAGATGAGAAATAGCTGCTTACATATCTGGAGTCCATGCCATCGCTAAAATAGCAATATGAATGAAAGATACCAGGTGACATCGACTCCAGACTTAGCTTTACCCCCACCAGCACACCAGCACTGGCTTTCGCTCCCCTCTTCCGCTAAATCAAATTGCTGGCGAGTATAAAACGGGGGGGTGAATGATACTTTGGCATTGACAATATAGGGCTGATAAGAGATTTGGTATATTGGCGTGGTGCTGTGTTTACCGGCGAGGAATTGCTTAACATGCGGCATCGGGTAAACCAAAACTTAATATACTGTAATTTATGGAGATAATGTGAGTAAGAACAAGCAGACGGCGATAGTGCCGATTAGAGAGAATAACTATGCTGAATGGTATCAACAAGTGATAAAAGCCGCAGATTTGGCAGAGAATAGCGATGTGCGTGGTTGCATGGTAATAAAGCCATGGGGCTATGCAATATGGGAAAATATTCAACGCTCATTAGACGTGATGTTTCGCGAAACTGGTCATAGAAATGCTTACTTTCCCATCTTTATTCCCAAAAGCTATTTCGAAAAAGAAGCCGAGCACGTGGAAGGCTTTGCCAAAGAATGTGCGATTGTTACTCACAGCAGGCTTGAAAACGACGGCAAGGGCGGACTGAAAGTAGCCGGTGAGCTTACCGAACCCTATATTGTTCGTCCCACCAGTGAAACAATAATCGGTGCATCATTTGCCAAATGGGTGTCGTCTTATCGGGACTTGCCTTTGCTGATAAACCAATGGGCTAATATAGTCAGATGGGAAATGCGTACCCGATTATTCCTAAGAACAGCCGAATTCCTTTGGCAGGAAGGGCATACAGTTCACGAAACAGAAGCGGAAGCCATGGAAGAAACCAAGAAGATGCTGGAAGTTTATGCCACCTTTGCCAAAGACTTCCTTGCCATACCCGTTATTCAGGGTGAGAAAACAGAATCGGAGAAGTTTCCCGGTGCAGTTACCACTTTTTGCATAGAAGCCATGATGCAGGATAAAAAGGCACTTCAAGCCGGAACTTCACACTTTTTGGGGCAGAACTTTGCCAAGTCTTCCGGCATTAGATACCAAAGCCGAAGCGGTGATTTTGAGTTTGCCTGGACAACCTCATGGGGAGTATCCACCAGATTGATCGGTGCCTTAATAATGGCGCACAGCGATGATAATGGACTGGTGCTGCCGCCTAAGATTGCACCTTCACATGTAGTGATTATTCCCATTTATAGAAGCGAAGAAGAACACGAACAGGTTATGGGCTTTGCCAAGGATTTGGAAGCAAGTTTAAAACAGCTTAGCTTTGACGGGGTAAAGATTTATACAGAGCTGGACGACCGGGATTTAACCTCCAGTGAACGCAACTGGTATTGGATAAAAAAGGGTATTCCCTTACGCATCGAGATTGGCCCCAGAGACATTGCTCAAAACACTGTGATGGTAGCCAGAAGGGATTTGGAACCCCGGGATAAGGAGTCTGTAGAGCTTAGTAACTTAGCAGATTACATTGTAAACACACTGCCCAGGATGCAGGAGGCTTACTATCAGCGGGCAATGGACTTCCGGCAGGCTAATACCATCGATATAGACACTAAGGATGACTTTTATAAATACTTTACTCCTAAGAATTCGGGTCAGCCCGAGATTCACGGAGGTTTTGCGAATTCGCATTGGTGTGGAAGCAGTGAGTGCGAAGAGGCTATAAAGAACGACCTGAGAGTAAGCATCCGCTGCATACCTTTTGATGCGAAAGAAGAAGCGGGTACATGTATATATTGCGGAAAGCCATCCAACAAAAGAGTGATATTCGCCAAAGCCTATTAATTTATGAACGCAGCGATTATTAACATCGGGAATGAGCTCCTGCTGGGGAAGACTCTTAACACAAATATGATGTTTCTGGGTTCTAAGTTAGCCCAGCTTGGGATACCGGTGGAGTATGCCGTAACCATTCAAGACAGTCCGGAGGCAATTCAACAAGCCTTGGCAGCTACCTGGGAAAAGTATAGCATTGTTATCAGTACCGGAGGCTTGGGTCCTACAGACGACGACTTATCCAAAGCCAGTATTGCACGCTTCTTTGGCAAGGAACTGCGTTTTGACGAAGAGGTGTGGAACCATGTGCAGGCTTTGTTCTCGCGTAGAAACAAGGCTATACCTGATTTAAATCGTGGTCAGGCGATGGTTCCAGATGGCTTTGAGGCATTGAAGAACGATTTGGGAACTGCTCCTGGGCTGCATTTCACTGTGGCAAACAAGCATTTCTTTGCTCTTCAGGGTGTTCCCTCTGAGATGAAGCACATCTTTGAAGAGCATATCACAGGCATTATTGCAGAATCATTTTCACAAATCAAGCCAATCCATGTAAGAACTATTCATACTCATGGTATTTCGGAATCCGGTTTGGCGGAATTGTACCCTGTTAAAAGCCTTCCAAAAAATGTCTCTGTTGCGTGGCTTCCACAAACTGGCAGAGTAGATATACGCTTTTATGGCAGTGACAGAAATGGCGTGGAAGAAGCTGTTATACAAGCAGAAAGGGTTATTGGTAATCTTGTATGGGCTTATGATGATATCAGCCCGGCTGCTGTGTTGCTAAAGCTATTAGAAGAAAGAGCTTACACTATCTCATTGGCAGAGTCTTGCACAGGTGGACTGGTGCAGAAGATGCTTAGCGATATCCCTGGAGCATCGAAATGCTTCGTGGGCGGAGTGGTAACATACTCTAACGACATGAAACATAAAGTATTAGGCGTTAGCGATGAGACATTGGAGACCTTTGGAGCAGTTAGTGAGGCCTGTGTGTTAGCCATGGCGAGAGGAATAAAAGATTTGACAAATTCTAATGTAGCAGTATCAGTGTCCGGGATCGCCGGGCCTGATGGAGGTACTACTGAGAAACCGGTGGGCTTTGTTTATTTCGGCTACCAAATTGGCAATAAGTTTTGGTCTTCACAGCAAATCTTTAATGGTGATAGGGATTCCATCCGTTATAAAGCATCGGAATTTGCTATTCTGGAACTAATAAGAGAACTGCAAGGAAGGAAGAATTGAATATACTTATTGTAGGCAGTGGTGGTCGAGAACACGCGGTAGCTAAAAGCTTTGCCCGCAGTTCAAAGGTGAAGCGCATAATCGTTTGTCCCGGTAATGCTGGCATAGCCAAACAATATGAATGCGTATCATTATCAGACCATTTATCCATACTGCAATTCTGCCATGCAGAAGATGTTCACATGGTTTTTATCGGCCCCGAACAAGCCATTGCAGAAGGATTGTCGGACTATTTAGCTAAGTCTGGCATCGCGGTTGTTGCCCCAAGTAAACAAGCTGCCCAATTAGAATGCAGTAAGATGTTTGCAAAGGATTTGATGATTCGGGCAGGCATTCCCACTGCAAAATACATTAAAGCGTTCAGTAAGGAAGAGGCACTAAAGGCTGTTTCGCATTTCTCATATCCGGTAGTTATTAAAGCCGATGGTTTGGCTGCTGGAAAGGGAGTATGTGTGGCTCAGGATAGTTGCGAAGCTGCTACGGCTATAGATATGCTGTTTGCACATAACGATGGTAATGAATCAAGTAATGCTTCAGGAGCAGTGATAGAGGAATTTTTGAGCGGATGGGAAGTATCCCTATTTGCGTTTTGCGATGGCGAAGGCTATCAGACTAGCTTGTTTGCCCAGGATCATAAACAGATTTTTGACCATGATTTGGGGCCGAATACTGGGGGGATGGGCGCAGTGTGCCCAGTTCCCAAAGCAGAGAAGTATCGTAGAGAAATTGAAGCTACCATAATCAGCCCAATATTGCAGGCTATGAGAGAGAACGGAACTCCATATATGGGGATTCTATACTGCGGATTAATGATCACCAAAGATGGCCCCAAGGTAATTGAATTTAATTGCCGTTTAGGCGATCCTGAGGCAGAAGTGCTCTTGCCTCTGATCGAGACGGACTTTGTGGAGATTTGTTCTGCTATGATCAGTGGAAACATACTAGAATTGGATTTGAGGTTTTCCACCAACACAGCAGTGGGCGTGGTTATGGCTTCGAAAGGGTATCCGGGTAAGTATGAGAAGGGATACCCAATATCTATCCGGCGAACAAACACCGAAGGGATATATTTCTCGGGCGTGGCGGAGAATGAGTCAGGTCTTGTTTCCGCTGGTGGCCGGGTTATGTGTATAGTTGGGGTGGGTAATGATCTCACATCCGCCCGTGTGAACGCTTATGCAAACATTAGTGATATCCATTTCGAAAATGCTTATTACCGAACGGATATCGGGTTGCGTAGTAACGACCTCTAAATATTGGAGATATAGATTTATGCGTTATAACCTAATTCTACTGATAATGCTGTTACCTTTATTGGCTGTAGCAACGCCAATAAAGATGGTTCAAGAAAATCAAGATGTGCTGCAATTGAAATTCAGTCTGCCAGCCTATAGCATTGAAGACACCATTATAAAAGGTGCAAAGTGGCAAAAGATTGTATGTGAAGATGCCTCGGCAAGTGGGGAAGAGGGTTACCCGGAATTGATGGTGTTCTCCACAGCAGTAGCCGTACCTGTAGATGGTGATTATAGCATAGTTGTGGAAACCAGCGAAAGCAGCACGCTGAGCAACATCAATTTACAGCCTGCAATAAGCATGAGTGTGGAGGGTGACGAGCCGGTTTATTCCCGTGTAGCAAATGTACGGGCGTATAACAATGATGAATTGTTTCCTGCTCAACTGGTTAGCAAAGGTGAACCTGCCTTCATCGGAAACAGAAAATTTGTACCTCTGCTAGTGTACCCCTTTCAGTATAGAGCAAAGAGCAAAATGCTGGTTGTGTATAGTGACATAAGCATTAGAGTTGTAATCAACGGAACCAAAACAGCCACCAGAAACTGGCAGGAAAGAAGCAATCCATTAGATAGCGGGAGTAGCAACTTCTTTATCAATGAAGCTAGCTCAAAATCATGGCGACTGGAAAAACAACGTGATGATAGCTATCAATCTCCCAAAAGCGGGATCACAGGAGTAAATGAGATTCAGATAATTGTAGATAGTGAAGGGATTTATAAGATCAGCTATCAGTATCTTATGAGTCTGGTAACCTTGATGGCAGATTCACTTCAGATTAGCACAAGCTGGACACCTGCAAGTGTAGACCCTCGATATCTGGAGCTCAGCGATGAGTATGGTCAGGTTCCGATACATTTCCATGGTGAAAACGATGGGAGATTTGACCCGGGAGACTACTTCGAGTTTTATGGGGATCGTCATTATGGTGATGATGGCTATATGGACGACTACACGGCCGAGAATGTATATACACTGAAGTTGATTGACAGGTTTGGCGCAAGGCTGGTAGTGGAAAATGGTGGCTTGGTAGTTTCCAGTGTTCCTCTAAGCTCAATTCCAGATTCATACGAAGAAACAGTACATTTTGAAAAACAGCTAGTTAGCGATAAGCTGGGTAATGGATGGAGTCAGTCTACCGATTTTTACCGGGAAGATATCTGGTTTTGGAAAAAGATAAATGCTCCTAATCTGGAGATCATACCAGTTGAACTTCAGTATCCAAAGGACTCGAACATCAGGACGGCATCGGCGAAGGTGTCTTTGATGGGTTTAACATATTATCCAGGTAATCTTGGGGCAAATCAGTATGATCACGACGCTACGGTTAGGCTGAATTCCGCCATGATAAACACACATAGTTGGAGGAACCAATCGGAGAAGGTATTCAGCAATGCCAGTCCAATTCCTAACTCGTTTCTCAGGCATGGCACAAATAACTTTTACATAAGCTTGTCGGGCAATACAGTAATGACCGATAAGGAACAGATTATGCTGGATTATGCTCAGATAACCTATTGGCGTGAGTATAAAACCGATACCGACTATATCAAATTCAGTAAGCCATCTACAACGAATAACAATCTGATGCAGTTTGCAGTAAGCGGATTTTCTAACCCCGATATCTCGGTTTACAAAATCGGCTCCAGTGTATTCAGTAATATGCAGATAGAGCCATTCAACATCAATGGCGGTGCTCCCTGGACGGTAACTTTACAAGATAGCGTTTACTCGAGTAGTGTGAAGTATATTGCATTAACAGAAGAACAAAAAAAAACACCTAAACTGGCTCGCCTGAACATCCCAAGTGATTTGAAAAATCCAAATAATACCGGTGAGGTATTGTTGTTAACCGTGGGAGAGTTCGTAGAGGCTGAGGGAACCAATCAGCTTAAAAACAACTGGATGGCAAAGGGCTACACGGTTAAGGTTGTCGATGTCCAGGATATCTACGATGAGTTTAATGCCGGTATCGTAAGCGCGGAATCCATAAAGAGTTTCATCAGTTATGCCTACAATAACTGGAGCGAACCACAGATTAGCCATATTGTTCTATTGGGCGAAGGAGTAGAAGATACCCGGGATGAAAGCCCTTCTAGAATCTATAACAAAGTTCCAGTAAAGAAGCTTTGGACATTTAAACACGGAGCAACGGCTAGCGACAACTGGTATGCGTGCGTGGTTGGTGATGATCCTTTACCTGATATGGCAATCTCACGCATAAATGTATGGACAGAACAGCATATTTTGGATTATGCAGCTAAAGCTACCTTATATCACACAAATCCGCAAACCTCGAAATTGTGGAATGGCCATGTTACATTAACTGCTGGCGGTAAGATTACTGATCCAGATGACGTTTTTGCCCAGCAATCAGAGGTGATAAGGCGTAGGTCCATACCTTCTGATTTCAGAGTTAGCAGGGTATTCACTAATACTCAGACAGTTAGCTCTGACTACTTCGGTGGTGCATCACACCTTAAGGATGCCTTTAATAATGGCACAAAGTACCTGCAGTTCATGGGGCATGGCGGGGGACGAGTGTGGGCGGATTATAACCTGTTTGGTTTCAATGATGTGGCAACGCTAAACAACTCTGTGTATCCCATTGTGGTGTCACTTGCCTGTTATGCTTCTGCATTTGATACCAATGGTATGTCATCAATCAGCGAAGCTTTTGTCTTGCTGCCAGGTAAGGGGGCTATTGGTTCAGCGGGTTTTTCTGGCCTGGGATACTTGATCCAGGACTTAGATTGGGGACTGGCTTATACAGACGCGTTGTTCAAGCGAGATTTTGAAACAGTTGGAGATGCCTGGGTATATACTTTAGCCAAATTCTATACCGTGACAACCTCTCGACAAGCACAATTTGCCATGACAAATGGAGCTGTGTATCTGGGTGATCCAGTAATCAGCTTCAAAAAACCAATATCGAACATTCCTGTAAGTGCAGTAAATCATACCCTGTTACCTGGACAGACTCTGGTGGTGAATGCTCAGTTTCCTCAAGAAGTGCTTTCTGCCCGCTTGTTTGTTACCAAGGAGACCGAGAAAATTGTAAACATTCCCTTCGATTTGCCGGTTATTAATGGCAATTTCTCTGCAGAGTGGACAAATCCTAATCAAACATCCACGAATTATACTCACAAGATTTATGTGGCTGGCTACTCAGCAAATAATGAGTATGTAGGAAGATCGCAATATAGCGTGGGAAAACCTAACGTAATGCATCTGACAACAATCCCAGCAGAACCTGCCTGGATAGACTCGGTTTCTTTTAAAGCAAAGGTATTTAGCCCCGTTCCCATAAATACCCTTACCTGTCGAGTCCGAATGGATAGCCTTTGGGTTAGTATCCCCATGCAAAAAACAACTACCGACAGCACCGAATACGTTAGTTCTACGAAGTATCAGCCCAAAAGAACAGGAAAAGAGATATCTGTAAAGTACATAATGAACACAGAAAATGGGAATACAGAGTCCTTCTTAACCTCTTATACTATTCGAGGTCCTGAACTACTACTAAAGGACATTCAACTTGTTCAGCAGGGGTCAGATTTGGCGGTGAAAGTCCTTAGCACCAACGTTGGTAATGCCAATTCTCTGGAAACTGGTCTAAGTTTGTACTATGGACAACCATCTACCTCCTTCAGCAACATGACGTTTCATTCAAAACATCCATTCCCGCCTCTATCTGTTGGACAAGAGAGGTGGGATTACCTACCCTTAACTAGTTTGAACCAGGCAAACTTGAAGATTCAAGCTCGTGTCGACAGTAGCAACGTTAATCAGGAGTGGAGCCCTTATGACACGTTCGTAAATGATGCTACTAACTATATCGAGTTTCTTGTTCCCGTAAACTATCACAGTATTGGCAATGCCGGGGGCAGTTTCACCAGTATTGATGCCAATGTTCTATGCAGCATTCCTGCAGGTATGGTACCGAGTCCCAATTCGGCAATATTCTCCATGGAAGCGTTGGCACCCAGAGAGTATCTGTACCAACCAGACTTAAAACCGATACTCTTTAGAAATGTCGAATCAATATCGGCAAACCAGGGTTCTGTGCCGTATCAATTGACTGCATTGGACACAAGTTTGCTAAATGCAGAAGGCATCTTCAAAGATAATCAACAGGTGCAGTTAACCTTCTATTACCACCCTACGGACAATGATACCCAATCACTGGAAAATGGGAATACATTCAAAATCTATCGTTACAACGAAGAATATCAAAAATGGGTCTTAAGAGGTGGACACATCAACACCAGCTTGAATACTGTAACCTTGGAAGTTGATCGTCCCGGGATATACACTTTATTCAGAAATACTGATTTTAGCGGACCAACTATCGATGTAAATGTTCAAGATCAGGAGTTTACAGTAGGTGGCTATGTTGCAGGAAACGGTGTGATATCGTTACTTCTGTCCGATGCAAATGGAATTGACGTGATCGACGATACCATTAAGCTATATATGAACGGAACACAGATACCCCAGGAGTCATTCGTTATTTCGGTAAATAGAGAGAACATCAACAGGATTCCCATAAAGTATCAATTGGCACTGGGTAAGGGATATCACGAGTTAAAGGTAGACTGTACAGACTTGAATGGCAATTACAATACACGAGACATCCAGTTCATTGTGAATGATGTTTTCGATATCGTAAACATTGCAAACTACCCCAATCCCGTTTTAGGTAGAGCAGAAGAACCAAAGAATGATGGTAGAACACGGTTTACATACGTACTTACCGACGGCGCAGACGAGGTTACGATAAAGGTGTTTACGGTTAGCGGAAGATTAGTAAAAACCTTTAGTAATCTTCCAATAGGGGTTGGCTACCATGAGTATCCGAGAACCTTATATGGTTGGGATTGTAAAGATGAGAATGGTTATGCTCTTGCGAACGGAGTATACTTCTATCGTGTTATTGCCCGTAAGGGTGATAAGCATATTGAGAAAACCATGAAAATGGCAATCTTGAAGTAGTGGAGTTCACGATGAAAAAGATAAAGATTACTACTATCATGCTTATATTGGTTATAAGCATCACTCCCTTGTTTGCTGGCAGGTATGCAGGTGATTTCATGATGATTGGCGCAGGCGTTAAAGCTCTGGGCATGGGTGGAGCTTTTTCTGCATTAGCCGATGATGGTTCCGCGATATATTGGAATTCTGCTGGCATAAGCCACATAAGAGAAACGGAACTTTCTGCCATGCACGCTTTTTTGTATAAGGGGCTTGCTGCATATGATCACATTGCATTTGTTCAGCCTTTACCGAACCAGGTTTCAATAGGGGTTAGCATTACTCGGCTTTCCGTGAGCGAGATACCATACTTCAGCGAGAAGTATCTTGTTGGTACCAATGTTGACCAACGAATAAACAATAGCCTATACCATTTACCAGGGGTTCCTGATGGCACCTTTAACAGCAGGGATGACCTATATCAGTTTGCATTCGCCAAAAACATACATTATGATGCGAACATGGGATGGCTTTTTTTTGAAGTGCCATTTGACTTTAGTTTTGGTGGTGCCATCAAGCTGATTAAGCGGTCAATATCTGATAAAATGGGAACTGGTACTGGACTGGATTTCGGATTTAAAGCTAAAACGGATTTGGCAGTCATCTTTGACCAGGAGTTTTTTGGCGACTTGCTCTTTGGAGTTAACTTCCAAGATATTCAAGGCACCGACATAGCTTGGAACACACCAAGTGAGATAAAGGATGAAGTGCTTTTTAATACCAAGGTTGGAGTTGCTCTTGTGCAACCCATCAAAGCCCTCAGGTCTACAGTGTCCCTGGCTTACGATAGTGACTATGTGTATGGTGGAACACAGCATTATGGATTGGACTGGGAATATGATGGGAAGGCAAGTCTTAGAGCGGGATATTACGACAAGAACTACAGTTGCGGTGCCTCTGTAAAGCTTTATGGTATTATGCTGGATTATGCACTTATAACTAACCCGATCGGTATTACTAATCGATTGGGTTTGAGAGTTAAGTTTTAGGAGATTTTATGAAGACTTTACTCAGACTAATCGTGTGCCTCATGCTTCTGGTTACACTTTCATGTTCTGGAGATGACCCTCTGGATCAAGATACCGAAGCACCAACTCAGCCAACGTTGAGACCTCATTTGGGGGATACTGGTGATCAGCCTGTAACCTGGAACGGGCAGAATATTACGCTAAATGATGATACTAATGGCATAGATACTGTATCTGATGGTAACTTTATTCGCATTCCCTGGGAACCATTTATCGATACCGATCTAAGCCATGTGAAAGTATTCAGGTTCTCAAATCATGATGCTAACCCGGTTGAGATTGCCGCCAGTGTTCCATCATCGGAGCGATATTATCTGGATACAGACAATCAGCTACAGGAGAGGGTATGGTATTCATACTTTATTCATCTGTACGACTCCAATGGTAACTACAGCGTTTCGGATACAGTCTCATACGCACTATTATCCAAATGCTTGTTAGATTATCCTGCTAATAACGAGATTGTTCCGCTTTTTAACTTAAAACTTCGCTGGACATCAGATGGAGTGAATGCCAGTTCGTTCAGATTGTTAATGTGGAACGAAGAAAACGAGTTAATACACCATCAGGATGTGTATATTGACATCCCCGAGGATGTATATGAAATTCCTGTTCCTGCGAATTTGAACGTTAGTTCAGGTGATGTTATTAGATGGCGTGTTGATGCATTTGATGATGAGTTTGGATACGAAATCAAACTAGGCTCAGAATCGTCAGAACGTATATTCATAATACAATAGATAACCACGATAACTGTGGTTTCGGATAAACACTATTAGCCAAGGAATGAGATGAAATACAGATTTATCTTGACTATAACAGCAAAGCACAGAATTTAACGAAAAATGAATAAGAGGATATTGTGAAGAGGATATTGTTTACACTCCTGTTGATGGGGTTTACCTTGTCTTTATTTTGCCAGGGAACCATTAGTTATACCCCTTCATCCAGCATTTCTGCCTATACGTACGATGGCATTCGCAGCGGTGTTGAGAAGCTAAAAATGAATACCTACATATTGGGGCAGGTGTACAAACCTGGGCTTTACGTTGTTCCTGATGACACTGATTTTCTTAGCTTATTAGCATTGGCAGGCGGACCTAGAGAGGATGCAAAGCTCTCGAAGATCAGAATAGTTCGGCCTTCTGCTGAGGGTGATAAAGTTATATGGGTGAACTTCAAGAAATACCTCGAAACAGGTGATGCATCCCTAATTCCTGCACTTCAACCAGGAGACACTGTAGTTATCTCTGGTACAATATTCTATGCTTTCTCACGAGCTGCAGACTTCCTGTCTAAAGCTGCAATAGCTCTTAGCGTTTACAATCTTGTAACAAACATCAAGTAACGAGGGTAACTCTTTTATGGAAAATCAAACTAACACTTCTCCAATTCAAGACGAAATAAAGCTGTCCGATTACCTTAGAATTGTACTTCAATATAGATACCTGATTGTTCTTGTGTTTTCGTTGGTGGTTGTCACAACTGTGTTTTATACAGCCAGGCAACCTAAGATTTACTCTGCTTCAGCCAGAATCCTGCTTGAAGACCAACAAGGGAATGCAGATTTGTTATTTCTTGCAACACCTGGAGTTGGGAAGAATACACTAAATAACCAAATAGAACTTATTCGTAGCAAACCTATCATGAGCCTGGCATGGGATATCATGAAGAAATACCCTGATTGGGACACCTTTCCAGCTAATGTCTCTGGTAATCCAGTTGGAAGTTTACGCAGAATGAAGATAGAATCAAAACGCGAAACTGACATTCTAACCATTAGCTTTGAATCCACCAATCCCATTGAAGCAATGGCAGCGGTTAACTCTATATCAGAAGCTATTCAACAGCAAAACACTCAGTATGCTAGATTGGAGTTTACAACTATCAGAGAATTTCTGGAAACACAGCTTGATGCAATTTCTCGCAGGTTGCAAAGCTCAGAGAATGATTTGCGTGAGTTTAAAAACCTGAATAAACTTACTCAACTATCTGCTGAAACTACGGAGCTTATAAAAAAGGCATCGGAGCTAGAGGCATTGTATGAGTCTTCATTAACTGAAATGGCGGTAAGTGCAAAATCCCTTGATATGCTAAACAGGCAATTGCGCGAACAAGATTCTCTTTTGGTTGATGTTGGCAATATTCTAAAGGCTCCATACATAAATGAGTTGCGTAAGCAGATAGTAGATACTCAAGCTCTTATTACGAAGTTAGTAACCAAAAATGAATACCCTCTGGATCATCCTCAGATTCTTCTCTTAAATCGTGAACTTGAAAATGCCAAAGCTACCCTGGATTTAGAAGTACGTAAGCTGGTTGCCTTATCCGTCGATAATGATCCACTTACTACCCGAAGCGAGCTTTTGGGTAGAATCATCCAAGCCAATTTAGAATTAGAGATTGCCAGGGCCCGTGTTGATGGCCTGGAACAGACTAAGGAAATGTATGATCAACGTATCATCGCCATACCCAACACGGAGCTTGAATTAGCCAGACTAACCAGAAACATGATGCTCGATGAAAAAATTCATGGCATCATGATGGAAAAATACGAGGATGCGAAGATAGCAGAACAGGCCAAAGTAGGTAATGTTCGCATCATAGACTATGCTGAGCGTCCAACTATACCCATTAAACCCCGGGTTTCAATGAACATTTTGGTTGGCATTATTTTGGGTATAGGATTGGGTATAGGTGCAGCATTTGTAGTGCATTCTCTGGATACCAAGCTTAGAACTTTGGAAGATATGGAAACCTTCGTGCGCCTACCCATTGTGGGAACTATTCCTCTAATACGCGAATCAGAATCCAAGCTTCAAGAGTTTAACTATATGATTGAAGCAGCTGAAGGTGAGAACCGTGAGCAGTTAACTCGATCCATGCATTTTGTGTTAATGCAGTTGGTTTCACATTATGCTCCCAAGTCACCCATTGCCGAAGCCTATCGCACCCTAAGAACCAATATACTTGCGCGGAAAGCTGAAGGCAGCACAACATTGCTCATCACCTCCTCTGGACCCAAGGAAGGTAAATCTACCACGATATCCAATCTTTCTATTACTCTGGCTCAAATGAATAGCAAGGTAGTTCTGATTGATATGGACATGCGCAGACCCACCATACACGCGAAATTCGGGCTCGAAAAAGAAAACGGTGTTAGCGACTACTTGATTGATCAGGATGTAACCTTAGCTCAAGTGGTAAAGCCCTCTGGGATTATGAATTTGGATATCATCACCAGTGGTTTTGTCCCTCCAAATCCTTCAGAATTGATTGCGTCCCCCAGAACCGATATTCTTATTGAAGAGCTAAAAAGAAACTACGATTATATCTTATTCGATACTCCACCTATCATTGCTGTAACTGATGCGCTAATCTTAACCAAGAAAGTTGATATGACCTTCATCGTGGTTCGCTGCGGCTTCACCGAAAAGGGCATCATAAAGCGCACCAAAGAGCTTATGGAAAACATCGACGGCAACATAGACGGTATAATTGTAAACAGCATCTACGTTCAGAAGTACTACAGTAAGCAAAACTACTATTATTACTACTACTACTATTACTATTACTATGGTGACGAGGTTCCTAAAAAGCAAAAGAAGAATGTTAACCGCTTCTTACGCAAAAATAAATCTCTTTCTTGAGGTAACCGGTAAGTTACCCAATGGCTATCACAAGGTCAATACTGTATTGAGCAGTATTGACCTGTGTGATTATATCAGCTATGACCTCTCCCCGCGGGGTGACATAAGCTTTAGCTGCAATTATGAAGAACTGGCAACACCGGATAATCTTATCTGCAAGATTGCTATGCACCTAAAGGATAGATACCGTGTTTCAGCGGGTATATCCATCTATTTAGATAAACGCATTCCCATAGCCGCAGGTTTAGGGGGTGGTAGCAGCAATGCTGCTAATTGCATAGAATCTCTGAACCAACTGTGGCAGCTTGGGCTATCGACTTCTGAAATGCATGCAATTGCGGCTGAGTTCGGCAGTGACATAAACTTCTTTCTTCAAGGTGGCTGTGCCTTGGGAGAGAACCGGGGTGAACAGATTAGCCCCCTACCCTTCATAGATATTCCAATGATACTTCTCATAAACCCAAATATTCCAATAGCCAGCTCTACAGCCTACAAACTGATTGGCTCTGTGAACTACATAAGCAAGAGCTTTGATCCTGCCAGGTTATCGAGCAGTTGCTTTAACAGGCTTGAGAGAGGCATTCGCAAAGCATACCCAATAATTGATAAACTACTTGTTGACCTAAGCACCTTCGGTACTGAAGTAGCTATGATGAGCGGGAGCGGATCTACTTGCTTTGGGATATTCAAAGATGAAGCCAGGCTAAATGATTGTAAAGCTTATTTCGATGCTCTTGGAATGATAACCATCAGAACCAAGACAATCAGCTAACCACAGATCACATATCTCACAAGCGACCTCTTTTATAATACTTATATAGCACAAACTGAATATATCTGAGGCGTGCGAAACAATGATTCTGCCATCCCCTTTGTTTCATAATTTTTACAAGAGCTTCCCTGCTGCTTCCCTGCTCCTATCCTGTATTCGACAGGGGATAGCAGCAAGGAAGCAGCAGGGAAGCCCTAGGTTTGGGTTCGTAAACAAGCATTTATGCAAAGAGGGCAGCAAGGGGGGTAAGTCTAAGTTTTGCAATAAATATGCTTTGACAAAAAGCAGCCTTCTAAAAAACTTGTAAGACTTGCCGATATTTGCAAGCATGTTGTGCTGTATCTATTTAATACAGTTGATATTGCATGCTTTAGATGGATCATGTATCCAAAAGGCTAAGAACTAAGGTAAACAAGAGAGAAGGATAAGTGTTTTCGAAGCTTAAGTTATTAACAGGTAATGCCAATCGCCCTTTAGCAGAGGAAGTTGCCCGCCATGCAGGCATACCTCTGGGTGATATTGACCTGTTCAAATTCTCAAACGACGAGTCCTTTGTAAAGATTAACGACAACGTGCGTGGAGCTGACGTGTTCATCATTCAGCCCACCAGCTATCCAGTTAATGATAACCTCATGGATTTGCTAATAATAATAGATGCTCTTAAGCGGGCATCAGCACAGCGCATAAACTGCGTTATTCCTTATTATGCCTATGCAAGATCGGACAAGAAAGATCAGCCGCGAGTGCCTATTACTGCAAAGCTTGTGGCAGACTTGATAACCGTAGCCGGAGCTGACAGGGTTATCACTGTTGATCTTCATGCAGAGCAGATTCAGGGCTTTTTTAATATACCGGTTGATCACCTGTTTTCCATACCCAGTTTTGCCAGGTACTTCAAGAGTATTATGCAGATGGAAGACATCGTTGTAGTGTCTCCTGATTCCGGTGGTGCAAACCGAGCCAGAGCATTGGCAAAACGCCTAAATTGCTCACTGGCAATTGGCGATAAGCGTAGAAGCGGAAACGATGATAAGAGCGAATTGTTGAACATTATTGGTGATGTTTGCGGTAAAACTGCCATTTTGTTCGATGACATAATTGATACTGGCGGAAGCCTGATTAAGGTTGCCGTAGCTTTGCAAGCTCAGGGTGTGAAACGCGTGTTTGCCGCATGCACACATGGTGTGTTAAGTGGCAGTGCAGTTAAAAACCTTGAGGATTCGCCCATTGAAAAGCTCTTTATCACCAATACAATTGAGCTTTCTGAAGAAAAGAAAGCAAGCAGCAAAATTGTGCAGCTATCCATTGCGGAGATGCTGGCAATCGCTATAAAAAAGATACATATAGAAGAGTCAATAAGCATATTGTTTAGATAGTATAAAGAGATGGAGGAATAAATGATATTTACTCTTAATGCAGAACCAAGACATACCGTTAAAAAGTCAGATATGACAAATCTGAGAGCCAGTGGTATGATTCCCGCCGTGATATATGGTAATAAAATGGATAGCCTTTCCATTAGTGTACCCAAAGCAGAGTTTACACAAATGCTGAAGAAGAGTTACTCTGAAGTTTGCTTTTGGGAAATCGAAGTGGCAGGCAAGAAGTATCACACCATATTGAAAGAAAAGCAAGTGCATCCTGTAGTTCGCAACGTGTTGCACATTGATTTTTTAACTGTGGACGCCGATTCGGTAGTAGAAATCGATGTTCCCATAAACTTCATGGGTGAAGCCATCGGCCTGAAAGAAGGCGGAATGATGGATATTCAAATGCGCACAGTAAAGGTAACATGTAAAGCAAACCGTATTCCTGAGGAAATAAGCATCGACATCAGTGGCCTTAAGGTTGGTGATTCGGTTCATGTAAGCAATCTACCTGCAGGTGATTGGCAATACAAAGACCATGCTGATGTAACTCTTGCTGTGGTTCATGCTAAGAAAACCGAAGCTCCCAAAGAAGAAGCTCCATCCGAAGAAAAAGAATAACATTGGCAATGAAGCTCATTATTGGGCTGGGAAACCCAACCGCGGAGTACAGGAACACGCGGCATAACATAGGCTTCATGTGCTTGGATATGTGGGCGCAGAAGCATGGTAAAAGCTTTGCGCATGAACGGCTTTTCGACAGCATCAAGCTTCGGGAGGCAGTTCTGGTTAAGCCAAATACCTATATGAACTGCTCAGGTGATGCGCTAAAAGAAGCTCTATCACGCTGGAAGATATCAGACATATTGGTGATTCACGATGATTTGGAGCTTGAACCCGCTCAATTGCGTATTCGCAATGGGGGAGGAGATGGTGGCCATAATGGGATGAAGTCCTTGTTTTTGGTTACTCCGCCTTCGGAGCTGAAAAGAATTCGCATTGGGATCGGCCGAAACACAACGGGACAAGTATCTGATTTTGTGCTTAGTGAGATCACTAATTCTGAAATGGAACTGCTTACTCCGGTTATGCAGTTATCATGCAGGTTTTTAGACACATACATAAAATATGACTTCAACCAGGTGTTGAATGAATATAGCAAATGGAAGAAATCCTATTCCGGGGCAAAGAGCACCGGAATCATTAGTCCAAAGGAGGAAAATAATGACAAAGGATTATGAACTGATGGTGATTTTGTCACCTCGTCTCAATGCCGACGAAGCCAACAGTCTAAATGACGGCCTTATGGCTCAGATTGTTGAAAACGGCGGTGAAGTAATCAAAACCGATTCATGGGGAAAAAGAATGCTTGCCTACCCCATAAACAAAGTTCAAGAAGCATACTATTTCGTGAACTACTTCAAGCTTGACAGCCAAGTTGTGAAAACCCTGAAAAGGCTGTATAACATTAACGAAAACATCTTGCGTCACATGTTTGTTGCTCGTGGCGAATAGGAGGAGAGATGGCCGATCTCAAGCTTCCCCGTATCAATAAGTTTATCGCCAGCGGTAGAATTGCTAACGACATTGAGCTGAAATACACTCCCAAGGGTACTCCCGTAGTGCGTTTCACTCTTGCTAACGACCGCAGATACAAAGATGAGTCCGATCAATGGCAAACCAGCACCAGTTGGATAGACTGTGTTGCCTGGAGCAAATGGGCAGAATTGATTGCCAATCAAACCCACAAAGGTAGTGCCATTATTGTTGAGGGTCGCATCGATACCCGCAACTGGACAGATCAAAACAATGTGAATAGAAAGAGTACCGAGGTTGTAGTAGACATGCTGCATGTACTCGAGTGGAAGCCCCGTGAAGATGGTGGCTATGATGCTGACCATAATGTTCCGCTTCCCCCCGAAGAATCTGCACCTCACAATGCCACAAGTGACGATGTTCCATTTTAAGGAGTAAAGAAAGATGAACATGACCGATAGAAAAAAGAAATTCACTCGCAAGAAATATTGCAAGTTCTGCGCAAACAAAGAGATTCAGATAGATTATAAGAACCTGGACATTATGCGCCAATACACCTCTGATGTCGGCAAGATTGAAGCTGCCAGATTAACCGGTACCTGTGCCAAGCATCAACGCAAGCTTACAGCAGAAATCAAGCGCGCCAGACAGATGGCTCTTATTGCCTACGTTATAGAGTAGTATGTTACTTTATCCCCTGATAATAAGCATCCTGGCACTCATGAATCCCTTTCTGGGATTGGTGTTGCTAATGGGCTATTGCGCCAAAACCATCGGGTATTGCCTTTCAAATCCCCTCAGGGCTTTGTTTATGTTCTTCCCGGTTCCAATTGCGCTAATTGCTCTGGATGCCAGCACCGGCACGCAGCTAATGGCAATGGATGCCATTATTGGCGTTGGTGCCGTAACCCTGCTATTTCTTGACATTGTTAAACGAAGCGGTAAGCTGAATGACGGCTTTTTGGTATCATTTTTGGTATTACTTAGCTATGGCTTGTTGCGGTTCAAGATGTTTGGAGCTTTTCAGCTTCAGGAATTGGACAGGGGGCTTGAACTAATCAGGGAACAGCTACCAGTTATGTTAGATAATGCCATGTTCACAGATGCTTTGCCCATGTGGAAACTGATTTTACCGGCTGTATGGATTATTACCCAGGGCTTATCATTAACGCTTGGGTTCATGTTATTTCTCAAGCTTTTAGGAATAAAGCCCATAATGCAAAACTTCAGTTTCCCTCCCATATATAATCTGATGATCATTGCCATTATCCCATTATACTTGTTAGAAGCAACAAAGATGCTATTCGCGAATGCACTGCTTGCCATGTGTGTTATTCCGTTCTTACATGGCATGGCAAATGTGTGGCAAAGGCTTAGCCTTGTGTTTGCCAATCGCATAGTACTGGGCATCTTTATGTTCATAATCATAATCTATGCCAACGTTCTGCTGGTCTTAATTGGCTTTGCAGATATGTGGCTAAACAAAAGAAAAGAAATTCCTGGAGGAATCACGGCATGAAAGTTATTATGCTGAAAAACATAGAAAAAGTCGGCAATCAAGGCGATGTAGTAAACGTCAAACGCGGCTTTGCCAGAAACTATCTAACCCCCAGAGGTTTTGCAATTTATGCAACTCCTGATAATATGAAGAAGCTTAGCCAGATTCAAAGTAAGCTTGCCGAAGAAGAGCAAAAAATGCTTGGCGAACTAAAAAACCTTGCCGAAAAAATAGCAGCCACCAAAATGGTATTCGTTCGTAAAGTTGATGAGCACGGCAGTATGTTTGGCTCAGTTTCTGAGAATGACATAGTTCACGGATTGCAGGAACTTGGGATTAGCATCCACAAGAGCACCATAGCAATGGACAAACATTTTAAGGAAATTGGCGAAGCTTCTGTAACTGTGCGTTTGCACAAAGAAGTAAGTTGCACACTCAGCTTTGAGATAAAACAAGAACAAGAATAAACCATGGAGGTTTCCATGTCCGATACTCTGTTCAAGATTAAGCAGATTGCCAGTTTAGTGCTGTTTGTAGCGGTGCTTTCCCTTATGGGAATGATAACCTCGCGCCCAATAATGATTATTGCTTACGCAGTATTCTTTATGGCGGTAATCGGCATCATGTTCGTAATGATGCGCAAGAAACAAAGACACTTCGAGTTGGTTCAAAGCTCTTCCAAGTTGTTAAACAAGATAGTTGGTTTTGTGCTATTGGCACTTGCCTTAGTTACTCCTGCATTGATAGCTTTTCGTACCAATGTGATTAACCTGCCCGCTGAGCTCAGCTTTGGTGCTGCGTTAGGCATTGTGGGTGGCGTAACAGTGTTGTTCTTAGCTTTGATCCTGGCAGCTTTCTACCTGATAAGTATGAAAGGTCACGAAATGTCTAAGCGTACGATTGGCTATGTGCTCTTCATTATCGCATCGGCATTACCCGGCATTCTGATGAGCCGTGTGGATAGCACGACTTCCGGAATTGGCTCGGTGTATTATGTCGCAATGGCAGTTCTGATTCTTGCCTACAACGGCATTAGCTACCTTACTTATCAGGACTAGTCTCACATTTATACCTATTGTTATCCCGCTATCGGAGTGACATTTATGTCGCTCCGAGGCTGGGATATAACTATTTAACAAATGGCCTTTGATAGCATTAATCATCTTGCTAACAGCCTTGTTTACAGGCTAGGCGGCGATAAGTATCAGCGTTTTATTCACATTTATCTATGTTGGAAGCGTGTGGTTGGCGAGTTACTTGCAGGCAGATCACATCCCATCAAGCTGGAGAATGGCGTTCTGTTCGTCGCGGTACAAAACAATACCTGGATGCAAGAGCTGGTGCTACTTAAGCAGGACATCATCTCCAAATACAAAAGTATCTTTCAGGAGGAGATTGCTGAGATCATTTTCTTGATCAGCAGTCCAAAACGCAAATGTACAAAACGCAAATAGCCCCTTCCTTACTTTCATCCGATTTTGGCCGTTTAGCCGAAGAAATAGGAGCTCTGGAAGCTTCCGGTGCCGACATTCTTCATCTGGACATTATGGACGGGCATTATGTGCCCAATCTAAGCTTTGGTTTCCCTCTTATAAAAGCTATCCGCAAGCTAAGCTCCCTGCCCCTTGATGTTCATTTAATGGTTACCAATCCCGCTTTTCATGTGAATCAACTTATTGACATGGGCGTTCAGTGGATTAGCTTTCATCAGGAAACTGAGTATCATTGCCATCGCCTGATAAACCTCATAAAGCAGCATGGCATAAAAGCTGGCATCGCTCTTAATCCTGCCACACCCCTTTCATCGCTAAGTGCCATACTTCCTGAGCTGGACTACGTTCTGGTGATGAGCGTTAATCCGGGTTACTCCGCGCAGGCTTTCATCCCATCAGCTTTAGATAAGATTGAAGCATTAAGCAAAATACGGGCAGAGCGGCAGATAAGCTTTTGCATCGAAGTGGATGGCGGGGTTACTGCAGATAACGCCCCTGCGCTTCGCAAAGCCGGAGCAGACATGCTAGTTTCGGCATCCTACATTTTCTCCTCTACCAGTTATACTGAAGCCATAAAGAGCTTAAGAGGCTAAGCAAATAGCATCACCAAATAACTATATTACTCAAGGATATAAATATGTTTAACAGCCTGTCTGATCGTTTGGACAAAGTGTTTCGCAACCTGAAAGGTAAGGGCTACCTAACCGAAGATAACATTAAAGCCAGTATGCGCGAAATCCGCATGGCATTGCTGGAAGCCGATGTTAACTTCAAGATCGTAAAGAACTTTGTGGCAGAAGTGGAAAAGCGTGCTTTGGGTGCGGAAGTGATGAAGTCACTTACTCCCGGACAACAAGTGGTAAAGATAGTTCACGATCAGTTAATAAGCCTGATGGACACCGATGGCTTCGAACTGAAGGCATATAACAACAAGCTTACCAAAGTGATGATGGTGGGTTTGCAAGGTTCGGGGAAAACCACTGCCTGTGCAAAGCTTGCCGCTCTATACCGCAAAAAAGGCATTAAGCCGATGATGGTAGCCTGTGACGTTTACCGTCCTGCAGCCGTTGATCAGCTAAAGATACTGGGTAAACAAATAGACATCCCGGTAGTTAGCGAAGATAGCAAAGACGTTATCAAAATAGCCGACTCTGCTTTGGCTGCCGCGCAGAAAGACTTTACCAATCTCCTTATCTTCGATACCGCCGGAAGGCTGCATATCGATGAAATGATGATGGATGAAGTAGCAAGGCTGAAAGCGCACGTTAAGCCCGATTACATTTTGTTCGTTGCCGATTCTGTAACCGGTCAGGACGCCGTAACCGTAGCAGCCGAATTTCATAAAAAGCTAAGCTTTGATGCCGTTATTCTCACCAAGCTCGATGGTGATGCCCGCGGTGGTGCTGCGTTATCCATAAAAGCCGTTACCGATTGCCCTGTTGCCTTCGTTGGTATAGGGGAGAAGATTAGCGACCTGGAAGTGTTTTATCCTGAGCGTATGGCAAGCCGCATCCTGGGCATGGGAGATGTGTTAACCCTTATCGAAAAGGCTGAAGAAGCCATGGATATGGAAGCCGAAGAAAAGCTTGCCCGCAAGATGATGAAGAATCAGTTTACCCTGAATGACTTCCTGAAACAGATGCAAAGCATTAAAAAAATGGGTTCGCTGGAGTCCATTATTCGCATGATACCCGGCTTGGGCAGCAAGCTTCCTGCCGACCTTAAGATAGATGAAAATGCCATGAAGCACGTGGAAGCCATAATCCAATCTATGACCGATAAAGAACGCGAGAAACCGGAGATTATTAATGGCAGCCGGCGTTTGCGTATATCCAAAGGCTGTGGACGCCCCGTTATGGAAATCAACAAGTTACTCCGCCAATTTGAAGACATGAAAAAGATGATGAAGAAGATGAGCACCCCCAAGGGCATGAAAGACATGGAAGCCCTGATGCGCGGGAAGTAATACCAATCTGATTTTTGTAAAATAACATAAGCAGCATCTAAGGGTGCTGCTTTTTGATTATCCATAATGTATATACCATCAGTTTGCTACATTCGCACTAAGTCTGGAGTCGATTCGGTATGTCTTGGTTCTCACAATTCCTTTGAACGAATTGCGGTATCATTACGCATGAATTACGCATCTCATCCGTATTTCATGCGTAATTCATGCGTAATTCGAGCAAGGAAGCGGCAGGGAATACCTGATGAAATTCAAAGAGCTTAATCTGGTTTTAGTACGAGAAAACTATGCCACTAATGGGGAAAATCCATTCCTCGGGTTTACTGCAAACGTCAATTCTGCTATCTTTGTGTTCAATCTTTGGGAATTTGTCCTGACCGGAAAACACCGGAACGCACTCGACCCGCTTCATATCTGCGGGATACTTAAAGCTAACGAACACTCCTTTGGTAAGCTCTGTAATAAATACACTTAGCTGATGCGAAGCCTTGGGGTAAAGGGTTTTGGTATTCACCGTAAAGTGCGCCATTTTACCAACCATGCGCTTTAGTTCAGGATGGCTACACCTAATCTCCAGGCAGTTTGCTTTGTGACTGATCTCGGCGGTTAATTCCAGCTCATCGAGCATCACCGAGCTAACCAAAAAACTATCTACATCAAGATTGAAGGCATCATCCATCAACCAGCGATATTCTACATCGCTGCGTTTTAGATAGCGCTGCAAAACCTCATCCGAAGCCGCACAGGCAACAATGAAGTAATCATTTTGCAGCACCTTGTCGAAGCTAAGCTCTGTGTCAACAGCGTAATAGCCGTCGAAGGCTGAATCGCTGAATGAAATCTGATGATGGAAGTTGTAGCGGTAATGAATGTCCCGGTCTTTGTTGTAAAAGAAGCTGCGTAAAATCTCACGATAAATCAGCTCACCAATCTCAGCGCTTTGAAGGCGTTGCGAGATTGCCGATTCTATTATCTGATTCAGCTTGGAGTCGTTAAAATCATCTGGCACAAAGTCTCTGCGTGATAGGGGAGAGCTGTGCAACATCTTGCCGTTCAGATAGTAATGTCGTCTTGCTCGTCTGCCAATCTGGCATATTAGTTCGTATGGATTTCCACCATAATTTGCCACTAAACTTTCAGCCCGTATTTCGGGGAAGCCGCTGCCCACAAGGGTAACTACATCGCCAATACAGGGATTTGGCACGCTGGAAACATCGATGCTTATCATATCCATCGAGATGCGCCCGATAACCTTGCAGCTATAGTTACTTACACAATCCTGATGGCTGCTGCTTAGCATCACTACCCCGCTGTTAGACAGTAAAAAGTCGTAGCCATCGGCATAACCAATGGGGATAATGGCATAGCTGCCGTCCTGCTTGGCTATCCAGGTGCGGTTATAGCCAACCGACTCCCCTTGCTTAATCGTCTTAACCTGCGACAGACACGCCTTAAAGGTCATAACCGGCTTTAGTGGCAAGGCTTTGCCCGAGGTATCCACACCATAGGCAAGTATGCCCAGGCGTACCAGATTACAGCTTGTGCCAAAGTGATTTACCACTCCATTGGAATTATCCAGATGCACGTAGCGCGGTAAGTAAGGAAGCTGGGAAAGAAAAGCATTAAAGCGCTGCTCCTGAAGCAGGCAGAATTCACTGTCAGCTTCGGAGGAGGCAAAGTGGCTGAAAATACCGTCTATCTTTACATTGCTAAGCTTATCAATAGCGTGAAACAGCTCCAGAGCAGCCTCTTCAGCCGCACCTGAGCGATGCATGCCGGTGTCTATCTTAATGTGAACATTTACTTGCTTCTTATGCCTTGCCGCCATGCTGTTCAGCTCTTCGGCAAAGCTTAATTCAGACACGCTGGGGCAAAGCTGGTAGCGGATTATGGTGTCAATTTCGCTAACCAAACTGGGGGATAGCACCAGGATAGGTGCATTGCAATTCTGAACGCGTAGCAGCTTACCTTCTTCGGGATTGGCAACACCCAGATATACGGCTCCACACTCAATTGCGATTCGACTTACTTCTGCTGCCCCATGCCCATAGGCATCGGCTTTCACTATCATCAGAAACTGCTGATTGCTACTAAGATGCGACTTTAGATATTCCAGATTGCACTTTAGGGCGGAGAGGTCTATCTCTACCCAGCTACGTTCTTTTTGATATATTTCAGGCATATTAGAAGTATTTAGCAGCCAGGTCTGCAAGTGCGCTGCGTTCTCCTTTGTCCAAAGTCATGTGCCCCACCAAGGCTTCACCTTTTAGCTTTTCCACTGCCACAGACAAACCATTACTTTGCGAATCCAGGTAGGGGATGTCTATCTGATATGGGTCTCCGGTTAGCACCAGCTTAGTATTCTTGCCTGCACGGGTAATAATGGTTTTCATTTCGTGAGGGCTTAGATTTTGCGCTTCGTCAATTATTATGAACTGGTCTGGCAGGCTTCTTCCGCGAATATAGGTTAGCGGTTCCAGCTCCAAGAAGCCATAGTCCATAAAGTCCGTTATGCTCGCCTTTTTCTTGTTCTTCATGTTCTCGATGCTCTTATCATCATGCAGCGAAAGCAGAATGTCCATGTTATCGTAAATAGGCTGCATCCAAGGATTGAATTTTTCGGATTTTGTGCCGGGCAGATAGCCCAGGTCTTTACCCAGAGGCGAGATGGGACGCGAGATAACCAGGCGTGAATACTTGTTTTCTTCTACCACCTTCTGCAGTCCGGCAGCCATTGCCAAAAGAGTTTTACCTGTTCCGGCTTTACCCGACAGACTAACCAGCTTGATGTCGTCATCCATCAGCAAATCCAGTGCCATTTCCTGTTCGTAGTTACGGGCGGTGATGCCAAACACCTCTTGCCCCGTGTAGTGCGAGATTGCATATAATAGATTATGCTCGGCGTGATAGCGCAGGGTTTTTATTATCTCCGGATTGGCTTCATTAACCGCTCTTAGGAACTGATTTGGGAAAAAGTCGCCATAGATATTGCTTAGATACTTCTTGTTTTCTATCTCTTTAAAAGCTTCCGGCTCTATCTCCAGGTCTTCCCAGCCTGTATAAAACTCGTCATATTTAATGGTGTCGGTTTCAAAGTTCTCGGCGTTAATCCCCATGCAATCTGCTTTTATGCGCACGTTTACGTCTTTGGAAACCAGGGTTACCAGCGACTTAGGATACTTTTCTTTGAAGTATAGCGCAGTGCCGATTATCAGGTTATCATTACGGTCCATAAACAGTAGCTTTGATGCCTGATCGGTAACGTCTCTATTTATGGTAACCTGAATAATTCCGCCTTTCTCGGTTGCCACACCTTCTTGCAGGCTGCCCTTCTTGCGCAAAGCATCCAGATATCTGCCAATCTGCCGCGCATTACGGCTTTTCTCGTCCACGCCTTTCTTAAACTGGTCTATTTCTTCTATCACTACAATTGGGATTACCACTCTATGCTCATCGAATGAGAAGAGGGCTTGGGGATTGTGAATTAGCACGTTTGTATCCAATATGAATATCTTGCTTTCCATGTTCGTCTCCGTTTTGTGCGTCGTTTTCTTCAAACTATTTGAACCATCCATCCAGCTTTTCGGCGTAATGTGGGAATTCGTCAAGCAGTCTGCTTTTTTCTGCCAGTTCAAAATCGGCATAAGTGAAGGCTGGCCACAATGTGCAGCCACAAAAGCTGAATGAATCCTCTTCTATCACCTTTGCCGCAAACCAGGTTTTGGGTGGAATTATCACCTGTTGCAGCTCACCTTTTAGCACGTCTGAGCCAAGCACAAAGCTTTCCCAGCCTCTTTGCAGGCTAATCTGGTGGATTAGTAGCGGGCTACCGGAGTAGTGATGCCACATTTCTTCGCAGCTAAGCCGGTGCCAGGCGCATAATTCCGAAGAGGGCAACAGATACAATATGGAAGAGCCTAAAGCTCGTTTGGGGTGTGTAACTTTGCCGGATGCATCTTTGGCATCACCGCTAAGGGTGCTTTGCCAATTGCGCCTATAATAACCGCCTTCTGGGTGGGGCTGCAGATTTAGCTTATCTACCAGTTCGTGATAGTCTTTCATATTGCATCACCTCATATTCCGATTCGGATGATGCAAGTATTTACAATGGGCAGAGTGAAGTCAACATATATTTTGAGGGATAAAAAAAATGGTGCTGAAGGGGGGACTCGAACCCCCATGAGCTCATCGCTCACTAGTCCCTGAAACTAGCGTGTATACCAATTTCACCACTTCAGCACATGCTGTAAGTGCCATTTCTGAAATCCCTGCGAAATTGTCAAGAAAGAAAAGTTCTGCACGCACATCTATTGAGAGGTCGAGAGGTCGAGATGTCGAGAAGGCGAGAGGTGCTGGTGTGCTGGACTCCAGCGACACTCAACAAGAGATATTAACTCCAAGCGTTATGCGAATAGGCTTAGCCCTCTATCTGCCCATCCACATCATTACTTCATCACCATATCACTTCATCTACATCTTAGTCAGCTTACGCGTATAGCTGCTGTTTCCATAGCCTAATCTGGCAATATATAAGCCACTTGGCACCGAGACACCCTTTTGGTCTTTTCCGTCCCACATCAGTTCATTTTCACCTGCTTGCAGAAAGGTTTCGGGTAGTTCCGTTACCAGTTGTCCTTTTATATTATACACCTTCAGGCTAATCTTTCCGCTTTGGGGCAGCGAAAAGCTAAGCTTAGAGCCAGAAGAAAAGGGATTTGGATAGCTGGTAAGCATTAGTTCGGGAACTGGAACAAGCGAGGCATCCTCCACATTAACGCTTTGCAGATTGTGAATGCTAAAGCCGTTGTAGTCATTTGCCGTGTATAAAAGACCATCGGAGACAAACATCTCGATAGTGCTAACACCCATGGCATAGGTGTAAATCAGGTTAGGTGACTGCGGATTGGTGATATCGTACACGCTAATCTCGTTCCAATTGGTATCCGAAATGTACAGCCTGTTACCATGGATTAAACATCGGTTAATCTTACTGGTAGGGCGTGGCAATATAGTGCCTATCAGATTATAGATCGTTAAATCCACTATTTGCAAACCTGCCTCACTATCTGCTACAAATGCCACATCACCGGTAACTGCTACATCAGTTGCTGATCCTGGTGTATCATAAAAAGCAGAAAGATATGGACTAAGCGGATTACTGATGCCTATTATCTGTAACCCAGAACCAAAAGCTGCCACATAAGCCCGATTGTCCACCAGCATCACCGTAAATGCATGCCCGCTGCCATCGTAGGCTCCGCAAAGAAAGGGATTGGACGGATTGGTGACATTAACTACCATCAATCCGGAATAATAATCTGCCACATAAGCATAATCCCCGATAACCGCAACCGAGTAAGCATAACCAGGTGTGTTGCAGGTACCCATCAGAACAGGATTACTGGGATTGGATACATCAACTATCTGCAACCCTAATTCATACGAAGCAATGTAAGCAAGATTGCCCACCACGCAAACATCCATAACATAATCGGGAGAAGCGTAAGAGCCCATCAAAGCTGGGCTTTGGAGGTTGTTGATATTCACTACATGCAGCCCTTCCAGTTCATCCAGTATATATGCTCTATCCCCACTTATATTAACGGAGCATAGCTGTCCCAGATTGCTGATGGAAGATACCATCGCAGGATTAGCAGGGCTGCTGCAATCAACAATCTGCAAACCGGCATTGTTATCGGCAATATAGGCAATACCATCTGCAACAGAAACCGCATAAACATAATCTGGCGTATCATAAGCACCTAAAAGTAATGGATAAGTAGGATTGCTGATGTCTATCATTTGCATACCAGCAAAACCCTTTGCCACAAAGGCAACATTGCCTGCAAGAGTTACTGACCAGACTTCGCCTGAAGTGTTGAATGTGCCTTCAATCCACGGATTTAGCTCATCGGACACATTTACAATCTTCAACCCATCTTCACCACAGGCCATATAGACATAATTGCCCTGTACACATACAGAAATAGCCGCTCCGCCATAGATGAGGCGACTCACTGGTGTTGGATTGCGGAGATTCAACACATTCATAATCTGCAAACCGCTCCACCCTAAGGACACATAGGCTCTGCCTCTTGCAACTGCAATCGACACCGCATTATTCATCGTAAGATAAGAACTGATCAGAACTGGAGTCTGCGGATCATCCACATTTAGAATCAAGAATCCCGTATGCCCATCTGCCACGTAGAGGATGTTGCCAACCAGTGCTAAGGACTGAGCGTAACCAGGAGTGTTATAAGAACCTACCAACATTGGGCTTTGCGGATTGGACACATCAATTATCCCCACTCCGGATTGACCAAGTGCTAAATATGCATAATTACCAGAAACTGTTATATGCGACACTACATCACCAGTGTAGTAGCTGCCCAACAATATTGGATTTTGTGGATTGGTTACATCAATTATCAGCAGTTCTGCCTCAGTGTCTGCAACATAGGCGATGTTTCCTACTGCTGTTACAGTCTTGGCGTTGTTTTGTGTTGCGTAATCTCCCAATTTGTGGCACACACCACCCAGCGACAAAAAGATACAAAACAAGCATACGCTTAAGATAATATCTTTAATTCTCATCTTTCCTACCTCCTACCTTGCTTTTGGTTTTATGCCATTTCAGCCCGCTACGGCTGTGGCTAAGCTGCCACTGTAAGGGCTGTGAATAGCATTATGTAAGAATTTTACATAGTGCAACTTATGTCAAGATAATTGTGAGGTGGTGTGTTGCCTTAAAAGGCTTGATTCGGGGGTGCTCTGGTACGAGGGGTTCCGCTAAAGCTCCACACCCTCGCTATGTTGTGACGCCCATAAAGGGCTAACGGGGTTTTGGTTGACATCCATCGAGGGGTTTCGTTAAAGCTACACACCCTCGCTATGTTGTGACGCCCATCACCCCCGATAACAGCAAAACCAACCCAGTGCTATAGCCAGAAATTGATGTATTGATGAAATTGATGCCCTCCGACAGCACAGCAATCTATCCTAAGCTACACTATTACAGCATAAGACTCGCGCCTTATTCAGGCTTACAACAGCACCGGATTAAGCCGATATTGCCTTGCAATTCTGTTATTGTAACCAACGCCGATATCCATGGCGATAACCGCTTGTTTATCAACCAGCGAGTTTATGCAGGTATTAAAGTCTCTGCCATTCATCCGGCTGGCAGTTAGCAAGCGGCTATGAGATATATCTTTATCATGCACAGTGTTGCGAATCAGGCTTACGATATTCTTTTCATCCTGCAACCTGCTACCTTCACTAAAGCTAACCATTACCGGCATAGCGTTTTCAAAGTAGTAATCGCACAGATACATAGCTTCCTTAGCCGTATCCAAATCAAGCTTATTGGTATCGAAGAAGCGTTTTAGGCGGCAGTTCTCATCTGCTTCTTTCATTTCTTGCCAGTGCTTCATGGCAAAACCAAGAATACACAGCTTATACCAATACCCGTCATATATCCTTGTAAAATATGAAGTAGTGCTATCTCCGCGCTTGTTCTTTAATGCTTGCTTAAACTTTTTGGTATATATCTCCTGCCGCCACAATTCTGTTTCATGGTTCATGCTAAGAATATGTCTTCCGGTAAGATTACGAAATACTTCCACCACTTCGCCCAGTTTTTTAATCTCATCTTCGGGTGCCTTGGTATTGCGGGAATCAAAATTCAAACCCTCCAAATCTACATTGCGAATGAAGCAATACAGAAAACGGGGTAAAAAGCCATTGTTCCTATCAGAGCTATTCTTCAGTTCTTTGAACAATGCCTCCGGTGTAGTGGCACCAAGAATACTAAGTGCAGGGTGGTTTATCCATGCATCCACTTCCATTTTTGCTATCGACTGGCTTTGACCATCATACAGATTGGTGAGATCCAACATCATGCCGCTATTATAGCTCTTGTTCATATCCTGCAACCAGCCAGCCATTTCATTTTTTACTATTAAGCGAATGGAATCTATCGATAATAGCTCCAGCAATCTGGCGTGAGTGGTGTTTTTTACTATTATGCTGGCATTATTTCTGTCTTTTGCCACCATATCTTTTAGCGACTGCAAGTGGCTATCCATAATGTTATTTACGGCAAGATTCAGAGTGGTGGTTTTACGCGAATAGCCCGATTCACCTATAATCATGGCGTAAACACTGCAAAATACAGTCTGTCCCGCTGCATGCATGCCTATGCGATTTCCAATGTTGCAGGCAAGGCTGGGGATAAGGGCAGTAATCTTCGCACCGGGACTGCTATCGGTAATTTTGTCTGCGTGAAAAAGGAAGTTTTGCATATACTCAGGCAGTTTGTTTATATCCAGCTTCACATCCTCCGGTTCTCCATAGATGTATTTCAGCTCTGGAAAAGCTTCCAGATTACGGTCTTTACCCGTATAGATAACGCTGTTGAAACCATGCACTCTGGCTATGTGAAACAGGCTTGCCAGCCCAACAGAAGAATACTTTCCCAGCGAGTTCCACACTTTATTCAGGCTCTCAGCTTTATCCTGATAATAGGGGTTATGTTGAAACAGCGACCAATAATACAATCCCTTAACCGCACCATATTGATTGTATAGAGCCATTCCACAGCGTATCCAATCGCGATAGCTTATCTTGCAATTGCACAAATGCTCCAGAGCTTGTTTTACATAATGCTCACTAAGATTTGGTATTACTTCGGTTTTATCCAGAGTTTCAGAGGCTATGTGCTGTAGCTGGGAATCAATTTCTGCATGTCCACTGCTCCAAACACCTGTAAATACCGTTTCCGGCAAAGGCTCTTCCACAGCGCAGTCTTCTGTAGCGCAGCCTTCTGTAGCACAGCATGCCGCCACTGCGTAACTTTCCACACTGTTTCCTGTATCTTTCGCAGGATTAGCATCCTGCGCCACTGCGTAATCTTCCACAGGAAAGGGAATAGCTGCGTGATTATCCACCAGATTAGGGTCATAGCTTACAAAACAAGCTCTGCTACGGTCGGGCGTGTTATCTGCCTTATATCCCGTTTGCTGCTCTATCTCCCATATCAACCTGTTCCAAATGCGGGCATATTGAGCGGCATCTTTTACCGGTGAACTGAATAGCACCACAGCTTTTATGCCATTACGCGGGGAAAGGAAAGCGTAGCGAACATAGGGGATTTCTGCTTTCAGGCTTTGGGCAAGTATTTCCGCATCCGCCACATTATCAAAATCCAACACTAAGCCGCTGCTCTCGGTAACGTTTTCCTCACAGCGTTTGCCTTTAAGCTTGCCCATAATAAAGTATGGTAGATACAGCTTTAGCTGCTTTGCCAGCTCTGGATTTTCTTGCTTGCGGATTTTCTCTATGGCAGCACGATAGGTTCCGCTCTGGATGCGAAACATTATGTCACTTAAGGGCCATTCGGTTAGCTCTTGCGGTTTGCGGATATCCGATCCCAGGCTAACGCATACTGTTTGTGGTTGCGCTGTTGCGCTTGCTTCCGGCTTTGTGATAGTTACATTTGGCATGTTGTTCTCCAAAAAGTTTATTCAGGGCAGCCGAATAAAAATAGAGCTACCCCTACAAACTGATAAGGAGAACAAAGATTCCCTATAACGTGTGTTGGAATCCATTTTGTAACATACTTCACAAAAGACCGCAGATATCACTTGACTAAAATCACTATTAAATGAGCATACACTCATCGCATTGTAATGAGTATAATAATGTTGTGTACAAACTCAGTAAAGCGAAACAGAGATGGAGGATTAGAGTGCTGATTGAAAACATAAAGCCAATGACTGAAGCACTTTTTGGCAAGGGGGTTGAACTTCTTCCAAAAGTAAACGAGCTGTTTGAACTTGAGTTAGCATACTTGGAGTATAGCGTATTATCCCCAAGTGAATTACTTAAAAATACAGCTTACTTTAAATCAGTTAATGGTATTAAATCAAGACATTATTGTCTATACTCATCTACAGCGGAGCTTACCCAAGAAGATAAGTTCATCGAAGATAGTGGGAATTACTCATCAGCATATGCTAGTCATGGTCTATTCCCGTATAGGGGAAAATTTCACCCCCAGATGATAAAAGCACTTATAAATATCGCTGGAGTACAAAAGGGGGATATGATTCTTGACCCGATGGCTGGAAGCGGAACTACAAACATTGAGGCCGCATTGATGGGAATAGATTCGTATGCGCTTGATGTAAGTCCATTCTGCCAGTTTATGATTAACACAAAGTATCAATCCCTTACAATAGATCCGCAATTACTAGAGTACTTACCCGGAAGTGCGGAAGAATTGTTCGCATACTTCTCAAAAGGCGACGTGATAAATAGGCTCGATTCAGTTGTAGAAAATGAAAAAAGAAAGGTTTATAATCTAGCGTTTTTGGCATACTTGGATGCCCTTGGATACTCAAAGAGAGTAAAAATGTCCAATCATGAACAGCTATTTATCAAAGTCCTAAATAAGTATCATACTTCAATCAAATCATTTACAACTAATGAGTACTACTCAAGAGAAGAAATCGGTAATGTAAGTATTCTTATGGACTGTGACGCTACAAACATTAGCCTACCAGTCGATAGCGTAGATTGCATTATTACATCTCCTCCCTATTCGTTTGCAATTGATTACATGGAGAATGACAGAGACCAACTACGATTTCTTGGTTACGATCCTGACGAACTAAAGACTAGACTTATAGGGTTAAAGGGTAAGAATAAAGAGGATAAGCTGTTTAACTATTTTGCTGATATGAAACTTGTGTGCTCTGAGGCTGCCAGAGTATTGAAGAACGGCAAGTATTTTATCGTGATAATAGGCTCTAACACAAACCAAACAGGTGGTGTTAGGCTAGAACATTCAGTTATTGAATCAGCTAGATCAAGTGGAATGACTTTAGTAAAAAGTATGCTAAAGCCGATAAGGGGCATGCGGAATACAATGAAAGATGAATACATACTATTTTTCAGAAAGGAGATTTAAGCGTTGAGAACCGAGCAAGATAAAATTAACACGGTCATTGAGAGAAATACGTATTTCTTCAGCAATAAGGTTTTTGAGCAAAGATACGAAGGGTACATTTCCATGATTAAAGAGACACTACTAAATCTTAAACAAACTATCGATTGTGGGAAGCTTACAAAAGATGTGATTATAAACATCCTGAAAAGCAAAGAATATGGTTTGTGTGCAATCCTTGCATTAACAGGGCTATCTAATGAGTCGTTCAAACGTCTTCTAACTCTTGTATCTGTTGTTGATGATAATGAGCTATCCACATTAGTTCATAAGTCCCAATGGTGTCAACCCAAGAAATCAGATGCTTCTTTTCAAGAGATTAGTGATGCGCAGATAACTAAGTTACTATCTAACAATGACTACTTCGTCAAAGGTGTGGTAAACCTATTCTTTGAAGGATCATCTACACCTTATCTGGTAAAAACACTTCCGCTTTTTGAACTAAAGAAGCTCAGCTTATCCAAGCTAAAGTTTGAAGTATCTGAGCTAATAGATACTCTTGTAAGATATAAGGAAAAAGGGAGTTATGCAGGGAAGGTTGAAAACAACGCTGAAGCAATTCTTAAGGAAATGCTAAACTCGAAGGGGATAAAGCACAGTAGCGGTGATCTTAAGGAACTGATCAAAAAAGAAAACACGAAAAAACGTACAATGGACTTTTTGATTCCTGATAAAGATAATCCCAAGATAATTATTGAAAGCTCATATCTTGTTACTACTTCTTCCGGGCAAGGTGATAAGGCAAAAGCAGAAATCGCTGTAAGGGATTTGTTAAAAGTGCACTATCCGAACGCAAAATTTATCGGCTTGGTTGATGGAATTGGGTGGTACGTTAGAAGAGGTGATTTAGTAAGGATGGTAAGCGCTTTTGACGATGTTTTTACACTTCACCCAGACGAGATTATCAGACTTGTTGATTTCATTGAAAAAGAGTTGTATTAAGATGAAGGATGAAGGCATCATGTCAATAAATAAGATACTTCAAGGAGATTGCCTTGAACTATTCAAGAATATCCCCGACAACTCAGTAGATATGACATTTGCAGATCCTCCCTTCAATTTGAAGAAAGGCTATAATAGCTATAAAGATAGCCTCCTTTTTGAAGAGTATCTTGATTGGTGCTCTCTGTGGATAGCAGAGATGGTCCGCGTAACTAAACCTACAGGTTCGATTTTTTTGCATAATATTCCCAAATGGCTTACATACTATGCGCTTTATCTCAATAAAGCTGCTCATTTCAAACACTGGATTGCGTGGGATGCCCCTACAGCACCAATGGGAAAAACTTTACAGCCTGCGCATTATGGCATATTATTCTATACCAAAGAAGAAAAGGGATCTAAGATATATGAACTTCGAATGCCCCACAAGAGAGATCGTATAACCGGTAGATTACAAAAGGACTATGGTGGGAAAAAAGACCTTCTACATCCGTTTGGCCCTTTGGTTTCGGATGTATGGTCTGATATTCATCGAATTAAACACAATTCGAAAAGAGACTCGCATCCTTGCCAACTTCCACTTCATTTACTTGACAGACTGATTCTACTAACCACAGATGAGGGCGACATAGTTCTCGACCCTTTCTCGGGAACAGGAACGACAGCAATATCAGCTAAAAGGCTTGGGCGTAACTATATCGGCTTTGAATTAGATGAAAAGTATGTTGAGATATCTACAGAAAAGTTATCATTGACCCGTGCAGATTCTATTCTGGGCTCTTCTTGGGTTAGTTACTATCTTGGAGAAGTAGTTACTCTCAGAAATAATGATTGGAGCAATCTAATTGATTACTTCGATGTACCCTATCCTGCTAAAGCGATTGATACAATGAAATCTAGGCTCAAGAACCATGCTCAAATGAATTTGAGCGATTTTGATGCCGAAAGAGAGACCTCTGACTTACAAGAGCAACTGTTATCGGGTGTAGCAGCAGTTAACGTGAGATAGTATCTTCATCCTTTCCATCAATTCATCAATATATGGTTTGCCAGCCCCAAGGGCATAGTCTTTACTATGACACTATATGTATATATCTATTATAATATATATGTACTTATAGAATATCATACGCTGTCTTTAGCCAATGTTCTGCCCCGCTATAAAGCCAAAAATTAATGAATTGATGAGATTGATGTTTATGCTTATAACCAAAAGGGAGAAGGTTTCCCCAGCCCTCTCCCTTAATAATGCTATGGATGCTTTAGATAATTCCGTAGTATTCCAACCCGCTTTCCATGCATTGCAGCAGGTTATTCCGCCCACTCAGGTATTCGCTGTTCATTTCTACATTTGCAGTTTTTACCATGTCAAAAATATCGTCTATAGGGTCTATGGTTCCCCTTTGGAAATTCAACTCTTTACCTGTAAAATAGAACAAGTTTATCAAGCTTAAATCATCTGATTGGAGCTTATTAAGTAGAGTGTATAAGCGTTTGCATCCCAGATATATATCTGAAGTTTTCAAAGCTTCGATTATCTTTTTGCAGGTGTCTAAAGCCATTGCTTGTCTTATTTGCATGCCAACGCCCTTCCAACTGTATATTCTGCCAGTTTTAATGCCACTTTTTATGTAGCCGCTACCCAAAGCTTGGTCAATGCTCTTATCCAGGGTTTCATACAGGTATTTTGCATTACTTCGTAAAACGGAGCTTGCATCGTCGGTTTCTTTCATTTCATAACGAGTTACATATTTTCTCTTAGCAGGATTGTAGGTAATCAAACCACAAAACAGATTGTAGTTTACGCGCTCTTCTGCTGTTGCTTTACCTGCGTTTATTTTCTTTTTCAGGCTTATCAGTTCTTTCGCAAGCTCATCAATTACACTCGTGGCACCCTTTTTTCTTTCGTACTCGCATACTCTTGGGTCACCTATTTCTTCGTGGAAATATGTTTTTAGATCGTCATGCACTTCTTCGGGATATGTCTTATTTGCGTGGCGCCATGTTCTCATGAATTTGGCAAAATCTATATCGCAAGTCAGCTCAGTAGATTTAAAATCCTTGCCGGGATTATCAACAAGCGTAACAAATCTCCTTGAACTTACCCGTAGATTAGTATTTTCTAACATATACTTAACCAACATATTAGAAACCAACTGAAACTTCACATAATCCTTTTTGTATTCCAGCAGTATTAATAACCAGGTGCCTACAAACACAAGACTTTTGTCTATTCCTTTTCCTGCTTTCCTTATCCACATTTCCACTTTATCTTCCAAATACGGGTCATCCAATATCTCCCAGCTTTTCTGAGTGCAGAAATAGAATAGAGGGCTAAGCCCTGCGCAAACTTTCTCGGCGAATTCCGGGTTGCTGTGCTTGGCGATGATGCTTTGCATTTTCTGCTTTCTTTCGTGTAAATCAGGCATCACAGTGTTAAAGATGTTTTGGGTGGTCATAATGACCTCCTTTTTTATGTATTTTCTATAAGCCTATAAGGCGAACATTTTTTAGATTTGCTCTAATGTCAAGCTCAAAATCTATGTTTTTTTGGGGTAGTTTGGTGCAAAAAAAGCGGAAGCACACATCTGCGTTATCCTATGATACATAGTGGTTTATGCCTGCTATCATTCGCATCGGGGTATTTTTTTATACGCGAGGCATAAATTGTTCTCCTTATCTATATATAGACCTGCTGCTAATCTTATGTACAATGCTCGGGTGGCTATGCAAGGGCTGTCCCAGTATTGCATGAGGGGCAAAAAATATGCAGGCAAGGAGAAAAAATGGAAGTTACCTTCAAAAACCTCTTGCACGCCTACAGCGGGAAGTGCGATGGCATTGTGTATTACTACAACAGACGCATGAACAAGTTAATCGCCCGTAGGCTGCCGGAACAAACAATTCATTCGCAAAACATCGAACTAAGCGCAATTAGCAAAAACCTGAAAAAGCTGAAGGTTTCGGAAGGCTACCGCGCCAACCTGAAGGTTTACACAGAGATGTCGCGCCTGCAAAGCGGAGGCAAAAGCGGTTACTATAGCTGGTGCAATGTGTATATGAAGCTAATGTACGCCCTTGCAAAAGATTATTCGTTAGACCTAAAAACCATCACCCGCGAGCAGATTTATGATGCTATGCTGCCCTGTGTATCGGTAAAAAATGCAGTTGAGGCAGGTTTATTGCCCCCTATTTCAGGATTTGAAGCATTAAATGAGCTAATGTAACAAAATTGTTCTCCTTATATACGAGTAGAGGGTTGCAACTCGAAGATAAAAAAATGGAGGACACATGAACACTGAGTTCATTTCCGTGCTGGCAAAAGAGCTGGCAACACGCATCAACAAGGCTGTGAACATCCCCCTGATGAGGGAAGATGATGAGCAGAAGTTTTTCGAAATGGTGGTAATGATAATTCTCGATATCGCCTTGGCGAAGCTCGGGAAAGAGATGAAAACAAGCTCGGAAGGGCAAAAATAAGCACAAGGAGGGCTTTCTATTATGAAAGTAAAATTCAAGTTCGGAATCAGCACCTACAGTGGCACCGTGGATGAAATGACCTTTGGCAGCTATCGCAAGCATAGCGTATGCATTGGTCGCAAGTTTGTATTTCCCCGCTTAACTGCAAACAACACCCTGGTGGGGAGCGTTATGAAAAACCTGGCAAAGGTGTATGGCGATTGCTCTGCGGGCTTTAAGGCAGATTTGAAGGTGTATGCCTATCGCAACACTGCCAATGTACCCGCTGGCAAGATAGCACCCAATGCCTATGCCATCTTTGTAAGGCTGATGTACAATTTCGCCGAGGCAGATAGTGAGCACATAGACCTTGCCACCATCACTCACAGCGATTTGCAAACCGTGGGCACCGACATCGCATCTGTGGCAGACGCAGTAGATAACGGCTATCTGGCAAATGTAGCCAATGCCAATATGCTTACCGCAACCTTGTAAGCTAAACTGCAAGACCAACAGCAAGGGGAGTAGCTACCAGCTTCTCCCTTTTTTCATTAATATCATCAATTCATGGTTTTCGGGTATGGCGGCAGGGATGCAGAACTTAGCATTTGCTGTGCCTTTGCGCCAAGTAGCTATATATAAAAGACATACAGGGTGTGTCGAGACCCCAATTTGAAATGTTAGCCTTTAGGTCTTTAGACGAAGCACTAAAAAAATATCAGCTTCGTCGAAGGAATTAAAAAATGGATATAATCCAAAATCATCAAACTGAAGTGGGCACCAATCAACTCGAATTGGTGAGCGTAAGTAACGACATCACACAGCAGACTAACATGAGCTTAGTCCCGCTGAGCGAGGTCATGAAGCACATTCAAATGGGCAGCTATAGGGCAGCAGTTGAGAAGATTCGTGAGTTTGCCGCGAAGAACGATAGGGAAAGCTTGAGTAGATGGAAAAAGAACCTGCCATATTTCGTTTGCGGGATATTGAAAGGCAGCAGAAAGGAGAACAATGTAATTCAGGTAAATGGTATTGTGTTCGACTTCGACCATGTGGCAGACATCGAAGCTTTCAAAGATCTGGCGGCAGAGCGGATACCCGGAGCGAGGTATATCTTTCGCAGTCCCAATGATGGGGTGAAGGTGATAGTTAGCTTTAGCAGACCAGTAACGGAAAGGAAGCTCTATAAGGTGATATGGGAAATGCTGGCGCAAGAGGCGCAAAATCAACTGGGGCACAGGCCGGATGCAACGGCGGATATGTGCAGGGCATGTTTCGTTAGCTGGGATGAAAATCTGATTGATTTAAGCTCCGGTGATGCGCTTGACCCAGATGTGTTTCTTGATGCAGTAACAGAGGCAGATGATAGCAATGAATATATAGACAGTCGCTTTGATGCTGCTATCAAAAGCATTAGTGCTAATATTCACAACGAGCCTCAAGAACGCATTGTGGACGACCCCAGCACGCATTACATTGTTTTAGCCGTGGAGCACCTCTGCTCTAAGCAAATGGACTATACAGACTGGCTTAAGGTGGGTATGGCGCTATACAACCACTTAGGCGATAATGGGAAGGAGCAATGGAACAAGTTTTTGCATAATCCAAACTACCCAAATGAAACTCAAGAGCATCTGGATAAACTTTGGAAAAGCTTGCAGAAATATCCCTCGGTAAAGATTGGAACTCTGTTCTTCATAGCCGGGAAGTATGGCTGGCGTAATGTGATTGCACCGCAAAGCAAGAACTATTCGCTCGAAGACTACCCAGAGCTGATCAAGATGTTCGCAGACAAAAAAGACGTAGCATTGGATAAAGGAAAGCTGCCTCAGGAGCTTCAGGACTATATAGAGATACTAAACGAGATAACTGATAGCAGCGAAGGGGCAAAGCTAAGCGCATTCCTACCCGTAGCGGCTTCTTGCATTGGCAATAGGATAGCGATAAATAATTCCGGTGCCACCCATTTCTGCAATATCTGGGCTGTAATAATTGGCCCCAGCAGCATATCACGAAAAACCACAGTTATAAATGCTGCTCTGAAGTGTATGGACAAACACAATAAGAAGCTGGATAAGCTGGAACCCAAGGAACAGATAGAACAAAGCATAACGCTGCACAAGCCTACCCAGGCAAGGCTATTGAACCTGCTGTCTATAAATCCCAACAGGCTGATAGTGCAAATGGAGATGGGAGCTTGGATGCTGGAGATGCAAAAAAGCTATAATGCCGGAATGAAAGCAGAGATTACCGATATGTTCGATGGTAACGACAAATCGATTGCTAAGATGGATGTGAACGAATGCATTAGGAAGCCTGCTTTCAGCATAGTTGGTGGTACTACGGAAGAGTGGTTCTTTAATGAGTTACGCGATGCAGCAGACCAAAAAGGCGGCTTTTTGCAACGCTTGTTGGTGTGCTTTTATAGGGATATAGATATCTCCAAGATGGACTTTAGCACCCGGGACACCAGCAAGGCTATTGGGAAATTAGCTGCTTTCGGTGAGATGCTGGAATCCTTCTCGGAGCTAAGTGGAACCCATTATCTAAAGCTGGGCAAAGAAGCAAAAGAATATCGGGACACTACCTATAGCACAATGATGCGAAGCTATGCCGCGCAAGGTAATGACCCATTGCTTTCGTACTTAACCCGTATCTACGATAACTACTTCTTCAGGTTCTGCATCCTGTTCTTTGCACTTAAGAATTGGCAGGATATTAAGGAAGCTAACGAAAACTGTAACCTATCTAAATACTTCAAGATGCAGTGTATAGATGAAGATACAGCCAAACAAGCAATGTATCTATGCGACTACTACTTCGAGAATACCAAGCCGTTTATGCAAGACCTGGCAGAAGGCGGAAAGCTGGAGAATGAAAAAAAGCTGGTGGAAGTGATGAAGAAGATGGGCTCGTGCGAAACAAAACATCACAGAGTGCTATCCGCCTCGAGAATGACAGCACACGAGTTTCGCAGATGTATGGATAGCCTGGTAGAAAGGCAAGCCGTAATCTATATCGAGAGAAGAGGCTATAACAACAGATTGGAACGCTACTACATGCTTAATCCTGTACTGATATAATTCTGCCTATCGGAGGGCATTATTTATATCAATTCATCAATATCTGGCTTGGCGGCGAAGCGCAAATATCAATAGGGTGTTTTGGCAGATAATCGAGCTTACCGGTAGTGCTGTCCATAGTCCATTTTAAGATTTTCCTTGACGTTAAAGTTATATATTAAACCGTGATAACAAAGCGTAACTAATACAAACTAAAGGAGATTCATTAATGAAACGCAAAGTCATCATTATGGGTGCTGCCGGAAGAGACTTCCACAACTTCAACGTCTTTTTCCGCGACAACAAGGATTATGAAGTAGTA
Source organism: uncultured bacterium (assembly GCA_938009275.1). Taxonomy (GTDB): domain Bacteria; phylum Cloacimonadota; class Cloacimonadia; order Cloacimonadales; family Cloacimonadaceae; genus Cloacimonas. Next base: position 42,623 of record CALLHY010000057.1, read on the forward strand.
GCCTTCACCGCTACTCAGATTCCCGGTATCGACGACAAGAAGTATCCTGCTGCATTGGCAGGAAGTTTATACCCCAAGGGTATTGAAATCCATCCTGAAAGCGAAATTAAAGCTTTGATAGAGAAGAATAACGTTGATCTCGTGGTATTTGCCTACAGCGATCAACCCCACGAAGTGGTTATGAACAAGGCTGCCCTCGTAAATGCCGTTGGCGCAGACTTCATGCTGATGGGTGCCAAAAACACCACCATCAAAACCAAGAAGCCCTTGGTTAGCATTTGCGCAGTTCGCACCGGTTGTGGCAAGAGCCAAACTACCCGTGCGGTGGTGAAAGCCCTGAAAGCCAAAGGCCTGAAGGTTGTATCCATCCGTCACCCTATGCCTTATGGCGACCTCGTTAAGCAAAAAGTTCAGCGTTTTGCCGAACTTGCCGACCTCAAGAAACACAAATGCACCATCGAAGAAATGGAAGAATACGAGCCGCACATCATGATGGGCAGCGTTATCTATGCCGGTGTGGATTATGAAGCCATTATCCGCGAAGCAGAGAAAGAAGCTGACGTAATAATCTGGGACGGCGGAAATAACGACATTCCTTTCTACTGCTCAGACCAGCAGGTAAAGATTGTTGTGGTAGATCCTCACCGCCCCGGCGACGAGATTTCTTACTACCCCGGCGAAACCAATGTGCACATGGCAGACGTGATAGTTATCAACAAAATCGACAGTGCCGATTTGGATGATATCAATGAAGTTCGTGCCAATGTCCGTGCTATCAATCCCAAAGCTACCATCATCGAAGCAGCTTCACCCTTGTTCGTGGATCATCCCGAAATGATTCTGGGCAAGAATGTGTTGGTAGTGGAAGATGGCCCAACCCTTACCCACGGCGAAATGACCTATGGTGCCGGCGTTGTGGCAGCCGAGAAATTTGGCTGTGCCGACTTGGTTGACCCTCGTCCATGGGCTATTGGCGAGATGAAGGAAACCTTCGAAAACTATCCTGAAATTGGCGTGTTGCTTCCTGCCATGGGCTATAGCGCACAGCAGATTAAGGATATGGAAAAGACCATTAACAGCACCGAGTGTGATGCTGTGGTTATCGCCACTCCTATCGACCTTCGCCGCATTATTAAGATTAAGCAGCCTGCTTGCCAGGTGCAATATGAACTCCAAGAGATTGGCGTTCCCACCATCGCTGATGTCCTGAAGGACTTTGGTAAAAAGAAAAAGAAATAATGCTATATAGGGAGGTGGGATTATTTCCCGCCTCCCAATCCCTTTTCGGTAATAAAGTTAAATTCCCTCTAAATGAGGGGATTTAACTTTAGTGCTCTATGCAAGAAAAATAAGAAAATACGAGGATATAGTAATGAAAAAGACAGCAGTTCTTGCCCTTGGCGGCAACGCGATTATTAAGGCAGGCGAAAAAGGTACCATCAGCCAGCAATTTGCCAATACCCGTGAATCCCTGGGTGGCATTGTAGAGCTGATAAAGCGTGGATATCACCTTAGTATTACTCATGGCAACGGCCCGCAGGTAGGCAATATGCTACGTCAACAGGAAGCAGGTGAGAAGGAAGGCATTGCCGCCCTTCCGCTTGGCGTGCTAAATGCTGCCACCGAAGGCACAATGGGCTATATGATAGAGCAAAGCTTGCAAAATAAGCTGCTTGCCAGCGGAATAAATAAGCAGGTTATTACCATCGTATCGCAGGTTGTGGTGGATAAAAACGACCCCAGCATGCTTAATCCTACGAAGTTTGTGGGTAGCACCTATTATAGCGAAAGCCAGGCAGAAGAGCTGAAAAATGAGCTGGGCTGGACATTGAAAGAAGATAGCGGAAAAGGCTATCGCCGTGTGGTGCCATCACCTATGCCGCAAAAGATTGTGCCCGCAGAAACCATTAAAGAACTGGTGGATAGGGGAGAGATTGTTATCGCAGTTGGCGGTGGCGGAATACCCGTTTATGTGCAGGAAGATGGCAGCTACGAAGGCGTGGACGCTGTGATAGACAAAGACTTTGCCTCTGCGCTGTTGGCCCTGAATGTGAATGCGGATTTATTCGTTATCTTAACCGGTGTGGATAAAGTGTCGATTAACTATGGCAAAGAAAATCAGGAAGATTTGGATGTTCTATGCCTTGCCGATGCCAGAAAACACTATGCCGATAAGCAGTTCCCCGCAGGTAGCATGGGACCAAAGATACTTGCCGCGATAGACTTCCTGGAGCGTGGCGGTTCGGAAGTGCTGATTACCTCTATTGAAAAGATTGTGGATGCCTTCGAAGGCAAAACCGGTACCAGAATAGTAAAGTAACTGTATTCGCTACATATATACATAAAGCCCCTGTATCTCAGGGGCTTTTTGTTTGTTTCCGAGTAATGATTTGCTTTGTAGTGCAAGTAAGCTGGAGAGGTATCTGGCTAATAATTAGACAAGAATATTGCACTTGTTTCCTGCTGCTTCCTTGCTCCTATCCTGTATTCGACAGGGGATAGCAGCAAGGAAGCAGCAGGGAAGCCCTAATAAAACAAGCTCTGAGCACAACTTTGTAATATACTTCTTTACACGATACCTGTATTTTGGCAAACTGACCACAAACTGAATATTTCAGATTGCTGTAAAGGCACTAAGATTAGAATGTTAGCGGAGGTTTATAATGATTTATCTAGCAAAATCGGACATCGTCAGTTTTGATGGAGATGCAATTGTAAATGCGGCAAATTCATCCCTGCTGGGTGGTGGGGGGGTAGACGGAGCAATTCACAGAGCTGCGGGAAGGGCTTTGTACGATGAGTGTAAGCAACTGGGCGGTTGCCAGCCCGGTGATGCCAAAGTTACCGGCGGACATAAGCTAAATGCCAGATATGTAATTCATACTGTTGGCCCGATATGGAAGGGTGGCGGTAGTAATGAAGCAGAGGTGTTGGCATCATGTTACAAGCGTTGTATGGAACTTGCGATAGAAATGGGGCTTAGCTCAATTGCCTTTCCCAATATCTCTACAGGTGTATATGCCTTCCCTAAAGCCTTAGCTGCGGAGATAGCTATAGCCGCTGTTAAGCAAGTGCTGTTGCAAAAGCCCGAGCTTGAGGTTCATTTTGTTTGTTATGATGAAGAGAATTACCGGCTGTATGAAGCTTTGTTGGGTGCTTTGTAGCGGATGATGCTCTCGGAGGCAAAACCGGAAGCAGAATAGTAAGATAAGCCAAAAACAATTAAGCCCCCTTTCGGGAATGAGAGGGGGCTTGTTTTGTATAAAGATATGGAGCGGGCAACGGGACTCGAACCCGCGACCCTCAGCTTGGGAAGCTAATGCTCTACCAACTGAGCTATGCCCGCTCAATAGGGTGTTATAAACAAATATGCGCTGCTTTCGTCAAGCAAAAAGCTTTTACAGCTCTTTTACGAACTGCTCTTCGGCTATAATGGACTTGAATTTATCATTGGCATCATTTAATGACTTAGCGGGAGTCTCGTTTCCACGCATGGCTTTCTCCAAAAAGCCTTTCAGCTCAGGACGAGCTTTGAACCAGGCGGGTATCTGTGGCTCGAATACGGCATCATCAAGCTGAGCATAAATGCCCTTGAACTGGGGGAATTCTTTAAGGAAGTTTTGCAAAGTGGGTGAGTCCATCGCGCTCTTACGCACCGGCATATAGCAGGTCTTTGCGCTCCACTTGGCTGTTTGCTCGGTATCGGTGAACCACTTTATAAACTTCCATGCGGCCTGCTCGCGCTTGCTGTCGCCGCTTTTAAATATTACTATGTTGGCACCGCTAACTGCGTTCTGCCTGGTTTTATGAACAGGCAGCGGGGCATAGCCGATGTTGAAATTAATGGGCTGTTGGCGCATGTGGGTAATAGACACGCTGGAGCCTTCATACATGGCAACTATTCCGGCAAGGAAGTCATTCTGACCTTCATATTCGCGCACCAGATACACAGTTTTATCTTTCAGCAGCATATCGGTTAAGTAAGTTAAGGCTTCCACTCCGGCAGGGCTATTTATCTGGGGTGTATCACTTTCGTTTAATATGGTTCCTCCTGCCTGGTGCAAGAGATTTATAAATTGCCATTCGTTCACATTGTAGTTTGTGCCAAAGAATTCCGGCTTGCCGTCATTATTGGTGTCGCGGGTAAGCTTTTTGCAGTATTCACGAAATTCCTGCCAGGTTGCAGGGAAGTGGTTGGGGTCCAGCCCTGCCCGGTAAAAGTCGTCTTTGTTATAGAAATAGGCACGCACGCTTTTATTGAAGGGGAAAGAATAGATGGTGCCATTAAAGGTGTTGGATTTCAGGAACACCGGGTATATGTCTTCCAGGCTGGCGGGATTAAAGTCTTTGTCTGCCTTCATAAGTTCATCAAAGCTGCAAAGCACGCCAGCCTCGATGTATTTAGCTGTCCAGGATTCGAACACCTGGGCTATATCCGGCTGCTTTTTTGCCTGGATGGAGGCCATTAGTTTTTGGGATAAAGCGGTGTAACTGCTGATGGGATTTGCCACCACTTCCACTTCGTCTTGAGAGCGGTTGAATTCGCGTATCATCTCATTAAGAGTATCACCCAATGGGCCGCTGAGACCATGCCAGAAGGTTACTTTAATCTTGTCGGACTGCAAGGCATTCTTACAACTGCCCACAAAGAGCAAAAGGATTATAACCGGAATAATTAGCTTGCGCATTTTAACTCCTGAACTCGCTATTCTTTCATGTATGTGTAGCTCGCAAAAGCCCACAATTACAAAGAAACGCAGGCACTACTTACAGTCAATGTATTTCTTATTATGCCATAGGGATGCTGTGCAAGTGGATAAGCTAGCGATTATTTCTTTTCCTGATAGTAAAACAGCTCTTTATCGGTATCTAACCAGCTATAATGCACTTGGCCAACATAGATGGTATGATCGCCACTACGTACCTGGCTAACCACTTCGCATTCAAAATTTGCAATCGCATCTTTAAGAATGGGCAGCTTATGCAGCTTTCCGGCAAAGTGTTTCACATCACCGGCAGTGAATTTATCTATGTCTCTGCCAGAGTTTGACCCGCAGAGGGTTAAGAGCTCTTTTTGCTCTTTGGCAGGGAACACCAGATTGAAGTATCTAACGCCTTCCAAACAATCATGAGAATAGCGAGTGTGTCCAATGGAAATGGCGAACATAGGGGGCTGAATTGAGGTGCGCATGAACCACTCAATGGTGATTAGGTTATAGTTGCCATCCGGCTTCTCGGTTACAGCTAATGCCACTTTGGCAGGTAGGTGTACTCTGGCATAGGCGGCGGGTAGTTCTGATATTTGCATCATATTAAGTATGCTCCTTGAGTGTGCTATACAAAACAAGATATGGCAATTAGGCAGATTTCCAAATAAAGCATTTGCCAAGTGCGTTAATATGCATATCATTTAGGTAGGATATAATAAAACACACAAGGTGGTAACCATGTTCAATGAGGAAACACTTAATAAATACAAGCCCATAGATAACAAGATTTTCTCGCTTATAGACGATGAGGGTAAGCCATTAGACAAAAAATGGCAGCCATCCCTAAGCAAAGACGCAATAATAAAGGCATACAAAGACCTGCTGTTTGAACGCACCGCGGACTATATGGCAATCAGCTATCAACGCCAGGGCAGAATGTTTACCTATCCGCCCAATTTGGGGCAGGAAGCCATTCATATAGCATCGGGCATGGTGTTAAAGAACGAAGACTGGCTGGTTCCTGCTTTTCGCGAGCTTGGAGCATGGCTGGCAAAGGGAGTATCACTAAAAGAGATATTCTTATACTTCAAGGGAAATGAAGATGGCTCTCGATTTCAGGCTGCTAATAGGATGTTACCGGTCTCGGTGCCCATAGCTTCACAGCTTGTGCATGCGGCAGGAATAGGCTATGCCATGAATTATAAACAAGAGAAAGCCGCAGTATTTGCCTATGTGGGAGATGGCGGAACCTCCGAAGGTGACTTTCACGAAGCACTAAACTTCGCAGCAGTATGGAATGCACCTGTAGTATTCATCGTGCAAAACAATCAATTTGCCATCTCGGTGCCGCTAAGGATGCAAACCAAATCGATTAATCTGGCAGTAAAAGGTGTGGCTTATGATGTTCCTTCCATCGTGGTGGACGGCAATGACCTCTTTGCCATGTATGAGGTGCTGGAATATGCCCGCAACCATGCCATAAGCGGGAAGGGGCCAATGCTGATAGAGGCGAAAACCTTCCGGGTTGGAGCGCACACTACCTCCGATGACCCAACCAAGTATCGCACCAAAGAAGAGGAAGAGGCCTGGGCGATTAAAGACCCTTTGAAGCGGTTAAAGGGATATATTGCACATAACAAGCTGCATGACTTTGCTAATGAAAACGCCCTGATAGCAGAATTTAAGAAGAAGATTGATGCTGAATTCGAGGCTGCGGAACAGCACGGGGATTATAAGCTGGACGATGTATTTGGTTACATGTACGAAGAGCTTCCTTCTGAGCTGAAGAGGCAGAAGAATGCATTAGAGAACTACTACCAGAACTCAGGAGGTGCAAAATGAAGGTGATGAACTTAGTACAGGCTATTAATGATGCCCTGGACATAAAACTGGCAGAAGATAAGAACGTGGTGGTTTACGGTGAAGATGTGGGTGTGGAAGGTGGAGTTTTTCGCGTAACCGAAGGCTTGCAACTAAAGCATGGTGCAGATCGTGTGTTTGATTCGCCATTGGCAGAGTCAGCAATTGCAGGCACAGCACTGGGTATGGCGATAGCGGGCATGAAACCTGTGATAGAAATGCAGTTTGACGGCTTTGTATATCCCGCCATGAATCAGATACTATCGCACCTATCCCGATTTAGAAACCGCACCAGAGGCAAGTTTAGCGTGCCTGCGGTTATCCGCATTCCCTACGGCGGTGGCATTAATGCTCTTGAGCACCATTCGGAAAGCCCCGAAGCCTATTTCGGTCATACTCCCGGGTTAAAGGTAGTAATCCCATCTACGCCATACGATGCCAAAGGCTTATTGATTGCTGCAATAGAAGATCCCGATCCGGTTATCTTTATGGAGCCCAAGCGTATATATCGCGCCATTAAGCAGGAAGTTCCGGACGAAAAGTATAGCATTCCGCTCGGGAAAGCCAAAGTGCTTAGTGCCGGCGAGCATGTAACTGTAATAGCCTACGGCGCAATGATTCGTGAAGCGCAAAAGGCAATTGTGCTGGCTAAGCAAAAGGGAATCTCGGTGGAGCTTATCGATCTACGCAGTATCTGGCCAATTGATAGAGACACTATCCGCGAATCCGTGCGAAAGACGGGTAGAGTGCTGATAGTTACCGAAGCAGCCCAGAGCTATGGCCCTGCTGCTGAGCTTATCAGCATTGTGAATGAAGAAGCCTTTCTGTCGCTGGAGGCACCACCAACCAGATTAACCGGATTTGATACCACTATTCCTCTTCCTTTGGGCGAGAAGTTCTATATGATTAGTCCCGAGCGCATTATGTTCGAGATAGAAAAGCTGGTTAGGTATTAGGAGGACAGATGAACTACGTATTCAAATTTCCCGACATTGGTGAAGGCCTGGAAGAAGGCAAGATAATTGAGTGGTACGTGGAAAAAGGACAAAGCATTAGCTCTGGTGATGCATTGGTGAAGATGGAAACGGACAAAGTGGTTACCGACATTCCCAGCCCGAAAAGCGGAATCATAGTACAGCGTTTTGGAGCGATTGGTGATACAGTGAAGGTTGGTAATGCTCTGGTGGAGATAGAAACTGAGGCTGGTGAGGCAACAATGGCAAGTGCGTCTGAACCAGCTAAAGCTAACAGCACCGAAGCAATAGACGAAAAAGGCTTTGGGGTGGTTGGTACTATCGAAGTGGCGGGAGACGGAGCATATCTGCCATCCAGCAACGAAGGCATTGCCATCGAGCAGATTGTGCAGACCAAATCGCAAAAAGTACTCGCTACGCCAGTGGCAAGAGCAATGGCAAAAGAACGCGGAATTGATATAAACTTAGTAACTGGAACTGGTCCGGCAGGCAGAGTAACCTCAAAAGATATAGAGAAACATCGTTCTGGCTCGGAAGCAGTTGGCTTGGTTCAGACACCAAAGATGCAAGATGCTGCACCACAAACAGAGCATGAATTTGTACCATTAACCCAAATTCGTAAGACCATAGCCAAAAACATGCTGCGTTCCAAGCAAAACGCAGCGCACATGAGCGTGATGGACGAGATTGAAGTTTCAGAACTGGTAACCACAAGAGCCAGGATAAATGCCAAACTGCAAGGCACCAAGCTTAGCTACCTGCCATTCATCATAAAAGCCATATCCATAGCCTTGAAAAAACACCCGGTGCTAAATGCAGAGCTGGACTTTGATAATGAGCGCATTATCTATAAAAAGAGCATCAACATCGGCTTGGCAATGGATACCGATGATGGCCTGGTTGTGCCTGTTGTCCGCGATGCCGATAGAAAGTCGCTTATCCAATTAGCAGATGAGATAGCCCTGTTTGCCGATAAAGCTAAAAGCCGCAAGCTAAGCCTCGATGATATGCGTGATGGCACGTTCACCATTACCAGTTACGGCTCAATCGGTGGCTACTTTGCTGTTCCGGTGATAAACTACCCTCAAAGCGCGATATTTGGCGTGGGGCGTATATCCGACAAACCGGTTATAAAAGACAACGCGGTAGTGCCCGGAAAGGTGATGCCTATCTCCATGAGCGTAGATCACCGCATAGTAGATGGGGGAGAGGTGGCTCGCTTTCTGAATTTTGTTCTTGAGATGCTGGCTGAGCCCATGCTTCTGCTTGCCTACGAAGGAGGCGAAAGATGAATTATGACCTTGTTATAATCGGTTCTGGGCCTGCTGGTTATGTAGCAGCCATTAAAGCAGGACAGACTGGGCTGAAAACCCTGGTGATAGATCGTAAGTACATTGGCGGTATGTGCCTGAACTGGGGCTGTATTCCCACCAAAAGCATTCTGGAAAGCGCAAAGCTATTCAAACGCATAAAGCATGGAGCTTCTGAGTTTGGCATTAGCGGTTTTGATCCCGATGGCTTGGTGTTCGATTGGGCTCAGGCGGTTAAACGCAGCAAGTCCATTGTACAAAAGCTGGGGCGAGGCATAGAGTATCTTTGGAAAAAGAATGGCGTAGAATATCTTCAAGCTGAAGCCAGGATTGTCTCTCCTACAGAGGTAGAGGCAGACAACCGCATAATCAGTGCTAAGAACATCATTATTGCCACAGGCTCAAAGCCCAGGCAGCAGAATAGCTTTAGCGATGCTATGGAGCTTGAGGATTTCTTTAGCTTGGAGCAGCTTCCCGAAAAGCCTCTGCTCTTTGGTAGGGGCGCAATCATTCTGGAATTTGCCCAGTTCTTTAGTATGCTGGGCAAGAAACCCATAATAGTAAGTACAGGGCTGCCATTAATACCCAAACTGGATGATTACCTTGAGGCTTACATTAACAAGCGACTAAAAAAGGATAAGATTAGCATAATCCCCCAGGAAGAGCTAGGCACAATTGACGGCAAGCTGTATCACAAAGACCAGCCTCTTGATTATGACCGGGCTATTAACTGCAATCTGCGAGAGGCTGTGTTGCCGGACATGAACATCGAACTGGAGCTTAGGGATGGCTATATAAAAACAGATGAGCATTACAGAAGCTCGGTGCCAGGTATCTATGCTGCCGGGGATGTGAATGGAATTAGCTATCTGGCGCATGCTGCCTCAGCTCAGGGAGTGGCTATTATTAACCATATTAACGGTGTAGTAAGTGAACCTCAGACGAATTATCCTATAAACATCTACAGCGATCCGGAGATTGCTCAGCTTGGGCTTACGGAAGCCGAGCTAAAGGCAGCAGGTCGAGAGTATCAGATAAAAGAGATGGGGCTGAATGCCAACGGTAAAGCCATGACCGAAGGTGCATCTGAGGGCTTCATCAGGCTCCTTTTTGAAACCAAATACCGCCAGGTCTTGGGGGTTCAGATAGTGGCTGCCAATGCCACCGATCTCATCTCAGAAGCAGGTGTATTGCTGGAACTGGAAGGCACAGTTTATGATCTTGCCCGCACAGTTCATGCTCATCCTACTATTGCTGAGGTGTTTATGGATGTATCACAGGAAGGTTTGGACTGATTGTCGGAATTCTTCCCTGCTGCATCCTTGAACGAATTACTAATGAATTACGCATGAAATACGGATGAGATGCGTAATTCATCCGTAATAATACCGCAGTTTAATCAAGCTACAAAAAAGAGGCGTTCATGTGAACGCCTCTCATTGTAAATAGTTCCATCACCAGCGATAGCTCATAAAGAGCATCGGTTCTTTGTCTTTCACGCCGAAATAAACTTCGGCTTTGCTTTTGTCTCGTGAACTGAATAGCAGGTAATCAACTCCGCTAACCAGGTGGTTAAGAATAAGCACACCCACAGCTACAGAGGCATAATCCTCGAAGTCATGGCTACGGTTCTTCAGCTTGTTATATTGGCTGCGATGTTGAGGAGAATCCCAATACCAATACATGTCTTCTTTATAGCTGTTTTGGTCTATGTATTGTTGCTGTGCAAGAGCGTCATAGGGATACATGGTAATGGCTGTTTGGCGGATCATAGCATTGTATCCATCTGCATCAAATCCACTGCTTTCATAGCGGGAGAGGTTATTGAAGAATTTATTATCATAATCTCCGGGATTCAGATGGGCAAACTTTATTGCGTATTCGTAGGAATCCTGCCAGAGAACGTCACTTTCGTTATTCAGGTACAACACCCCGCCGATTATAGCCAATTCTGATGCCAGCATGGCATAACCATAGTTTTTTCCGGAAGACACCTGCTGCAGACCAGGAACAGCGAGAGCTTTCAGGAAGCCTACACCACGATTCTGGGCAATAGCAAGGCTGGCGATGGATATGGCGAGAAGTATCAATAGGGCTTTCTTCATAATTATGTCCTTTTAGAAATCCAGTTGATAGTTTAGCATAAGCCCTTCTGTACCAGATGGGCTAAAATATACCGAGCCGTGTTTGTTTAGTTTACCCGATAGAATTGTGCTGTCTATGGCACTAACAGCACGGTTCAGCAGCAAGATTCCCAGGGCCAGGTTGTGGCTCATTTTGGTTCTTTGGTGTCGTTCCCGCATGTTTTTGTAGTCTGTCCAATGCTGCTCACTTTGCCATTCCCATTCCTCGTCGCCAAGAAAAAGGTACTCATCCCTAAGTTCGGCAAAGGTTTCGGGATCGTGAGTGTAGATCATGTAGTAGTTTCTTAAAACCATCTCTTGCAGTTCGTTGTAATAATCACTGCTGGGAAACTCCTGAATAGCTTGATAGTGATTGCGGTTCATGCCGTAGGGCACACCAGCATAAACCTCAGCATATTTCATATAGCTTTCTATTTGGCGATCGATTTCTTTTTGTGTGGCTACAAAGGCGTAGATGGTAACTAAATCTATTCCAAGTAGCGTTGCCCCACGCGTGGTATGACCCATCAGCATTTCTCCACTTCCGGGCAATACTAATGATGCGCCTGTGTATGCAATGCGGGGTAATGCTTGCAAATATACACTGCACAGCATTAATACGGCCAGAATGAAAGTCCTTTTTAGAATTGCCATTTTAGTCCTACCATAGGGCTAACATTTCCGTTGTGTAAGGCTGCATAGAAGTCTAGCTTAGGTGCTGCTTGAGTTATAGATAATCTATTAACTTTCTGGGTTAAGCGAACGGCATCCAAGCCACTGGCGAGATGATTGAAAGCAATAGCAAAAGTGAAAAAGCGTGCGTTAGCATAGTCGCTTTTGGCATCGTTTCTTAGATCGATGTAAGTATAACGCATTGGGCTGGATGATGGCGAATCAGGCTTGGTATTTTGAGGGTTGGATCCCCACAGGGGAGTATTGCCAATCCATGCGGCATTTTGCGTGCCTGCGTTTTCGAAATTGAACTGAGGAGCCAGTGCTCCGGCTTGATCTTCTGCAAAACGATAGTACCAGTCTATCCAGCCAAAGGTGTAATGACCGTATTTACCTATGTCTTCGTAGAAGTGCTGGGTGTTGTTGCTATCCAACCGGAAATAAATCGGATCGTAGATATCGTTGGGATTAACGGCGATCATTGCATTTTGAACGGCAATCTGCAAGTCTCTACGGTATCTGGTGCTGTTAATGGTAGCGCCATCGGGTTTAGTGTAAGTAATTGTTTCGCCATTGGCATACTTCTCATAGGTATCGGTTTTACTCTTACCTTCTGAGCTGTAATAGATCAGTCCGCCAATAAACGCAAGCTCAAGAGCAGGGAAGATGTAGGTGGTAATAGATTTCTTATTGGCATAATACTGGCCTGCACCTGGTATTGCCAGCGACATCAACATAGCTAACCTGGCATCTTTACGGGCATAATTAACCTTTATCAGGTCATTGGTAATCAGTGTGTCACTCAAGCTGCTGTTATTGGTGTCGGATGGTTCTTCAAACAACCAATCGTCGATGTTTCCGGCTTTTCCTTGTGCACAAAGAAGCTGAGACGCAATAAGTAAGATGCAGAGAATAATGAGCTGTTTCATACAAACAATCCTGTGAGCATATTGGTTCTACTTTTCCACGGCGAATTTGATGTTCTGGAATTTGCCGCTATTTTCGATGTTAATGATATAAACTCCAGGATTTAGCCCTGAAGAATCCATTTCGATATCATGTGGGTTGTTGGGAGAGGCAGATATATGATGTTTGCTAATCAAACTACCACTGATGTCATAAATGCGAAGCACAGAGTCACCTGTTGCGTTTTGTAATCTAACACGGTAGTATGGCTTCTTAACTGGATTTGGAAACACGAACGCTGATAGCTCAGTAGTGGCTATGGGGGCATCGTAGAAATCATTCATAAAAAAGCCACCATTAGCATTCCTGAATCCAGAGAATACTATGGGATTTTGGCTTATCCCTTCCAGGGTATGTAAGTATAGCTTTCCGTCAGCATCAGTATAATACCATAAAAGTGACTGCTCGTTTTGGTTATAATACAAGTAATCTTGTTTGGTAGACTTAAGCCAGTTCATTGAGTAGCATGGCATAGCCTTTGCCTGTTTGTTTATGGCAAGATAGCCGGCATTTTGCAAGGGATAGTATAACAGGTCGGTACTATCTAAGCGTAGAGCTCGAGGAGTATCAGTGCTTGATATCATCTTAGAAGCCGTGTAGGGAAAGCCACTAAGGTAGCTGCCGTCTGATTTAATCGCATATAGTCGGTTACCTATACCGAAGAACAGAACGGGAGAGATGTCATCGAAAGCAGCAAGAGCTAATTGACCGGCAATGTCCTGGCTGTGGTTGGTGAATATCTTTGTGACACTGGATATGTTGCTACGATATATGTTACCGGAATTCGCCATCAAAAAAACATAAGACTCGGAAGCGTTCAGGGGCTTAAACCCAAGAGGTTCATAGTTTCCAAAGGCTTCGGGTAATGCATCCTGCTTTATTACAGCCATAGTATTAGTGTCAATTACTGCATAATAGTCTGCACCCAAAGCAACTATCTTATTGTTCCAGCCTGCTATGCGCTTTATTCCATCCAGGGAGACGTAACCAGCAATCTGGTAGTTTTGAAGTTTGTATAAACAGGCATTGGTAGAAACATACACATCGCGATCGTATACTAATGGAGTGGTAGTTATAACGCCAGGGAAAGATACTATGTGAGTAGCTAGTTCTACGTTAGAAAAGTCCAGGAAGCGAAGCTGATTGTCTTCGCTAACAACTAATTCGTGGTAATCGTCAAGGTTGTTATCGGCTCTTTGGGGTGCATAGTCAAAATGTGGCATGGCAGTATGGTATGTGCCCATCAGGTCTTGCCAATCACCGTTTAATCTGCTAAGCAGGTTAAGATTACCATAATCAAGCACGGGAAGGTCTACATCGCTAAAGCCGGAATTTATGATCTCAGCTGTAATGGCGCGAGGAGATGGGAAGCTAAACACTTCAGACTCATCAAAAAAACCGCTGCTTATCTTAAAGCTCATAACTTTGGTGGGATTGCTTACATCGCTTATGCCATATAACCCAGCTAAGCCATAGCTGTCTAGCAGAGCCGGTTTGGTGGTTGCGTTTAAGCTGGTTTTCCAGGGATTTGCAGACCACGAAACGAATAAGCCATCAGAAGTAAGATTGGGCTTTTTGGCGTAGAAATAGTCATAGGGAGTGCCTGTCCAATACATGGAATAATAGCTGCCTAAGTCTGTAAGTCCATCGGCTTCAACTACCTGAACCCCACGATTGTAAAAGCTGGTATTTACGCTGTTGTTGTCAAAGTTGCTAACCCATGTACCATCGGAGTAAGTAACGCCTTCGTCATAGATTATGCGCTCATTTACATGCCAGGCAAGTAAGCCTCCACCCACCGAAGATCCATCTGCTTTCATGAATGATGGTAGCATGAAGTCATACTCGTAGCTAGGTGAATCTGTGGGATCGTCCAGAGGAGTGGGGTAGAGGATAACACGTGAGTCCAGAGTTCCAAACAGGGCGGTAGCACCATCACCATCTGGATCAACGTTGCGGTTTTCTACTAACAGGTATTCTTTATCGTTTATGGGTATTTGAACTATTTGCGGGGTTTTATTAGCTTCAAGCTGACGAGAGCTTACTGCATGAAGGTTGATTGACGAGAAAGCAGGCAATTCAGACTGATGCTTCAAGTACCCTGCATCACGAAAGTAATCACCGAACACTAGTTTGCGAGAAAAAGCTCCAGGGAAGGTTGGCAATGTTCCTTCTATCAAGACATAATCACCATTTTCCAGTTCGTCCATCATCACTCCAGCCCCACCGCTGTCCATGATGTCATAACTGCCAACCATAGGGCGGAAGTCACTAACGTTGTAAAGGTCAACAAAGCCTAATGAGTGGCCAAACTCATGTGCAATAACCGCGTTCAATGCTCCAAAACCGCTATAGGTATTTCTGCCGTTCTCTGTTTCCACGCTAAAGTCTTGCGATATGGTAGATGGCACGTTGCAAGCATGGGAGATAAGCACATTGCCACCATCAACCACAGCTTCTTTGCCTTCCGAAACTCTTATGTAAAACGAGGGAAGGTCGGAGGGGGTATCACCAACGATGTCATGCTGCCAGTCTGAGCCGGCATGAATTATCATATAATGTGCATAGCTACCAAAGTCAATCTCGGGATCATCCTGGTCTGCGGTTTCGAAGCTGCTTTTGAAATATTCTTCCATTCTGGACAAGAAAGTAGCAGAGCTTGCACCCGGTGGATTGTAGTAACTCATCGGTTTAGGCAGTGTATAGGCTGCTTTGTTCTTTGGATACACATCGTATTGAAGCTGGTAGGACTCTGCGGAAACTGCCTTATAATAGTAGCGCAAAGCCTCAAGATTGGCCTCGAAATATTGCCTGTTGTGTGGAGGGGCTCCAACCGAATAAAGATATGAGGGATCGGGATACAAGTAGAATTTCCCATTTCCGGTAGTAGTTGGATCATCTGGGGATTCTAGCTGAAAATCAACAAGGATAACCAACAATCTATTCCAGTTTGGGTTCTTATTTTTACTGATGTTTGCGCTGTTCTGAATTAGCTGTTTGGTGTAGGGATGACTTTTGAAACGTAGGGGCGAATCGACCTTCCGTAGCTGCATCTTCTGTGCAAAAACGCATGAAAATGCTATCAGGATGCCGATGATCAGAAGGCTTTTTTTCATATATTTACTTAATAAGTACTCATCGAAGTTCTCGCGAGGAGAACTTCGATGGACTTAAAGCGGGTTTTACTAAAACTCAAAACCCAGTGAGAATATTTTATTATAGTCAACCAATCCACCAGCTGGAACCATGGCGAAATCGGCTGTAAGTTTATAACGTTGATCGAATCGGTATTGAACCCCAACGCCAAAGCTGGGGCCAGTAATATCACCAGCGGTGTCGGCAAAGTAACCGCCACGCAGGGCAATCAAATCCAGATATGTGTATTCTGCACCGGCAGCGTAGATGGTTTCATCAAACTCGCTCCAACCAGTGGCAAAGCGTTTCCATAATGGGTCGTCGTTTGTGAGCATTTTGCTCGCTTCAGCAGACACGATCATTTTATTCAGGGGGCTGTCAAATACCTTGTAAGCAGCACCAAGACGGAAGGTTAGAGGAGCAGGGTCTGCTTGGTCTTGATCTACAAATGTAACGTCAGGGCCAATATTTTGCAATACGATAGCACCATCCAAGCCTTTTACACCAATGTCTTTTAGCTTGGCACCGAGGTCAAAGGCAAAGCTAAAGGCACTTCCTTCTTTCTCGGTAGCACCTGTTCCAGGGGCAAGGTAGGAGTAAATCAGTTTGAAGTTTCCGCCCAATCCCACTTTTTCAGGCACCAGTTCGTAGCTATATCC
The DNA here is from genome assembly GCA_938009275.1 of uncultured bacterium. Classification (GTDB taxonomy): domain Bacteria; phylum Cloacimonadota; class Cloacimonadia; order Cloacimonadales; family Cloacimonadaceae; genus Cloacimonas. The sequence continues at coordinate 59,031 of CALLHY010000057.1, forward strand.
GGCGGCACCGGCAACGTCGAAACTATGGAAATCACCGTAGTTTTCCTGGTTTGTTCCTGTGTGAGGCTGAGTTCCGGCGTCTAGCCAGATGATATGGGCATTAAGGTTTCCAATGCCGTAGAAGTACTGATTCCAACCGAGGAATTCATAGAACATATCGTCCAGCCCAGAGCCTTGCAACCAGGGGATGTGATTTCCGGCTAACTGAGTCTTCTTGTTAAAGGCAGTTGCTCCAGGATTCCACCACATGGCAAAAGCATCATCGGCAACAGCAGAATAAGCTCTGCCCATACCGTTGGCACGTCCGCCAGGTTCAAAGGTGAGGAATAACAAGGAACCTTGTGAGATGCCGGCGAGGGCAATCGGTAAGCCCATTACAACTAACAGGCTCATTATAATTATATGGCGTTTCAGCATTAATACCTCCAGGGGTTAACACAATATTCAGGTTCAGGAAATATAGCCTGACAAGGGGTGACCACTTAATACAACCTGACCGGAATAGTGAACAACCAATCAGATTATGCCAGTTCACTGCTTGAACAGATATCGCTGGGGATAGCAAATATATCCGTTAGCTCCTTTAGTTTTGGTGCCGAAGGCCGGAATCGAACCGGCACGAGCGCAAAGCCCGGTGGATTTTGAGTCCACTGCGTCTACCAATTTCACCACTTCGGCACACTGAAGATTCACAATTTTTAATTCTGCCTTCTGCTGTCAATAGAAAAAAGCTGCTTTTACTTATCTACAGCGCAATTTCATGTGCATGGAAATCAACAATCACGCACCAGCATCTTTGTAAACATTATCATCCCTTATGGATAGCATAATGCTTCTTTCATGCTATTGCTGTTACTATCTTCAAACTTGCTTAGGAAACATCTCAAAATGAATGCTGATTCAAATCTGATGACTAATGAGCATTAAGACGTGTTATCTCTTTTGCCTTCCCTGCTCCTTCCTTGCTGCTATCCTGTGTCGAATACAAGATAGCAGCAAGGAAGGAGCAGGGAAGGCCAGGCAATTATCCAATATTTAACGCTTGTATCCACGAAGGATGAAACCATAACCAAAAAAGACAATAGCCATGAGAACAATGAAAATAACCGAACCATAAAGATCAAAGGTTGGGTCTCCATTCAAATACATTACCAATGCCATGGCATTAACCACAACACTCATACTAAGAAAGAAGCCATAGATAAGCATTTGCAAAGGAAAACTGCTGCCGGGGCGTAGCCAAAGCAAATATAAGCTAATAAAACCCAATGGAATACTGAAACCCAAATCGAAGAGACGAACCAGCCAAAAAGCTGTTGGAGCAAGCTCATAACCGCGAGTTGTGCCATTTGCATAAAGCTCGAAAATCTCTTTCATCCACATCAACGCAAACAGACTGAGGAACAATACCAGCCCAATGGAATAAATAACTAAAGCCTTGCGATTAAACTGCGGTTTGCGTTTTGATTTAAAGGCAGTAAAGCTGTATAGCAGTATCAGTAACGCGGCTATCAGAACGCCTAGAAAGTGAAAGAAATAGTGCTCGCTATTTCCCTGGTAATCACTTGCCATCCATTCCCAACCAATTCCATAGCTTATCGCGTAATAGATAAGGAACAGAGGGGTAAGCACCAGCAAATACTTTGCGTAGCGTTTCCTGGCGGCCAGGGCCAGCGCACCAATTATCAGAATGGGTGCTATTACAAATGTGTTTACTGCGTCTTGGGCGATAAGCTGATTGTACACGGTATCGTGTGTCTTGTATGCGATATCGCCCATTATCAATGGCCCCTTGATGCCTAAATACACCAATAACCCAGCACAAAACAAGCTTACCAAAACAATGATATTTCGTTCCAGATTTTCAGGACTTAAGTTAGATGCTCTTTTCATGTTTTACTCTTGTTAAATATTTTCTCCTGGCATGCAAAGAAATCACGCAGGCTCTGTTCTACCTTTGGGATACTGTCTTTGCTATCTACATAAATGGGATCGGAATATACAGCCGTAACTTCTGAGAAAGGTTTGGGGAAACGGAACTTGTCCCAGGAATTAAATACCCATTCTTTGTTTACGTTAGCCGCAATGGCCACAATCGGAATGCCAGCTAACAAGGCAACCTGAAATACTCCCGGGTGCATGGTTCCTACGGGTCCTTTGGGTCCATCCGGAGTTATAGCTAAAGATATATCTCTGGCTGCTCTAATCATCTCGAACATAGCTCTGGAGCCATTGCGTGAGCTTGATCCACGAATAGCTTTGTACCCCAGCTCTTCCAGTGGCCCCGCGATTAACTCGCCATCGTTTGATGAAGAAACCAAAACCCCTGCTCCAGAATTAATTCTTTGCATGGTTAACAACAACAGGTTTCGGTGCCAGAACACATATATGCAGCGAAGGTTATCGGAGGCTTCTTGATTGCTTATTCTGAACTTGATGGTTGCTCTTAAGCCTAAAAGCAGCTTTGCAGCCAGTTTCCTTTCAATATAGAAAATGGCTTTATGCATAGGTATGGAGCAAGTCTTTTACAATTATTGGCACTTCAACTGATGGTTTTTTGTCGCTTAGCATGTTTTGCAATTTGGCAAGCTCTGTCCGGATTTTTGCATTAACCGCTGCATTGTTCATGATGTTTTCAAGATGCTTGCAGATAGCTTCCGGTTGGAGGTCATTTTGCACTAATTCAGGTAACAGGCCTTGGTCTAGTACTATGTTGGGTAATCCTATGTGCTTTATATTCACCAGTCTTTTCCCGATGCTGAAAGAAAGCTCAGATGATTTGTAGCAGATTATCATGGGGGTGCCAATATAAGCCGCTTCCAGGGTAACTGTGCCTGATGTACACACCAAAGCATCGCAGTATTTCATCATTTCGTAAGTATAGCTATCAATTATTTTAAAATGCTTGCCAGAAGCTTTGGTTATATGCTCCATATATTTTGAGTGTTCTACATTCCGGGCTCTGGAAAATAGCAGTTCATAGGACTTGCTGTCCCACTTGGCGGCAGCCTTAAGGTATATCGGTAACATTCGGGAAATCTCATCATTTCTGCTTCCGGGAAAGAAACCAATCCACTTCTTGTTAGGATCAAGCTTGAATATGGAGGCGAATTTATCGCGGTCTATTTCAAACTTAACTTCTTCGGCAATCGGGTGCCCTACATAGCTGCAGTTAACGTCGTGCTTTTCAAGCATCGCTTGTTCAAATGGCAGAATGCAAGCCACATGCTGAGTGTAATCTCGCAGCTTATATACTCTATCATACTTCCAAGCCCAAAACTGAGGGCAAATAAAATATAGAACTGGAATGCGATACTGATCTGCCAGCTTGGCGATGCGCATGTTCAGTCCGGGATAATCTACCAGGATTACTAAATCAGGCTTACTACGTGCGAAAAGATGGCGTATCTTTTGCTGTACAGACATAAAGAAGGGAAGGTGAGCCAATACTTCGGCGAAGCCCATCACGGCAAAACGGTTGAAGGGCAGGATTTGTCGCAAGCCTTGTCTTTGCATTCGTGGACCGCCTATGCCGACATGATGCAGTTCCGGTATAGCAGCATTTAGGTTTTTCATTAGTAGCTCAGCGTGTAGGTCTCCCGAGCTTTCTCCCACCAACCAAAATATGTTATACTCACGCTCTGGTTTTTTCTTCTTCTCATTCATGATATTGCCAAATTCCCCATTAACGATAGCACTGCAACTATCGCAGCAGCCATTAATACGCCTATTAGTATGAACAACATAGACCGCCAAAAGCGGATGCCGAATATATTGGCAGCAAAAGCTCCTGTCCACGCACCGGTACCGGGTAAAGGTATACCAACAAATATTGCCAGGCCTATGGCCTCATACTTTTCGATGGACTTACCTTTACGTCTGGTACGGGCAAAAAGCCAGTTTGTAAGTTTAGCTCCCAAGCTAAACTTTGAAATAGCAGAGAAGAACCAATTCATGAATAGCAAAATCAAAGGAATTGGTAACATGTTTCCTATAACAGAGAGAGTAACTGCTTCTTGCCAAGACATACCAAAGAGTATTATCGCTACAGGTATGCTGCCTCGTAGCTCAATTAGCGGTAGCATGGATATGATAAGCACTATCCATGTGGGACTAAGCCCCTTATCTGCTAACCATTGAACAGACTTATCTGCTATGCTATTTGCAAACATCGGGTTTGCAATCAGTAACATGATGGCAAGCATAATCGCTATTGATATGCCTCGCTTCACTTTTTCTCCTTAACTTTACACTGTTAGCCAATTTAGGCACGTTCACTTTTTTTGTCAATAGACATTTTGCATTATCAATTTGATCGTCTAATTCTCTAACCGAAGGCTTTCTTGACAAAGCCCAGTTCATTGATTATACTTTACTTTATGAATAATACAGACAAGATACGAGGTTAACATGGCACTAAAAGAAAAACTTATCAGCTCTCTTAAAAAAGCTATGCAGGGAGAAATGGACAGCGTTACTTTATACGCCAATGCTGCCAGTCATGCCAATGATCCAGAAGTGAAGGACTTCTTTTCCTCGCGAAAAGAAGAAGAGAGGTTGCATTACAACTACTTGCTGCAATACTACCAGGAAATATCTAACGACCTGCAACCGAGTGATTTGAGCCAGAGCATCAGTATGCCTGCCGATAAGCACCCTATGATTACAGAGGGCTTCTTAAAACGCATTGGTGAAGATCAGGTACTTTATTCGGCTATATCCACAGCCCTGCTGCTCGAAAAAGATGCCATAGAGCATTATCGTAATTGCATGAACGAAGCTGACAATCTTACTCTAAAGTCATTCTATGATCTTATGGTAAAATGGGAAGGGAAGCACTACGACGATCTGCTGGCAGTACAAAAAGAAGCCGAGCAATACTATTGGCAGATTAACCAGTTCGAGCCATTCTAAAATCTAAGCATAAAACTGACCTAACACGCTCAAGCTTTTAAGTTTGAGCGTCTGTTTATTGTGCCTGTCCCAATACCGCTCCAGAAGTAAGTTTATCTCGCCTACTTCTCTTCTGCTTAGCTTTATCTCACCTAAGTGATTACCTATTTCTGGCATCAACCTTAGAACCTGGCTGCTTAGTTCTGATAGCTTCTGCTGGTTTTCATGATTGCTATTATCCTGACGGCAGGCATGGCACAACAATCCACCATGCTGAAGGTCGATTACATCATAGCTGTCTAAAGATTGATGGCAAACACAGCAGAAATCCTGTGGAGCTCCAACTCCGCCAATGCGAAGCATGCGAATAAAGAAGCGCCAGAAGATAAGGATGGCATTGGTATTAACTTGGTTTAAGTATTCAAGATAGCTTATAGCAAGATCATAGATATGTGCATGCTCATCGGAACTGATTATCATCTGGCTGATTAGTTCCATCCCACACTCAGCAGCAGCCCAGGTTGCGGGATTAGGATACGTAGAGTAATTAGCAAGCAAATCATGGTCGTTATATAGCCACAAACCGCTTTCTTTCGGTTCAGATAGTCCCATATCATATTCATGCAGATTTGTGAATTGAATCTTCTCTGCCTGTTTTCGCACACCCTTGGCAAGAATGCTTATTAACCCATGCTCTCTACTTAAATAGCGCAGCACCAGGCTGTTCTCGCTATACTCAATTTGCTTAAGGATTATTCCTTTTAGCCTATGTTTTTTCACAATCTCAATATCTCCCGTAGCTCTCGCAAGTCCATTGGCGTGGCGTAAACGCTGTGATGATTTGTGTATGTAACAAACCCGGGAGCGGCTTTACGGGGCTTACGAACGTGGCGAATTTGAGTGTAATCCACTGGCACATTGCCTGAGTGTTTAGCCTGAGAATACCATGCTGCAAGGTTACAACAGTGGTTAATCAGTTCAAGGCTGGGATTCTTTTTGGTAAAACAACGTAATAGCACATGCGCACCGTGATATATTCGGCAATGAAACCACCAGTCGTGTGGCCTGCCAAGCTGGGTGGTTATAAAGTCGTTCTCCTTTGCCTTTCTGCCGATCACAATCTGCCAGTCGTCATTAATCTTCAAGCTTAGGAGTCTATCCACAATACTGGCTTTTTGGATTATCTGGCTGGCACTAGCTCCGGTTTTGAGATTCAAGTCCAGTTCTTCACCGGCAGCAATTCTGCTTAGCAACTCCTCGGTTTTGGCGATCTCCATGCGCGTTCTTTCGATGTTTTCCAGTATGATTGCGTGCCCTTTTCTTGACTTTTGATATTTCTTAATGTAGTGCTGAAGGTTTTGCACTGGGCTTTTATCTACCTGTAAAGCTACTGCAATCTCCCGCATCTCGGGGTCGAAATAGTTAATCGTGCAAAACTGCGCTTGCCCAGCTTCAATGTTTTTTAAATTGGGCTTCAAGGCTTCTGCACAATCCCGCCAGTAGTCTGCCTTTTCTGCTTCAGCCAGGTCGGCTTGTTGCAATTGTAACTTCTTATGGAGCTTCTTCAACTCGCGGTTCAACTGAGCAGTTTGGCTTTGCTTTCTCTGGTTAATGCCTTGTTGCTTCAGCACCTGTTCATATCGGTTCTTGAAGTAATCATTACAGCTATTACTGCCATCTGGATAAGGCTTTTCGGGTTTATCACGCGAGGGCTTGAATGCTGTTTTGGGCGGAATGTAGGTTAAGCCAGGCAGCACTTGCCTTTGGGGGTTCTCTGCATAGCTGTATTTGCGCAGGGAATCAATTATCAATAGCTTATCGTTACGCTTCTGGCATAGAATCACATTAGCCTGAGGGGGCATTAGTTCCAGGATCATTACGTAATTAATGCTTTGTTGATAGATGTCTCTAAATAGGATATCCAGATACATAATGCGATCATTATCTGCCATCCTGACACCAACAATCTGAGTGTTCTTCAGCATAGACATCATTGCTTTAGTGGCATCAGGTACAATGGTCTCATCGCCTATGTAGGGAAAGGAATCAGCAGAGTTAAGTACCACAAACAAGTATTTTTTGCCTTTTAGCGATATCACAAACCTATCCTCAACCAGGTGGCAAGCCTCTATGGAAGCGGAAAAATTCTTCGTTTCATCAGCCCAGTCAGATAAGTAAGCGTAATTCATTATAAATAATCCTTTTTGCCTTGACATAAAATCGTATTATCATTTTGGTGACAAGATAACAACAAACAAAAAGGAGTCAAGCATGAAAGCAACGAATGCTATTATTCTCGCCATCCTCGCCATTCTTACAATACTATTTGGTGTATTGTGGATGGGCTCCAATGGCAAAACCAAAGCCCTATTGAAATCAAACGAAGAATTAAAGGAGCTCTACGATAATTCCACTGCCACTATTGGAGAAATTCAATCCAGTCTTGAATCCTTAGATAAAGACCTTTCCGGACAGCTTTTTACCCAAAGCGAAATGCCGGGCAGCACCCCGGAGGATAGACGTAGCCGTATCGTTAGCTCAATTGCCAATATGCGCAACCAGATTGAAGCTGATAAAAAGAAAATATCCGACCTCGAACGTCAGCTGTCTGCCTCAAAAAACCAGCTTAAGGGAGTGCAGGACATAGTTAACAGATTAAAGGCAAGCATTTCTGACAAAGAAAAGATTATGGACGAACTGCAACAACGCCTTGGCATCCTGAACGAGACTTTGGAAACAGAACGTAAGACCAGCGCTGCTGAACTCCAAAAAAGAGATCAGACTATTTCGGAAAAACAACAGCTTTTAACTCAGCAAAACTTAGATGCCAATACCATCTATTACATCTTCGGCACCCGCAAAGAATTGATGGATAAGGGAATAATAGATCGTAAAGGCGGATTGCTGGGCATAGGCAAGGTTAGCACCGTTGCTCATGAATTGCAAACAGCGAAGTTTACTCAAATGAACTTGATGGATAGCCAACAGATTAGCTTCCCTTCCTCCAAGAAAGGATTTTCTGTGCTTTCTAACCATGTAGCCACCAGCTATAAAGTAGAAAAAATTGGCGAGCAAAACGTGCTTACTGTAACCGATCCTACAAACTTCCGTAAGCAAAAGTTCCTGGTAATAGAGCTTTTGTAAACGGCTAGATAACTACTGATATCGAAGATGGGTGTAACATTGCTTGCACCCATTTTTTTAGTAGATTGGTAGTGATTTGCTACTGATTCTCTGCTGCTTCCTTGAACGAAATACTAATGAATTACGCATGAAATACGGATGAGATGCGTAGTTCATCTGTAATTCTACAGTAAAACGTGCAAGCAGCCAAGTATTAACTTGACTAATGGGCGGGAACCACTAATTGTTACGCAGGTGGTGAGGTGATATAAATGATAGAAAAAAGAAAAGCTACGGTAATCCTGGGGGGAGGCTCTGCTCTCGGCTTGGCACACATTGGTGTATTGAGCGAGTTGGAGCGGGAGTTTGAAATCTGTGGAATTATTGGAACCAGTATGGGGGCAATAGTGGGTGGACTATATGCCAGGGGCCTGGACTGTGAAGCTATATTGGAGATAGCCGGCAGAATAAGCAATGCCAAGGTGCTCTCCCCACTCAGTATTGACTTGCGCATTGGAGGTTTATTCGACGGAATAGCAGCCTATAAACTATTCCGTGAATGGACGAATGATGCCCTTATAGAAGAGGGCAGGATGCCATATGTTGCCTGCGCCTATGATCTCGCAAGCCGCTCTACTGTCTTATTCGACAAGGGCTTTTACGCGGATGCCATGCGGGCATCTAGCTCTGTTCCCTATATATTTACACCTTATATGTTCAAGCAATACCAGCTTGTGGATGGTGGGGTTGAGCATCCCCTTCCGCTTGGATTTGCCAATATGATAAAAAGTGATGTTACAATAGCCGTGAACGTGTTGCCGATGGTGCAGCAAAATGCCCAAAGAGTTGACTTGTCAGACACTTCTACCCGCAGAGTGAAGCGATTGTTACGCACGGAAGTGGTAATTCAGTCCGTGTTTCAGAACCAGGCATATCTTGCTTTGCGGGATACAATCAGCTACGAACCAGATATTGTAATAGATGCAGCAATGCCTCATGCTAATCCCTTTGCATTTCATAAATACAAAGAGTTTTACCGCTGGGGAAAAAAGATAGCCAGGCAAACCCTTTCTGAATACCGCGAACCTAACTTTATAGATATCATCCGTAAACACTATCGAAACCTGATTCACAAGTCTTCTCCGCTGATATGATAAAGATATTACTTGACGTAAAACAGATGTTTTGAAACAGTAGATTTGATTGCTGGATAGCATGTCAAGAGAACAAGCCGTTGTCCGTGTGAGAAGCTAAAGTTTTCGGATAACATACCATTTTCCCCGGTTAGTGAATACTGAAATTGTTCTTTTTGGTGCATATATAAATTCGGGTTCAGTGCTATTGTATAGCCCTATGAACCTAACGTATGTATAACCATTATCGGCATATCATATTATTAACAAGCGAGGAGTATCCAATGAAGGAGCTCATTAAGATTCTATCTGAGGTAGATGCCGCTTATGTTTTGGATGCAGCTACAGGCAGAGGGGACTTTATTCACACCCTGAAACAGAACTTGAAATCCTATACCCAGATAATCGGAATCGACAATTCAGAAAAGAGTGTTGCCTATGCTCAAAAGCTCTTCCCGGAAAACGACGTAGAGATATTTAAGATGAACCTCGAAACTATCCAGTTTGAAGATGAATACTTTGATCTGGTATGCCTTTCCAATTCTCTACACCATCTTCAGAATCCCAAAACGGTTATTAATGAACTCCTGCGAGTGTTAAAACCCGGAGCTATGCTGCTTGTTTCTGAAATGTATTGTGATGGAAAGCAAAGCCCAGCCCAGCTTACCCATGTAATGATGCATCACTGGATTGCTGGAGTGGACAGACTGGGAGGAGTGTATCACCGAAGTACCTACAGCAAGGAAGAACTTAACGCTTTTGCCAATGAATTGCACTTATCTAAGATGAGCATCATCGATTCCTATGTGCCAGTAGATAATCCCAATAGAAATTGCGAGAGCTTGATAAACAACTGCAAAGATACCATAAAGCGACTTCAGACAATGCCAGATAGCGAGGCGTTGATTGCAGAAGGTAACACGCTACTGCATAGAATTAACGAGATAGGCTGCGCAAGTGCCAGCCGCTACATTATAACAGGTTACAAACCAAAAAGGAGATAGATAATGCTAATAGAAGACGATCTGTTTAGCTTAAATCAAGTACAATTAAATCGCATTGCGAAAAAGATAGGTCTGCAAGGCTACACCCAAATGAAGGGAAATGAACTGATCTTTAAAATGCTGGAGTTTCAGGCTGCACAGGAAGGCTTGGCGTTCGTTACCGGATGTTTGGAGATAATGGATGATGGCTTTGGGTTTTTACGCTTTCCCCAAAATAACTACAATCCTGGCAGAGATGATGTATATGTGTCATTAACGCAGATAAGAAGATTCGGACTAAAAACCGGCCATATGATTAGCGGTCCTGTGCGCTCACCCAAAGAGGGGGAGAAGTATTACGCATTATTGAGAGTGGAATCTGTAAACTACATGGCTCCCACCTGCATGCAGGATTTAAGGACATTTGACGAGTTAACTCCCTATTATCCCACCGAGAGGCTGAATCTGGAGTTTGACCAGCAAAACTATTCTACTCGTATTATAAACCTGTTTACTCCCATCGGAAAGGGTCAGCGTGGCCTTATTGTTGCTGCTCCGCGAACCGGTAAAACCACCTTGTTACAAGACACTGCCAATGCTGTGTTGAGTAATCACCCCGAAGTATATCTTATTGTGTTGCTGGTGGATGAACGTCCCGAAGAAGTAACCGAGATGAAGAAGATACTAAAGCCGGGTAATAGGGAAGTGATAAGCTCAACCTTTGATGAATCTCCCAAGAATCATTCTGCTGTGGCAGAAATGGTTCTGGCTAAGGCTAAGCGTATGGTTGAGCTTGGTCAGGACGTGGTAATAGTTCTGGATAGTATCACAAGGCTCGCACGTGCTTATAACAACGTAACTCCATCCAGCGGTAAAGTGCTTAGCGGTGGTATCGATGCCAATGGACTTATCAAGCCCAAGAAGTTTTTTGGCTCTGCCCGTAATACCGAGGAAGCAGGTAGCTTAACCATTATAGCAACCGCCTTGATAGACACAGGCAGTAAGATGGATCAGGTTATCTTTGAGGAATTCAAGGGTACTGGAAACATGGAACTGGTGCTGGATCGTTCAATAAGCGACTCCAGGCTATATCCTGCTATTGATCTAGTGAAGAGCGGAACCAGACGTGAAGAACTGCTTTTAACCAAGATGGAGCTTAGCCGTATGTATGTGTTGCGTAAGTTCCTGAAAACCATTAGTCCTGTTCAAGGCATAGAAACCCTACGTAAGAAGATGCAAACTACCGCAACCAACAATGATCTGCTAAACTCAATGAGTAACTAATGCATACAAAACTCCCGCATATAAATCTGAAACTGACCGTTTTATTCATCTTAATCTGCTGGAGTTTAGTTGCTGTGGCAGCTATTAGAAAAGACTTCCTCGATCTTGAAAATATGTATGACCGGGGAAAGCTAAATGAAGTTCAGGATGCGCTGGTTACGCTGAAGCCAAATAGCGATGAGGAACGGGCTTGCATAGCCTACTATTCTGCTTTACTAAAACTCAAACAAACTGAGATTATTGCTGCATTTGAACTGGTCGTTAGCAAGTATCCCAAAACCGAATACGCAAATCTGAGCCTGTTAGAACTGGGTAAACTCCATATTTTGAATCGCGATATATCCACTGCAAAAACGGCACTTCGCAAGATTAGTTCTACTAAGCTGATGGAGCGGTTCTACTGGCTGGGCTATTGTTCGTGGTGGGAAGACGACTTCACAGGTGCGATAAACAATGCAGAAAACTACCTCAGAATGGAAGCCAATGGCACATATACAGAAGCTGCACATTATTTGATAGCAGAGTGTTACTTAATGCAACGTAAAGCTAACAGTGCAGTAACTACACTGAATGCACTCTTAAACAAGAAGCTACCTAATATTGACGAGCAGTATTTATGGTATCGTTTGGGTTATGCCAACGAAATGGCAGACAAGCATAGCGATGCTTTAGGCCTTTATAGAAGAGGCTATGAAATGGATAAATACTCTCAAGTTGCATACTTGATAGAAGATAGGATATTTGAGCTGCGGGCAAAAAACCGTAGCTTAGATATTGGCTTTTTGTACCCGTATTCATTGCTGCAAATTGCTACCATTCCCGAATCTGCCCCCACAGAAGAAGCGAATACAACGTCGGTGCCATCCATAACCCCTACAAACCCAGTTGTTTCATTGCCAAACAGCGCTCCCGTGAAACTGAAAGCAAAGCCCAACAGCGGTTATTGGCTACAGGCAGGAAGATTCTCAAATGAAGATAATGCTAACCGTTTGGTTGTGAACATTCGCTTATTGAGTGTACCTGCCGCTTATTTCGAAGATGTGCAAAGCGGGAAGAAGTCCTGGGTTGTGGTTTGTGGCTCTTTTGAAGAAAAAACTAAAGCAGAAGCCGCAAAGAGCATCCTGGCAAGCAACGACATCAATAGCTTCGTTACGCAATACTAGTTAACGGTTAAGGCTTTGTTGGAAGATAAGAAACTCACCCCAATGCTAAAGCAGTATTTCGAGGTTAAGCAAAAGCATCCAGATAAGCTTATTCTGTTTCGCATGGGTGACTTTTACGAGACTTTTTTTGAAGATGCGCATACAAGCTCACGTATCCTTAATATTACCCTTACTACCAGAAACAAGAATGATGAAAACCCCGTCCCTTTGGCAGGATTTCCCTACCATGCTCTAAGCAACTATCTGGATAAGCTGATAAAAGCTGGATTAAAGGTTGCCATCTGTGAGCAAACTGAAGACCCCAAGAAAGCAGTAGGTCTGGTTAAACGTGAGGTAACTGAGATTATTACTCCAGGTGCGGTGCTGGATGTAGACCTTTTGGAGGGTGATGCCAGCGTGTATCTTGCTACTGTGTACTATCTAGATTCAGCCAAGAAGATTGGTCTTGCCCATCTTGACTTATCTACAGGTGAATTTTTGTTTACCGAGTTAAGTGCCGCAGAATTGCCAAACGAGCTTGCACGCATAAAGCCCGCTGAGATTGTGGTGGATAGCCTTGCTGCCGAGCAGCTAGTAAAGGATATGCATCTTGAACACACCCCAACGATAAGTATATTTGATTCCTGGCAGTTCCAAGTCTCGGAAGCAAATACAATTCTTAAGCGGCATTTCGGAGTTAGCTCGCTTGAAGCATACGGAGCACACAACAAGAGCCTTGGTGCTACGGCTGCAGGGGCAACTATTGCCTACGTTGAGGGCTTGTATAACAGTCCCTTAAAGCATATCTCAACACTACAATACTACTCACTGTCGAACTATATGCAGCTGGATGAGATAAGTCGCAGGAATCTGGAGTTAACTCGTTCCATGCGTTATGGAAGCAGGCATGGAAGCCTGATCTCAGTGATAGATCAAACCATGACCCCTATGGGTTCGCGCTTGCTTCAGCAATGGCTGCTTCATCCTCTGATGGACAAATCTGCCATAGAATCCAGACAAGCCATTGTTGCTGCATTCATGCAAAAAAGCGCGCACCTGAAAGAGCTTCGCAGCAACCTGAAGGAGATTGGCGACATCGCCAGAATAACCTCCCGACTTGGGTCTTTGCGCATAAATCCCCGTGAGCTTCTTGCCCTTAAGTCATACCTGTTATCGGCAAGTAACATCCAGGCCAAGCTATCTATAATGGAAAATGATTTGTTCTCGAACTGGACAGGTAGCATGGCGCAGTTTGACGACATAATTGCTACCATAGACAGTGCTATACGCGAGAATCCTCCCATTACCATAACTGAGGGCAACATATTCCTAAAGGGCTACAATGTTGATTTAGACGAACTTCTGGAGCTTGTTCACGACGGTAAAAGCTGGATTGCCAGGCTGGAAGAGGAAGAACGCCAAAAAACGGGTATTACAACCCTTAAGGTTGGCTATAATCGCGTATTTGGGTATTATCTGGAAGTAAGCTCTCAGCACAAACACAAAGTGCCAGACTATTACATAGCCAAGCAAACTTTGACCAATGCAGAACGCTTCATCTCTCCAAGGCTTAAGGAATACGAAACAAAAGTACTATCAAGCGAAGAGAAGATCAAGAACCTGGAGTATGAGCTTTACAAAGAACTTCGTCAGAACCTTGCTGATGCTCTACCGCGCTTACAGAGCTTGAGCGAAGTAATTGCAGAGATAGATGTATATGCATCTCTTGCTTTTCTAGCATGGCAAAATCACTATTCCCGCCCGGTATTTACCGACTCACGTTCTTTAGAGATTAAGGATGGCAGACACCCAGTTATTGAGAAACTGGTAGAGGGTGACGAGTTTATTCCCAACGATACCTTTCTGGACTATCCCGACACCAGTATTGCCCTTATTACTGGTCCTAACATGGCTGGTAAATCTACCTATCTTCGCCAGGTTGGTCTTTTGGTGATACTGGCACAAATGGGTAGCTATGTTCCGGCTGCACAGATGAATCTACCAATCTTTGATCGTGTGTTCACCCGGGTTGGAGCTTCAGACAACCTTGCTCAGGGGCAGAGCACATTCCTGGTAGAGATGATCGAGACTGCCAATATACTAAATTCCGCTACGGCTAACTCACTCATTCTATTAGACGAGATAGGCAGAGGTACTTCCACTTTTGATGGTTTATCGCTTGCCTGGGCAATAATTGAACATATCCAGCGCTTCAAACATGCTTTAACCCTTTTTGCCACTCACTACCACGAACTAACCGAACTGGAGAACCTGTACCCGGATATAAAGAACTATAACGTAGCCGTAAAACAGTGGAACGATGAAATGATCTTTGTACGAAAGATTGAGCGGGGTGGGGCAGATCAAAGCTATGGCATTCAGGTTGCCAGATTAGCGGGTGTTCCCGATAAGGTTATCAGACGTGCCAAAGAGATTTTAAAGAATCTGGAAGAGCACGAGATAAGCCCTCAAGGTCTAACAGCCAGCATTCGCAGAAAGCTTAGCCGTGAGACTCCCCAGATTGATATATTCGAAGTGCTTGCCAATAAAGCAGGTGAGCACGATCCTATTCTAAACGAGATAAAGGAACTGGAACTGAATGACCTTAGTCCCATGCAGGCTTGGCAACTGCTGCGCGACATTCAGAACAGGCTTATTGGAGAAAAATGAGAAAGCTCCTTGCATTATTAATCCCGGCTATATTGCTTCTATTAAGCTCTTGCGCTGTAACTACTGGAGCCGAAGCCGGAAGAATTAACGGTACCAACATCCGCAACGATGAGTTTGTTAGCGCATATCGGGGACACTACTCCAATTTCAGCTTCCAAAACGGCAGAAGCCCGGATAAGGAAGAGAAGCAGAAGATATTTAACGAAACCTGGAAGAATATTACACGCTATGTTGTCCTAAAAGACTACTATAAGAAGTATAAGATTAGCACGAATATGCGGGAAGTGCTAGACACACTTTCCACCAATATTCCCCAGCACATACTGAACTCTCCTGTTTTCAAAGTAAATGGCAAGTTTGACAAACAGCTATATTTACAGTCGTTAACCACAGACCGTCCCGAAAACCTGGCTCCCTTGCGCAAGCACTATCTCGAAAACCTTATCCCGATAATGAAGCTAAAAGACAAACTGATTGAAAACGAGTTATTAACTCCTAAAGAAAGCAAACACATAGCCAAAATACTCAGCAGTAAAGCGGACATAGAGCTAATGATATTCGATCCTGGTGCACTTAAGGTTTTTTTGAGCGATGCAGAAATCGCCGAATATTATAACTCGACTATAACACGCTACAGGTTAAAACCTTATCACAGATTGGCATATACACTTATTCCCGTGGTTCCAGCGCTTGATGATCAACAGATTTCTCATGCTATGGCGGACTCAGTATTGTCGTTATTAAATAATGGAACCATGGCAGAGGACATTATCCACAACACAGCCAGCAGTTCTGGTCAATTGTCGATGGTTGACTATGGCTATGTTAAGACAAGCGATATTCCAGAAGACATCGCCTTTTTACTTTCAACTATGGCTGACGGCACTTATTCACAAGTGCTAAAATCCGATCTTGGTTGGGCAATTCATCATAAGGTTCAGAGCACCAAAACTCTTACTCACTACCGCACACTTTATATCCAGACTGTGGCGAGCAGTGCCACTTTAGCTACTCCTGAAGTTATTGCTACTCGGGTAGCATCTTTGGCAAAAAGCATTGGTCTGGCAGACGCAGCAAATGAATTTGACCTGGCTTACACCCTATCGGACACACTATTTGCCGATAGCCTTGGTTTTATTGCTTCTGATATTAAGCCCACACTTTTAGCATGGCTGGCAAAAGCCGATAAGGGAACATTATCAAATCCGTTGTATTCGTCCGACCTCTCTGCATGGATCATTGTTGAAGCTGTAGAGATACAAAGGCAAACCGCGAAACCAATGAGCGAAGTTAAAGACGTATTGACTAACGAATTAACACAAATCAGAAAAGCTGAAATAAACCAACAGATGGCAAGAAACTGGGCAGCCTCCGGAGGCAAGGAAAGCGTAGGAAACCCCCAATCTGTTTTATTAAAGGATGTAGACATGGATAGTTATTGGGCAGGCCAAGCGCTGGGTAAGGTATATTATCAGGCAGTGTATGCCCACATGGCAAAGAATGAGCTTCCCGTCGTAAACCACAATGCAGTCCTTATTGTACCCATAGTTAAGTCTCTTAGATTCGAAAAAGAGCAACCAGAACCCGAACAGATACGCAATGCCTATATCAGTACCCTTGAAGATGATTGGTTTAACAAATGGTTGGAAACAAAGGTTAAGTCGGCTAAGGTTCAGATTAATAACGCTCCATGATGGAACTAAGCATATCCGATCACGAATACTTCATGGCAGAAGCGATAAAGGAAGCGAAACTTGCCGAAGAGGAGAATGAGATTCCGGTTGGCGCGATATTGGTAAGGGATAAGCAGATTGTTCTACGCGAGCACAATCGCACCAAGCAATTAGCCAATCCTCTTGCGCATGCTGAGAAATTGATCATTGACAAAATGATGGCTTCTGAAGCTGTGTTCCTTTACGACTATACCCTATATGTAAGCCTTGAACCCTGCCTGATGTGCGCTGGAATGATTATCGGGAGCAGAGTGGGCACGGTAGTTTGGGGAGCAGCTGATCCCAAAGCAGGTGTAGTTGGTTCTGTTTACAATGTATTGAAGGATAAAAGCTTCAATCATCATCCCAAAGTTATTGCCAGAGTTTTGCAAACTGAATGTGCCAAACTGCTTACCGATTTCTTTGGGAGAAAACGTTAGCTAATACGCGGAGAGTTGCCGGAGCGGTTGAACGGGACGGTCTCGAAAACCGTTGTATCTTTACGGGTACCCAGGGTTCGAATCCCTGACTCTCCGCCATTTTAATGCCGCGTTCTCTCAACTAATTACGATAGTATTACGGATGAATTACGCATCCCATCCGTAATTCAAGCGTAATTCATAAGTAATTCGTTCAAGGAAGCAGCAGGGAAGAAATGAGCGTAACTTCACTAAGCACAAAACTAACATAGCTTTATTAGCTTTACAAATTTGGCCTCCCTGAGACCATGCACCAAAATCAATAAAAAGGAATCACTTAGTGTTAAAATTCACTGATATCACCCTACCCGAACCATTACTGAGAGCCGCAGCAGCTCTTAACTATGAAAAGCCTACTAAAGTACAAGAGCTAACCATTCCCTGGTTACTCGAAAACGATAGAGACCTTATTGCCCTTGCTCAAACCGGAACAGGTAAGACAGCCGCATTTGGCTTTCCCGCACTCAGCTTAACCGATGTGGAAAAGCTGAGCGTGCAAACGCTTATTCTGTGTCCAACCCGTGAGCTTTGTATTCAGATCAACAATGATTTGGCTTCCTATGCCAAGTTTATGCCAAAGATCAAGACTACAGCCGTCTATGGTGGAGCACCCATATTCAGACAGAAAGAAGCATTGCAGGCAGGTGTACACATTGTTGTTGGAACTCCCGGGCGTGTGTATGACATGATACGTCAAGGCGTACTGAAGATAGAAAGCATAAATATGCTAATCCTGGATGAAGCTGATGAAATGCTCAACATGGGTTTCAAAGAAGATCTCTTTAACATAATGAGCCACACTCCTTCAGGTAAGCAAACCCTGCTATTTTCAGCAACCATGCCTGCGGAAGTGGACAAGCTGGCAAAGAGCTTTATGAAGAATCCGCACAGGATTAGTGCCGGAAATGAACAACAGGGTGCCGATAACATAGCCCATTTCTACTACAGAGTTCAGGCTAGGGATAAGTATCTGGCTTTAAAACGCATTGCCGACATGAGCCCCAAGATATATGGCATTATTTTCTGCCGCACCCGAAATGAAACCCAGGAGATTGCCGATAAACTGCAGCACGATGGTTATAACGCAGATGCCCTGCATGGTGACTTGTCGCAGGGACAGCGTGAACTGGTGATGAGCAGATTCAGAACCAAATTCGTGCGTCTTTTGGTAGCCACCGATGTGGCAGCTCGTGGATTGGATGTTGATGATCTGACTCATATAATAAACTATCATGCTCCCACCGATCCCGATGTTTATATTCACAGATCGGGTAGAACAGGCAGAGCAGGAAAAAGTGGTGTATCTGTAACCATTATTCACAGCAAAGAGATAAGTGCTCTAAAAGCAATGGAAAAACGCCTGGGAAGAGAAATTGTGTATAGCAAAATCCCCGGGGGCAGAGAGATTTGTGAAAAGCAACTCTTTAACTTCATTGATACGGTGGAACGAGTGCCGATAGACAGTGAGCAAATAGATTCTTTCCTTCCCGCTGTGTATAAGAAGCTGGGTTGGATGACTCGTGAAGAGCTTATCCAAAGATTCGTGTCTGTAGAGTTTAATAGATTCTTAAGCTACTACAAAGATATTAAAGAACTTGCTGCAAACGAGGAAAAAGCGCCAGATCAACGAAAAAAGCGTTCTTGGGACGCAAAAGGTGGCCAGGATAGTGAAAGGGAAATAGATAAATCGCAGTTTATCTTCAAGACCTTCAGATTAAACATAGGGCGCAATTCCCAGGTTAGCAAACGCGAACTTATGCGGTATATAAACCGGTTGAAGGTTACACGCAGCATTGAGATTGGTCAGATAAACATATCAGATAATTTTTGCCATGTAGACTTGGATGCCAGATACGAGAATCAATTACTAAAAGCCTTTAAAGCAAACAAGTACAACGGGATGCCAGTGGAAGCTTCCATTGTTACATCTACCAAAAATGCTAAGCGAAACAAAGATAGTTACAGAAAGTAAACACAAAAACACAGTTTAGGCTTGACAAAAAAGCCAGCCTGAAAGTTTATGCTTTGCACGTGGCGAGATAGCTCAGCCGGTAGAGCAGAGGCCTGAAAAGCCTTGTGTCCCCAGTTCGATTCTGGGTCTCGCCACCACCAAACAAAGGACATCTCAATGGGGTGTCCTTTTTTGCATCAACGTAGATTTTAGTCCACAAATACACTGATGGTCATTCCATCTTTCCTAAAATCCTCTTTACAAGCCACGCTTTTTGGATAAATTGTCCTTCATAAGTTTAGATGTGCTATTATGAATTGTAATGATGAATGTTAACCTATAGAGGATATAAAGATGGCAAAGATATTAGTGATAGAAGACGACGCCAGCTTCCGTAGTGTGCTGGTTCAAATGCTAACTCGCGCTGGATACGATGTGCGTCAGGCCGGAGACGGTAATCAGGCAGTGGAAGTTTGTACAGACTTCAATCCCGACTTAGTGCTTACCGATATCATCATGCCCGATAAAGAGGGGTTGGAAACAATTCAAGATTTGCTTGCGCTGAACCCAAACCTAAAGATTATCGCCATGAGTGGGGGAGGGAAGTTTGGTCCAGACAGTTATTTGCCATTGGCTCAGAAGCTTGGTGCCAAGGCATCATTGCAAAAGCCATTTATGCGCGAGGAGCTGATATCTACCATTGAAGAAGTTTTGAACTCATAAGAGGAAGCTTAGGCATTTAGAATAGAATTGTAGGTATTCTTGATGGATCGGCAAACCACATTTGGGCTGTAGTTTGAAACGCAATACTCCCGGATTTTATCGGCGTTGTAGTAGTTAAGTTCATTATTCATATCCATAATGGCTTTGGCCAAAGCGCGGGCATCTCTTTTGGGGACGAGAATACCGTTGCTGTCGTTTACGATATCTTTTGGGCCTCCGCAGTCTGTGGCAATAACCGGTTTACCACAGGCCATGGCCTCTATTAGCACAATGCTAAAGCTCTCAATGTGGCTGGGCATTACCAGACAATCACATTGTTGGTATAGATAAAGGGCTTGTGACCGGGACAAATGCCCGGTAAATATTACATGCTTAGCTAAGCCATATTCCAATGCTTTAGCTAATAACTTGGGCTTTTGATTACCGTCGCCAGCCCAGTACATACAATAATTCAAACCCTCTGCTTTTAACTTTTGTAAGGCATTCAGTAGCTCCCAAGCACCCTTGGCAATGGTCATTTGTGACATGCAAAACAATCTTAGTATTTCTTTTGACTTACTCCCTAGCCCCGGCACGAAGAAATCGGTATCTACCAAATTAGGGATAATCTTTGCCTGCACATGGGTATGCTCTTCTATGGATGCTGCAAGGCTAGAGCTTACTGCTATCACCTCCGCAGCATTGGCAATCGGTTCGCTAATCAGTGATGATATTCTGCCGTGCTTCATGAACTCAGGAAAGGGAAATGGACCGCTATGCTCGGTAATTATGTAGGGAATATCGTATCTACGGCTTAGCTGCATGGCAATATATCCGGCAGGAAAGCTTACATGAGCGTGGATGATATCGGGGAGAGTCTGGAAATTTATCTTATTTACCAAGGCATCGATATTGCCTTTAGCAATCCTGCTTGACCAGCTCAGGTGAGGGATAGTTATCTCATGAAGATTGGGCTCAATGAGCTGAGACTTGTTATATGCCTGAGTATAGCTAAACATCCGTTTAATACTTTCTAGGGGTCTTCGAAATTGTATCTGAAATTCATTTTGACCCCAGTTCAGAATGCTTACCTCTAATTCTGGCTGTTTGGCCAAAGCTTTTGCCTGCTCTAGAAAGAAGCTTCCAGCATAGGGCATAGCCGCATAGGGATACCAGGAGGGTATGATAAGCACTCTCAATTTTTATCTACCATGGCTTTATCTAATACCTCTGCCAGTTTCGCAGTAAGTGCTTTGCGTTCATAAGTGGCAATGTATTCATAATCAGGCTGAAGTGATTGCTGATCGTTCTTCCACGCCGAGTATAGTTGTAATAAAGCATCTTGAATAGCCGAAAGAGACCCGGAATCGGCAAGCACACATGTTCCGCAAGGTTTAAGGATTTCTGCTCCAATGCTATCGGGATTGATAACTGCTAATATGGGGCGATAACTGCGCATATATTCGAATAACTTGGAGTGGCTATCGGTATCGGAATGCTTTCCGGAAGGGGAAAAGAGCAGCAGCGCATCCGCAGCGCATATGCGCATTATGCTGTTGCGATGAGTTAAGTAGGGGTGAATGTTCACTATCTTGGAGATGTGCTCGCTTATAGCATATTTGCCCAGCACAAAGGCAGGATTATTTTTACCGTAGATATTCACACTTATATCTTCCCGCATAATCAGGCCTGAATCAATCAAGTTGGATATAGCTTCCCAGATTATATCCGGCTGAAATCTATCGTATAGACTACCTGTGAAAACTACGTTCATCTTTGTTTGGCGTTTATACTGCGGTATATCCACAAAGTCTGCCTCATCATAACCATTTGTAATGCCCGAAACTTTATCAATAAGCAGATTTGGATACTTTGCTACAAGCTTGGTGGTCATAAGACTGTTTACGCACACTACTTGCCTGGCACCTGCAATAATCTCGGCTTCCCATCTATATTCCAGGGCTTGCACTTTTTTTGAGGGTGGGTTATCGGCTCTAGCCACTCCTAAAACCCATAGATCACGGTAATCAATGCAATAATCGATGCCAAAGAGCTTTTTGATATACGCGCCCAAGAAAAGTGCGGAGTAAGGAGGTGCAGTTATCAGCACGAGGTCAATCTTGTGTGTTTTTAGCAACTTTCTTATTGCCAGTTTGGCAAATGGCAGGAATACTACTTCAGGATCAGGCAGCATAAGGTTGCGGTTTATAATGTTAACCAGCTTGTGTAGCCTTAAGCCCCACATAAGTTTATACAGCCATCGGATATCCGGGCTGAAACAGCTATACACCTTGCATGATATGTCGCTGGTTAATGAGTAGTCCTTTGGCTGTTTCAGGAATCTATGATCTGCACACAAAACAATTGGCTCCCACTCGAAATCAGGCAGGTGCCTGGCAAACTTCAGGCTTCGTTGCACTCCCGAGCCACCAACGGGTGGAAAGAGAAATGAGATGTATAGCAGCTTATTCATCGCTTTATCTTTCTTACAAAGTCTTTAATCATGTCAATCACTAAGCCGTCATCATATTTTAAGATTACCCCAAATAGCTTACCGATAATGTAGAAAGCCATACAATAAAGCGTTCCACCGATAACGATGTTGGAAAAGTTATAACTGGTGATGAAACGCCATGGGTAGCAGAGCCATGCTGCCAGTCCAGCGGTTAAGGCTGTTAATAGCACACTGCGGATGGGGAAGTAGTCCCTTAAGTATATCCCCAGTGTTTTCTTCATAAATACCAGATACAAGACTACCGAAATCCAGGTTACCAAAACGGTTGCCCAAGCTGCTCCTGACATACCAAAGGCTTTTATAAAGAAGTAATTAGCTATCACATTTGCCACTAGCATGAATAGCGCATTATACATTATCACCTTGGTTTTGCCAAACGCCTGGAACAAAATGCCATAAGTGGCGATGCGCAGAGGCAAGATAAACAGGTAAATCTTGAAGTATTCTGCTGCTCCGGCATAAGTAGCTCCATACAAAAACACCATTATCGGCTCGGCAAACAGGTAGAACATCGCTGCCATCGGGAATACCAACAAGGCGTTCTTTCTAACTGCTGCTTTGTAAAGCTTGCTCATTCCAGTTCGGTTCTCTGCTTGCATGTTTGGTAAGAGAATTGAATTAACCGAATTGGCAAGAATACCGATGAGCGGTAACTCCATGGCACCAATGGAGAACACAGCAAATTGCTCAGGCCCAAAAAAGCCGGAGATCATGAATTTATCTATCTGCACACCCATTATACCGATGATGGATGAAATACCCAGGGGGATAGAATAGGCAAGCTGTTGCCTGAATCCATCAAACATCATGGTGTTTATGGGATTCCTAAATCTGATCAGCTTTAATTGCGCATACAGCCATTGCAAGAAAGCGGAAGCTAAAACTGCCCAGACTATCAGGCGTAAATCTCTGGTGAAAAAGGCGGTACCCATTATTAGTATAAGGTCGCAAAGCACGGCAAACAGAGTGAACTTAGCCGCTTGAAGGGGGCTGCGGAGCCCAAGCATTACGAAGCTGAATAGCTGGGTTACAAAGATGAATACTGGATACAAGGCATATATTACGAGCAAAGAGCTTAGCTCTGGATTATTAAAACGAAGTGCTATAAAGTCCTTTAGCAGATAGATGCAAACCGCGAAGAGCACAGACAGGGCTGAAGTTACATTCAATGTGCGGCTAATAAAGCGTTTCTGCTGTTCACCTGTGGCACATTTGGGCAAGAAATATAGCAAGCTCTGTGGAATGCCAAACAGCAACAGGGTAGAGAAGGTGCTGTATATCAGGAACAACTGACGGTAACTGCCCAGTTCCGTAGGAGTAATAAGCCTTGCAAGGGCAATGCCAATCACACTCTTTACAAAGAAGCGAAAGAACTCTGTGGCAGATAGCAATCCTGCCTGTTTGGATAGTTCACTCACGGCAACTCCAGTTCATCAATCTGCACTGTAAAACTATATGTTTCATCGGTTCCGTCACGCTGCATATTTATTCTATACTCCCCAGGACTGATATAGCTTTTTTGCCCATCATAGCTATTTGCGGGGCTAGCATCAAGTTTACCATTCCAAAAATCCCAGTTCTGACCTTGCATATAGTATCTATAACGGCTATAAACCACTTTATCCGAAGCTATTTCCCATTTCCAGCGTCCTTCTTCGGGCACTTTAATACTAATGATATACTCGCCTGTAGAGGCATTTATCTTAAATCTACTGCCAAATTCCTGCTTAACATCAGGATCGTTGATGCTATAAGACGCCATCAATTCAGGATAGGCAAGGCGTTTCAATTGATCCCAGGCGTCACCGACTTTCAACCCCGGATAGCTGAATAATGCGTTACCGCCAAATCCATGCTGCCTGGTGTAATCAATTCTTCGTGCAATATCTGTTACGTTGTAGCCAATTTTCCCATTCACTGCCAGCGATTTTCCATTTGTATCCCATGCACGTAAGCCGGGAATGATGGCATCGTCTTTGCCAATCAGCTTCATCTGCTGCAATTGCCGTTTGTAAACCTCAAAATCCGTGTTATACGCCATAGGATAGACCCTGTCCACCAATCCTAACTGAAGCCAGGATACCCAATCCTGGGCGTAAGCGACATTGGCATCGGCAATATCGGCAAACACAGCAGCACTTAGCAGTAGATCATTATCAAGCTCTTTCAGCATTCCACGTAAACGATGAACAAAGCTCGTAACCTGCATAATCCGCCACTCGTTGAAGGTAATCTCATTACCATTTGCCACATATTCATTGTACCTCGTCACAGACACAGGATGATATCCCAGGCGTTTGTCGGGATAGCGGATATAGTCCAGATGCAAGCCATCTAAACCCGGGTAACCTACCACCAGATTACACAATACATTCAACAGATAGTCCTGTACCTCGGGAACCCCTGGATCCACAAAATACCCAAACTGATTATCGCCATTTAAATAGCTGCCGTTGGCGGTAACCGTAAGCCAATCCCGGTGATTAGTGTATATATAGTTTCTTTGCAGTAGCTTGGCATCTAGAGGAGTGGCATTGAACACAATCACCCACGCATGTATTTGCAGCCCGGCCGCATGACCTTTGTCCAAAACGTATGCCAAAGGATCAAAGCTAGCATTATTTAAAACATGGCTACGTGGCTCTGGATTTGCATATTGGGAAGCCCCTCGACTGGTATCAAACAGCGCATCACTCCGATAGCGTACTTCCACCAGTAATTCTGTTTGGTGGTTATCTAGCGCAGTTGCTATCACTTCATCTATCAGGGCGGGGCTTGTGATGTCCCATGGAAGCACCCATACCGAGCGCACTTCTGCTGATGCAAGCGAGCAAAGGCAAATCATTAGTATAAAATGTATGTATTTCAAGTCTTTTCCTTCACAGTAATGATGCTTGCTTCAGCATTGCCGTCTGCAAAGCTTAGTTCAACCGTATCCCTGGCCTTAATCTGTTTGGCAGAACTGATTAGTTTTCCATTCAAATATGCCATAATCCAGCCTTTCTGCTGCAAGTTTTGCGGGGATAGCCTCCATAATAGCTCGCGGGTATGTTCCAGCTTTTTGTTATGGTTGTTTAGCTTATCCATGGTATAGCCATTTAATTCACTACCGAGCCTTGCCAGGTCACTTTCGGCGCGGCTGTGCTTAAGCTCTGAAAGGCTATTTAAAATACCAAGCGTGCGCTGAGATACCATGGCAAATTGTTGCCGCTTTTGCCGCACCATATTGTGGATATTGCCCAAACCCAGGCAAGCCATGTCAAAGCGTTGCTGATAGCTTTGCCACAGCTTTTCAGGGTGATATTGTGAAACGTTTAACTTAGCAGTAGCAAGCTGTTGACGATATATCCCAAGCTCTTTTTCGGCTGCCAGATTTAGCCTTCTGGAAAGAGATGAAACCAAAGCGCTCAGCTCTTTCTTATCTGGAACTGCCAGCTCTGCCGCTGCTGAGGGGGTTGGTGCACGCAAATCTGCCACAAAGTCCGATAGGCAAAAGTCTATCTCATGACCCACAGCCGATATCACCGGCAATCGCGAAGCGAATATCTGTCGCACCAAGCCTTCGTCGTTAAAGCAAAACAGGTCTTCCTGTGAGCCACCGCCACGTGTTAGAATAATCAGCTCTACTTCATTCATATCGTTAAAAAACTTCAGCCCCGCGATTAGTTGCCTGGGTGCCTCCGCGCCCTGAACCGATGCCGGATAAACTTGCACCTCTACAGGGTAACGCCTCATAATAACGTTCTTAATGTCTTGCAAAGCCGCCCCGGTGGCAGAGGTTATGATGCCAATTTTATCGGGATAACGCGGCAATGCTTGCTTATGTTTGGCATCGAATAGTCCTTCCTGATTCAGCCTGCGTTTCAGCTCTTCAAGCTTTGCTTGCATAGCGCCCAGGCCGGCTTTTGTCATGGACTGCACATTAAGGTTATAGGTTCCGCCTTTTTCAAATACGGTAATCTTGCCATAACAGACTACTTGCATACCCTCTTGCGGCTTAAAATCAAGGCGGTAATTGCTATTCTTAAAGAAAGTGCAGCGCAAGGTGGCATTTTCATCTTTCAGATTGAAATACATATGCCCCGAACTGTGATGCGTGAAGTTAGACACCTCACCTGCCACGTAGAGCGGCTCTATCGATGTCTCGATTATTTGCCTGATGTGTCTGCTAACCTCAAATACGCTAAAAACGTTAGTACTATCCATAGAAAGTCCAAGCTTTGTAAGTGGCAGTTATTTGTCAATAAAACTGAAGCCAGGCCAATTCATCCACCAATTTATGCGCTATTAGTGAGTGCACACGGATTGGTGCTTGACACAATTGGCGAGCCAAACTAAATAGAGCAAAGAGAATAATTGGGAAGGATTATGATCCGAGCGATTGTGTTATTAAGCGGTGGAATGGATTCACTGGTCAGCACCGCACAAGCTGTGGCGGAGTGCGAGGAAGTGAACTTTCTGCATTTTAATTATGGCCAGCGAACCGCAGCCAAAGAGCAGGCTTGTTTTGAGGCTTTGGTAAATCACTATCAGCCCCAAAGGCATAAAATAGTCAGCTATAACTGGCTTAGCGAAATTGGTGGTTCCGCGCTAACTGATAAGCGCATAGATATTCCCTTGGGTAATGACTCAGCGGAGATACCGGTCACCTACGTTCCCTTTCGCAATGCTACATTCCTATGCGCGGCAGTTGCCTGGGCGGAGGTGATAAATGCTAACTGCATTTATATCGGCGCAGTGGAAGAAGATAGCTCTGGTTATCCTGATTGCCGGAAAGTATTCTTTGATGCCTTCAGTCAAGTGATTGCCACTGGCAGCAAAAAGGCAAATGCCATAGAAATCAGAACTCCCGTGCTGAACCTGAATAAAGCGGAAATCGTGCAGCTTGGTATGACGCTGGGCGCACCTTTCCAGAATTCCTGGAGCTGCTATGCGGATAATTTTGAGGCTTGCGGGGTTTGTGATAGCTGCCGCCTAAGGCTAAACGCATTTAGCAGGGCAGGCTTCCTTGACCCCATTAAGTATAAAACAACAAATAAGTAGATGCAAGAAAAGAAATCTGAGATGAATAAAAAGATACTCATTATCCTAACTGGTGGAACAATAGCCATGAAGGCCTCAGGTGCCTCTGGTGTTGTCCCCAGCCCCGAATTCGCAGAGTTTATTAGCAAGTTCCCGCAGCTCAGAAACGTTGCGGACATAGACGTTATGGACTACCTGAATGTTCCCAGTCCATACATGACGCCCCAAATGATGCTGGATCTGGCAAAACTGATAGACCTTAAGATTATGGATTATGACGGAGTAGTTATTACCCATGGAACCGATACACTGGAAGAGAGTGCCTATCTCTGCGACTTGGTGCTAACTACGCGTAAACCCGTGGTGTTTACTGCAGCCATGCGCAGTGGCAGCGATATTGGGCTTGATGGACCACGTAATATAGTAGGCGCGGTTCGGGTGGCTAGTCATCATGAGTCTATGGATAAGGGTGTATTGGTGGTAATGAATGATGAAATACATACTGCTCGCGACGTTGTTAAATCCGATACTGGCAAAGTAGACGCCTTTATCTCGATGGGTTATGGGCCTATTGGCAACGTTGATCCCGACATAGTGGTTTACCATCGTTCCACTTTGTACCGTGAAAGCGTTTGGACAGATAAACTAAATACTAAAGTAGATTTGATAAAGGCAGTAGCTGGCATAGACGGCAGGTTCATAAGATGTAGCGTTGATAGCGGTGCTGTGGCAATAGTATTGGAAGCTTTTGGCAGAGGTAATGTGCCAAGAGATTTAGTGCCGGACATCAAAGCGGCAATGGACGCAAATGTACTGATGGTGATTGCCTCGCGCACCTATACCGGAAGAGTGTTGCCAGAATACGGTTATGAGGGAGGCGGAAAGCATCTTCACGAATTGGGTGCCATCCTCGCAGGGGATATGCGTGGCGTGAAGGTGCGGTTAAAGCTAATGGCACTATTTGGCAAGTATGACAATGCCGACACCGTTAAGCGTTTCTTCTTGCAGAGTTTAAGTTGAGAATAGCCATAGTAGGCCCCGCTCCACCCTTCAGAGGAGGCATTTCGCTATTCGCGCTGATGCTGGCAAGGGCATGGAAAGAAAACGGGAATGAAGTGGCTTTCTTCAATTTTGACCAGCAGTATCCCAAGCTGCTTTTCCCAGGCAAGAATCAGATAGATAACAGCCTGGATGAACATGAGTTCACTAATTTCCGGATTATTACACCTTGGATGCCGCTAAGCTGGAAGAAAGCCGTTGACGCTATTGCAGATTATCAACCTGACAGGGTAGTTTTCTCGTGGTTCCTTCCCTTTTTCGCGCCTGCTTACTACTTCATAATGCGCAAGCTCTCCCTTAGCTCTAAAGTTATTCTGGCGCATAATGTTGCTTCGCACGAGAAGTGGTTATTGGGAAAGCTGCTAAGCAAAGCTGTATTTAGTCAAGCAAATGCAATAGTTGTACTTAGCAAGTCATCAATGAACGAACTTAGTATGATGCATCCGTTATCTTTATATAATAAAGCATGCTTAGGCTTTCATCCCATATATAGTAACTATGCAGATAAGGCTGAAGAGAACTCAGGGGCATGCGATACTCTGCTCTTCTTCGGATTAATAAAGCCATATAAGGGACTGGATGTCCTTCTAGACGCCATGCCACGTGTGCTTAGTGCTATACCGCAGTTAAAGCTGGTTATCGCCGGAGAGGTTTATGGCGATAAAGAAGCTTATATTCGGCAAATATATGATCTTGGCATTCAACATGCGGTTGATGCCCATTTCCGTTATATCAGCGATGATGAAGTAGCGCAGTATTTTAGCCGTAGCAGCCTGTGTGTTTTACCCTATAAAAGTGCCTCGCAGAGCGGTGTGATAGCCACTTCCTATAGCTTCGGTGTGCCTGTGCTTGCCTCGGATGTGGGAGGCTTGGGCGAATACATAATCCCCGGTGAAACAGGCTATCTGGTAAAACCCAATGACCCCATAAGCCTCGCCGATGCAATAATAAGCTTCTATAAACAAAAGCCTGAGCTGAAGCCTGCCATTATGGAGTATAACAAACTTCATTCATGGGATAGTTTGGCTTCATTAATAGCCGGATGCAGCACTGATAAACTTGGAACAAAGCGAAGGAGTAAGCCTGCTGAACTAAAGAAGCTGTTGTTGATTAGCTACTATTTTCCTCCCTGCGGAGGGGCAGCAGTTCAGAGGTGGTTACGCTTTATAGATGCTCTTGACAAGCGTGGAGTGCAAGTAACGGTGATAACTACCAAAGATGGTGATTATCCATATCGCGATGAAAGCCTTGTTACCAAGCTACCCAAAGGCATCAAGGTACTGCGGAGTAAGCCATTGGGCTTCAGTAGCATTTGGCGCATGTTTGGTAATAAAGAACTGCCTTATGGTTCGCTTAAGACCAGTCAAACTGATTCAATTCTCAAGCGAATAGCATATTGGATTAGATTAAATCTGGTGGTTCCTGATATGCGCCTTGGCTGGAATAATAGTGCATACCACTTGGCAGAACAGGAACTGATAACCAATAACTACGACATGGTTATTACAACCGGACCGCCACATTCTACGCATCTGATTGGGATGAAGCTTAAAGATAGATTCGGCGTACGTTGGTGCACCGACTTTCGCGATCCCTGGTCGGAAATATACTATCTGAAACTAAGCCCACCTTCGCAAGTAACCATGATGTTGCACCGCTATCTGGAGAAGAAGGTGATCAGCAAGGCAGATGTGAATTACATTGTAAGCTCTGGAATTGCCAATACTCTGCCTGCTGGCAAGAAAGTGATTCTCTACAATGGCTACAATCCTCAGGACTTTGCCGGCAAAGAATATTGCTCAACGGACACTTTTCGCATTAAGTACGTAGGTCAGCTTACCGCAGGGCAAAATCCCGCCCCGCTCTTTACTGCGCTCGAGCAGCTTCAGGACAAAACGAGCATTGAGCTTTCGTTCATCGGCACCCGGGTAGTTCCACCAAGTAGCTTCAAGCTAAAGCAAGTGCCTTTTACAAAGCATGATTCTGCGATAGATGAGATGGTGAATGCCGAGCTTTTAGTGCTGATAATAAATTATTATCCCGGAAACGAGGGTATGCTGACTACTAAGCTTTTCGAATATATCGCATCACGCACACCAATACTGTGCATTGCCGAACCTGGGGGAGAGGCTGAAAGCATAATATCCCAAAGTGATAGCGGACTAACATGCAATGATGCCAATCAGATTGCCGAATATATATCGCATCTATATAAGCTATGGCAACAAGGGAAGCCTTTAAGGTGCTCAGGAGATGTATCTTTCTTTGATGTAAACCGGCAGATTGAATATATTCTAAAGTCCTTTACCAATAACCAATTGCGCATGTAACTACATAGCAAACCTCAGTATAGCCATAATACGTACAAACATATATTTAATTTAACGCTCAGTCAGGATAACCAATACGATCTTTATCATTCATCTCTTATTCATTAAAAAACGCGCGAGTGACCACGTGGCGA
Organism: uncultured bacterium; assembly: GCA_938009275.1. Lineage (GTDB taxonomy): Bacteria > Cloacimonadota > Cloacimonadia > Cloacimonadales > Cloacimonadaceae > Cloacimonas. Next base: position 90,163 of record CALLHY010000057.1, read on the forward strand.
TCCCCGGGTGAATCCCGGGTCCCACCCGGGATTCACGAGGGATTTACGAGGGATTCGCCCGCCAATTGTTCTGTGAATCATAAGTTTAGATTGCATGGACTAGCGTGGACTAAACGTGGACTAAACGTATTTTGGTAATTGTTTAATCCAGAACGCGAATACTTACAATGATAATGGCATCCTGAAGATGGGTCAGATTTATAAAAGCCTACGTTAAACTGCGAAACAATAAAAATAACCATATATATCTTGACTCTGATATGATTATAAAAAATATTGGTTACAGTGTTTGTCAGCGGATTGCATAGCGCTTGGGTAAAGATTGGCAATCCCATTAGGGTAAGCGTAAGAAAGGTGCTCCACACGCAAATATGTGGTAGTTAGCAGCAGGGAGAGAGCTATGAACATTAGATTAATTTGCATAATCGCAATACTCCTATTATGTAGTCTGCTATTAGCAGTAAATGGTCCCATGTCTTATACATTCGGTGATGCCAAACATGAGTTACGGGATTCACTATTGGCAGTAGATAACTTAAGCGGTTCAATTTACTATCAACAGAACTACATCACAGTAGATGCAAATTGGCAGGAGGGTGAAACATGGATTGGAGATTATTATAACATGGGTTGGATGGTGCATTTTGCCAGCATCGGCTATCTTTCTTTTGAGATACCCGATATACCGGAAGGCTATAAGTTACAAACTGCACAGCTAATGATGTATACAGGTGCGATGAGGGGTAATTCTGAATCTGGAGTTTATCCTATGTTCAATATTGGTTCGATAATACGCCCCGAGGGAGTATTGGAGCATATAGATTACGGCAATACATTCAGCTCAAATGACGTTATACCATCCACTGTATATGGCACCTATACTTTCTTTACTTATGAAACTCTGCAGCCATCATGTTGGGTGAGTTATGATGTTAGCGAATGCCTATTGATGGATATCGCATCAAACCGCAACCTTAGCCAGTATCGCGTCTATTTGCAAGGTTTTTCTGATTGGGATAGTTGGGATGATTATATTGCGACATCAACAGCCAGTGGCACAGTTTATCCATACTCAGCCAAAATCGTCTATACTATTGGGGACGGAGTGTCCAACATTGATCCTTCAATACCACAACCCCAATTGGCTGTCGCCAGCTATCCCAATCCATTCTCAGACATCAGTTCAATAACAGTTAAGGCACCTGAGCCGGGGTTATTTAAGCTAAATATATACAACCTTAAAGGCCAATTGATTCGAAGCTACACTAATAGTTCAAAATCATCCGGCGATCAAACCATCCAATGGGATGCCAGAGACGATAGCGGTAGAAAGGTTAGCGGGGGGGGATATCTGGCAGTGGCGCAGTCTGGGCAAAGAACTGCAAGCAGTAAGATATTGTATATTAAATAAGCTGAAGCTATCTCAATTACATGAGGAAGATGTGATTATCGGCTTGCAGACTTAGGCGGGGGTTGCATAAGGAAGCATTTTGTGCTTGACAAATAAGTGCAGCAAATCAGCATGGTACAAATATTTAAAATAATCGTTAGAAGAGGATAACATGCCCCAACACAAAGCACCCATGAAGAGAATGAAGACAGACAAGAAACGTAATGCACGTAACAACTACGTAAAGCGTACAATTAAAACATTGGCCAAGCAATTAGGCACCGAAAACACTGTGGAAGCCAAAGAGCAAATGCTGTCCAAACTCTATTCTCAGCTTGATAAAGCCGCCAAAAAGGGAGTAATCCACAAGAGAACAGCTTCCAGACGTAAGGCCAGACTTGCTGAACTGGTGAACAAGAGCAAAGCCGAATAAATAGTTAGCCCTTACACAGGGCTTTTTTTTGTATATGAAGGCTAAACGGCCGATCTTAGTGCGGATTGCAAGATTCGTATTAGTAGTTCATTTGTGGTTTTGGGGGATAATTGCAGCGCTGTCATTGCTGTATTCTGTTATAAATCCCCCTGTAACCCCATTGATGATCCAACGCTATTTAGTTCGCGGCTACCCCATTAGAAGCCGTGAATACATTCCCCTAAAAGACATCCCCAAGCGTACTCAAAACATGCTTATCGCTATTGAAGACGGTAATTTTTACAAGCATTTCGGCTTCGAATGGAGGATGGTGAAGGAAGCCTATGAGCGAAACAAGAAAGCCGGGCGCATCCGCTTTGGAGCCAGCACACTCAGTAATCAACTGGCACGAACACTGTTCTTAACCACAGATAGAAACTATTTGCGTAAATATCTGGAAGTGCAGGTGACACTTATCATGGAAATCTGCATGACCAAGAAGAGGATGCTAGAGCTGTATTTGAACTATGTGGAATGGGGTAAGGGAGTGTATGGGATAGAAACTGCGTCGAGGTATTATTACGGAACAAGCTGTAAGAGGCTATCGCGGGATCAATCCATGCGTATGATAAGCATACTTACCAATCCCATTAAGTATAGTCCCCAAACATTCAGCAAGTCTGCTTCTGCCCGCCAGCGTTACCAACTTATGCAAAGGTATTTCTGATGGATGAGAAGTTCCTATACCATATCTGGGATGCAGGGCACATAAACAATAGCCTGAAAACAATAAGTGGAAAACGGTTAAACGTCACATATCAAGGCCAGTTCAACACTCAACGTGGACCTGATTTTGTGAATGCAATATTGGAGATAGAGGGCGAAACCCTTAATGGAGCAGTTGAGATCCATGTAAATACCCAGGATTGGAAAAAGCATAACCATCAAGAGGATGAGTATTACAACTCCGTTATCCTACATGCCGTGCTGAATCATAACAGCACAGACATTCATACGATAAAAGAGAACGGAGACTTGGTGGAGATTGTGGAGCTGAAAGGGCAGCTATCGGACGATATCGTTAAGCTTATGGAAAATGCAACACCGGGTCTTCCCAAGAGCGGATATGACTATTGTGAGCTGCTTTCTGCCATCGATACCGATAGACTATTGGCAATTTTAAGTATTCACGGCAGACAGAGGTTCATGGGCAAGGTGAGAAGGTTCAATGCCTCATTATCCATCAGTGACTTTGATCAGATTCTCTATGAAGGCATGATGGAGGCGATTGGTTATGATAAGAACAAGTTTAACATGTTTCAGCTCGCCCAGAGCATAGCCATGGAGAACCTGAAACGTTGGAAGGCAGAAGGGATGGATGCTCTTAGCTTAACCAGCATTCTATGCTGTTCCAGTGGCTTACTGGTTAAAAGTATTAATCGCCTTGATCCAGATAGTAAGACCAAGCTGCTCGCAGCTTATGAGCGGCAGCAGTTTTTTGGCAGGAAAATCAGCATCGATTGGCAGCTGTTTCGTATCCGTCCAGTTAATCACCCTCTATTACGGTTGATTAAGCTATCGGCATTTGTGTTCCATGCTTTGCCCTATGGACTGCTAAACTACTTAATACAGAAGGTTGAACAGGAATCAACCAATCCAAAAGAGCGATACCTGCGGTTTACGGAACTACTTTCTGCCGGCAAGAGTGAACTACTTAGTTCGGACACGGGACTTGGGAAGACAGTGATCAACAACATCTATATTAACATTTACTTACCCATTATGTATCTGTATGCCCAAAAAGTATCGGACGGCGGTTTATCTGCCTCTGTTATGGAATCATGGAACAGCTTTGGTGCTCTACCAGAGAATTATATAACCCGGTTCATGGGAAGACACATAAACAAAGGTCAGATTGCTAAGGTAAACAAAAGTTCACTTTATCAACAGGGGCTGATGGACATCTTCTATCGCACTTGCCGCTATCACCTTTGTGAAGAATGTATGGGACAGAACAAACTATATGGCTAATTCAAACCCCAAAGCTGCTCAAGACAGGCAAAAAGCAACCATCGACATGGTTACCAAGCTTTATGTCTATACGCTCAAATCTGACAATGAGATCAGTTCTAAGGAAATTGGTATCTTGTATTCCATTCTAACCAATCTCTTCGCTCACGTTGATGTATCCTGGGAAGCCTATGTGAGTGAGATAATAAATACAGACTATCCCATAGAAGAAGTACTGGAATACCTGAACAAACATCTTTCACAGTTAGACAAGGTAAGATTGTTACAAAGTCTGGTGATTTTAGCCAAGACAGAAGGTGAACTAAGGATCTCAGAAATCACGGAGATTTTGGAGTTTTGCAAGAGTTTGGAACTTAATCCCGAAGGATTTGTAAATCTGATAGATTACTTCGAGTCAGATGGAAGCGGAGATATTAGCTTAACCTGTGATCACTCGGTTTCTCATGTTCGTTACTCTCTGTTTTCCGATTACGTGGTTTTTGGATCGTCGCTAAGCGCAGATATTCGATTTAGAAACGTAAATCTGGCACCTTATGAGATGTCATTGTATTCCATCGATAATCATCTGTTCGTAGCAGTTGGCTCTTCCACTACACTAAAGATTAATGATAAGCCGGCAAAACCTAATAGCATCATCTTATTGCACCAGGAAAGTAAGATTAATGTTGGAAATACCGAATTTTGCCACAGTTGCCTGCAAAAAATATACAATCATCGTGATGCGAATGATGAGATTGTTTTCCATAAAAGCAGTTATGATTTTATCGTAACCAAAAGGGGGCTATGGTATTCTCTGGGAATCCGTAGCGGAAGCATCGCCCTGAACAAGAAGCAGATGTTGCATAACAAACGCTATGAGATTTATTACGACGACATTATTCAGATTCATAATTATGCTCCGTGGAATCTAACCATACTTATCGAAAACAGAAGCAGCATCGGATTAGACGATTTGGTACCAAAGTCTTTATACATAAACCATGAGAGAGACTTTTTTGACCTTTCCAGGATAGATAACGAAAAGAGCCTGGCACATATAGAAAGTAGCGAAGGAGTATTCTATCTACATCCTCCTAAACCGGGGTGGACGATTTACCTTAATCAAAAGCTGGTTGAGAGCATAACCCCTTTGGCTTTGAACTCGGATATAATAACCATAAACAGCCGGAATTTCAGAATAAACAGCTTTTACGATCTGATAGAAACTCCCTTTGAGCTGAAAGCACTGAGTATAGCAGATATAAAGCACTTCTTTGCTGATGGTCAGTTGGCACTTGATAGCATTTCATGCACCGCAGAAAAAGGAAACTTGATTGGCATTCTGGGGCAAAGCGGATGTGGTAAATCTACTTTAGTAAAGATACTCTCAGGCGAAACTAAACCAACCTACGGTCAGGTGCTGGTGGATGGTAAAGATTTTTACGCCAATGTATCCTATTACCTGGAGTTCTTTGGATACGTTCCCCAAGATGATTTGCTTTACCCGTATTTAACCGTTTATGAAAACCTTTGGTATAGACTCCGACTGCGTATGCCAAATATATCTACAGCAAGCTTGGAACAGAAGATAAATAATATCCTTCATCAGGTTAATCTAACCCACCAAAGAGATACCAAGGTAGGCGAGTTCAAAAAGAAGAACTTGAGCGGTGGTGAACGTAAACGATTGAATATTGCTTTGGAGCTGTTGTTTGAACCCACGGTGATTATCTGTGATGAACCGACCAGTGGTCTTTCGTTTACTGATGCTGAGCAGATCATAGATATCTTGAGCTCTCTTACCAAACAGGGCAAGATAGTGATAATAACCATTCATCAGCCTAATAGCAGTATCTACAGAAAGTTTGACAAGGTAATGCTGATGGACATGGGCGGAAGGATGGCATACTTCGGTACTCCTACAGATTGCTTTTCGTATTTTGATGACGAGATTGCTGCTATTACGGTTCGGGCAACCGAGATCGAGAAGAAGAAGCAACTGATGACTTCCGACTTCATGTACGATGTTATTACCTATCCGGAGTATAACGAGTTTCACGAACCTGTGTATGAGCAGATAAACAAGTTCATTCAGCCCAAACGCAAGTTTTCACCAGAGTATTGGCGGGATAAGTACAAGCGCAAAATGTTGTATGAAATGATCCATCACGAGGTTAGTAAACCATTATCGACTGCCAGTACTAATGTAAAAAGAAAACGTCCAAAACAGAGCTTTGGGTCCAGATTGGTGCAGATGATGGGCTACATTGGCCGTAGCCTTAGAATGAAGTTCCGTAATCGCACCAATAACTATATCACCTTTGTTCAGGCTCCGCTTCTGGGTCTGATAATTGGTTTTATTCTTAGATACACTCCCCAAGGTCCCCCTTATCAATATACTCAGAACATAAACATCGGTATCTACATCTTTGTAAGTGTTATAGCATTCATCTTTTTGGGTATATCCAACAGCATAGAGGAGATATTGGATGAGCGAAAAATGATACTTCGGGAAACTCAGATGAACCTGAAGATAAGCTTTTACCAAATCTCCAAGCTGATAACCCTAAGTATGTTTGTTATTATCCAAGCCCTTTTATATCATGTGATATCAGCTTGGGTGCTGGAGATAAGAGGACTGTTTTCCATAAGTATATTGTATCTATTCTTATCGGGATTCACAGGTGTGTCACTGGGGCTAATGTGCTCTGCCTTTATAAAGGAAAAGAAAGCTATAATAAACCTTTTGCCATTAGTGCTCATTCCACAGATAATCTTTGGAGGAGCTGTTATCGAGTTTGAGAAAATGAATAGGAATCTAACTATCTATCACAAGCATCCAATACCAGAGATTGTGCAAACAATACCTTCACGATGGCTATTTGAAGGAATGGCGACGGCCTATGCTAAGAACACAGCTTTCCACAGTTCCATGGCCAATCTTGAAAAAAAGAAATTGACACAATTACGTAGATTCAAAGATGCTGATATATCGGCTTCCGAGTATAACGCAATGAAAAGCTCGTGGTATTATGAGAAAGTAAAGATTGCCAGTAAATGGAATCCAGATAAGATTATGAACAGCTACCTCAACGCTTCGGTGAGTATTATGGATGGCATAGTTTTGTCTAAAGGGCAAAACGTGTTTGTGTCCAGCTACAAGTCGGTGGGTGGCCGTTTGCTTAGAACTTGGGACTATAATGTCGTGGTATTGTTCCTATATTTTGTGTTGTTTAACTGCGTTACTGCGGTTAAGCTGAAGTATTATTTCAAAGAATAAGGAGATAAAAATGAAAGCAAGAATCATCATCATTTTAGCAATGTTAGTGTTAATTGGGCTTGTTGGCTGCAAGAAAAAACCTGAAAGCCTTCCCGCGGAAGAAACCACTGCTGCCATAACCACCTATGCTCCACTTCCAACCTTCAAGGAAGTTTTTAGAGTTCTGGATCAGTTACAGGTGAAAGATATTTCGGCAGCGATACCTACCACTTTATACAAAGCCAAACAAGAAGAAGTGCGAAACGCATTCTCATTGGGTCTGCTTACCGCAGATGCAACCCTTGCTGCCAAAGGGAGAAATAAAGCGCGCTTAAGCGACATTTCCTCTCAAATGATGAATCTTACTACACTCATCGGATTGGAGAGCGAAGTAAATCAGATGGGCGCAGACCTCAAAGCACTAATTGAGAAAGAAAACTGGGTGGATTTGGAACAAGCACTGGATGTACATAAGAAACGGGTTGAAGACAAGCTTTGGGATAGTGAAAGCTATGATAATTACACGCTTATGCTTATGGGTGGCTGGGTTGAAGCCGCCAATAGAGTAGCATGGCTGTTGAAGCAGAACTATGCTGCTGACAAAACTACTGTCTTAGATCAAAAAGGCACCTTCAATAGCTTGGTGGGCAACCTAAAGCAAATCAAAGCCGAGCATATTGTTAATCAACCAGAATTTGTGGCTTCCCTAGCATTGGTCGAAAAAGTAAAAGACGTGATAAATGCCGATAAAGATAAAACATATACCCTTGCTCAACTGGATGAGATTATAAAACTAACGGATCAAGTGAAAGCAGAATTCCAAAAGTAACCACTTTATAACGGGGCGTTCACTTAGAACGCCCCTAATCTTTTGAATAAGGATTGATATGAAAGGTTTGCTCTTAACAACCCTGCTGTTTCTGATTGTTCTGGCTTGCTATGCAAGCCCAGGTACTATGAATGTGCAGGATGTTCCCTGGGACGAAGGAAAGGCTTTGAATATTACCTGGCAGACACCAGCTGACTCCATAATTCTCCAAAGAGCTGACTCGCTTGGTGTGTGGCAAACCATATTCAGTGGTCCTGCCCTTCCTGCGGCATATTCCGACCGGGACCTGATCCCCAATAAAAGCTATTCTTACCAGCTAATTGCCATTGGGAGTGCTGATACTGATACGCTAATCGTTAGAGCATCGGCTAAACCCAGGGAGCAGTGGTTTTACATGCATAAGCTATCATTTCTCATCATTCTTGTCATTGTAAGCCTAGCCATACTCATCTACATTCAGCGGGCTAGAATGGGTAAGGAATTTTACATTCGCCGTATTAGCGGATTAGACTCGATGGAGGAAGCTGTAGGCAGGGCAACCGAAAAGGGCAAGCCCATTCTGTTTGTTCCAGGTATTGGTGATCTTGATGATATCCAAACTATTGCCAGCTTAACCATCCTTAGCCAGCTTGCTCAGCGTTCTGCAGAATATGATACCGAACTAATAGTCCCCTGTAGGTTTTCCATGGTTCTTTCAGCAGCCAGAGAAGTGGTGAAGGAAGCGTACCTTAAGGTAGGGAAACCTGATTCTTACAAAGAGGAAAGGATATTTTACTTAACTGATGACCAGTTTGGTTACGTGGCAGGTATCGATGGCATTATGGTACGGGAACAACCTGCTGCCAATTTCTTCCTGGGTAGTTTCTATGCGGAATCACTGATTTTAGCAGAAACAGGTTTTAGCACTGGGGCAATTCAAACTTCTGGTACAGCCCAAGCCAGTCAACTTCCCTTCTTTGTAGTTTCATGTGACTACACGTTGATAGGGGAGGAGCTCTTTGCCGCGTCAGCATATTTATCTCGCGATCCCCAACAGCTTGGTAGCCTGAAGGGTCACGATTTTGGCAAGCTATTAACTATTATTCTCATCCTGGCTGGAGTGATAACCGAAATAGTAGGTTGGCACTGGTTCAAGGCTTTCTTCGAAGGGGTACAGTAATGAAGCGCAACCTCCCTCTGTTTTTCGCATTCTTCTGCGGATTGTTGGTTATAGTATCCGAGTTTATTCCCCATCGACCCTTTAGTCTGATGATAGACACCTTACAAGAGTGGTTTATGATAATCTCCGGTTTCGCCATTATCTTGGGGCAGATTAGCCTTTTCCAATCTAACATCAATAAGATAAAACAAAAGGATAGTGGTTGGATGTTCTACCTTGCCGGATTGATTAGCTTTATCCTGATGCTCATTGTAGGAATGTTTTGGGGTACTCAAGAGACAGGCGGTTTGTTTGGCCACGGAACCGCATTACAGGCAAGGCTGGGAATGAAGCCATTCGATTATCTCTTTGAGTTTGCCTATATGCCCTTGTCCTCCACTATGTTTTCTCTACTAGCGTTCTTTATTGCTTCTGCAGCCTACAGAGCTTTCATTATAAGGAGTTTTGAGTCAAATCTCCTTATGCTTACTGCTGTGATAGTAATTCTGGGTAGAACCAGCTTTGGCAGTATGTTAACCGGCTGGTTACCTCAAGGGCTAAGATTTTGGCACTTACCCAATCTGAGTGATTTCATAATGGAATACCCCAATTCAGCCGCTCAACGTGCAATAATGATAAGCGCAGCTTTGGGTATTATCGGCAGCAGTCTAAGGATAATCCTTGGCATCGAGAGATCATATCTGGGGAGCGACAAATGAGCGCAGTTAGCAGTAACTTGATTGAACGTCGCATAGTATTTTTGCTGTTGTTTGTTGCCGTGGCATTGCCATTAGTGTTTCCCATCGGCTGGAAAACCGAAGTATCCTCTTACGCGAAGCAAGCCTGGGAACTAATAGAATCTGCTCCTGATTCATCTGTGGTAATCTTTTCTTTCGATTATGATCCTGCGTCCATGACAGAGCTACAACCCATGGCTGAGGCCATGATAGAACATGCTTTCTCTCGTAATCATAAGATCATGGCTATGGCATTGTGGCCACAAGGGATGCAACTCGCTGAACAGGCCTTCCTAAAGGTGAAAGAAAGCTATCCAGACAAGAAGTATGGGGAAGACTACGTTAATATGGGTTACAAAGTGGCGGGGATAGTAGCGATCCAATCTATGGGCAAGAATATGCGGGATGTTTTCCCTGCTGATCAATCTGGCACCAAGTATGCCGACATTCCCATGTTGAGCAAGGTTAAAACCCTAAAGGATGTTGCTTACATAAATTCACTCTCGTCTGGCACCCCCGGTATCAAAGAATGGGTTATGGCTGCCAGAGATGTATATAATACCCCGGTAACGGGAGGCACAACTGCGGTAAGTGCTCCAGGGCTTATTCCTTATGTTAATAGCCAAAAACAACTCCACGGCCTTTTGGGTGGACTGAAAGCAGCTTCAGAATATGAAGCTCTTATTGGTAGAGTAGGCTCAGCTACAGTAAAGATGGATGCCCAATCCATAGCCCATTTACTAATCTTGCTACTTATTCTTACTGGAAACATCAAGGCATTTAGAGCCAGAAAAAGGAGTGCAGAATGAGCAGCTTCATGAGCGTTTTCGGGCTATGGATGGCGGTGTTCTTCACCTTTAGCATCTTCAGTTTTCTATACAAAGACAATCCTTTCTACAAATTTGGAGAGCAGGTGTTCGTTGGTTTATCGGCAGCTTATTGGCTGGTGTATTTATTTTACAGCATCATGCTTCCCAATTTGTTCACCAAACTATTTACAGATTTAAAAGGTAACTTGATCCTGCTTATTCCCGCTACTTTAGGATTGATGATGCTACTGAGGATAATCCCCAAAACCCAATGGTTAAGTCGGTTCCCTATTGCCATAATGATAGGCACATCGGCTGGAATAAACATGCTCCGTTACACCAAGAGTGATATGCTTAGCCAGATATCGGCTACCATGATCAATCCATTTAACGCAGCCACTACCTCCGCCATGATAGGTAATATCCTATTGATCTTTGGCACAATCTGTGGTGTTTACTACTTCTATTTCAGCAAAAAACAGGAAGGTATTTCCGCTGTTCCTTCCAAGCTTGGAATTTGGTTTTTAATGATAAGCTTCGGTGCATCATTCGGCTATACTGTGATGGCGCGCGTATCGCTGTTGATTGGCAGATTGGAATTCTTGCTAAAAGACTGGCTGCATATCATAAAATAACTTCAATTGTTAATCATTATTCTAAAATAAAGGACTAAGCCTATGCTTCAATTGCATCATCGATTCATTCAAGTAGCAAAAAAACATGGTTCTAAAATCGCAGTGTATGATAAAGCAACTAATAAGGATTACACGTATTCGCGCATGCTGATTGCCACTTTCATCCTAAAAGAACACATCGCCAAGATTAAGGGAAAGTATGTAGGTATTTTGCTTCCCACTTCTATGGGCTGCATGTTATCGGTGCTTAGCACGCTAATGAACGGCAAGGTTCCTGTTATGATAAACTATGCTACAGGGGCCATTGAGAATTCTAAGTATGCTCGCGAGAAATGTCAGTTCAAAACAGTATTAACCAGCAGAAAACTATTGGATAAACTGGGTTTGCAGCCTATTGACCACATGATCTTTGTGGAGGACATACTTGCCCAGGTTAAGCTTAATACAAAGCTAAAGGCTGCACTTATCTCCAAGCTTCCTGCTGCCATGATCCAGAAGCTGGTGCATAGTGGTGATGTGACAGAAACCTCTGTGATACTATTCACCAGTGGCAGCGAAAAAGAACCCAAAGCGGTTCAACTATCGCATAAGAACATCCTGCACAATGTGGATGCTATCCCCAATCTGGTAAAACTAGATCATAACGACGTGTTTATGAGCATCCTGCCCATGTTCCATGTATTTGGGCTAACCATTGAGTTTTGGCTGCCATTATTAATAGGTGCCTCAATGGTAACCTATCCTAATCCTCTGGAGTATAAAACCGTGTCCGATTTGGTGCGCGAGTACAAGGCGACCTTTATTGCCGCAACGCCATCCTTTTTCTACGGTTACTTGAACAAGTCCAATCCCGGTGATTTTGCCACCCTGCGTTTTGCCATAGCCGGAGCAGACAAGCTACCCGATAAGGTTTATGAGGGCTTCACCAAGAAACATGGCATACCCATCTTTGAAGGTTATGGTGCTACCGAAACCAGTCCGGTGATATCAACCAACTACCCCGGAATTCACAAGCTTGGCAGCATTGGTAAGCCCATTCCCGGGGTACAGGTAAGAATATTAGATATCAATACCGACAAGATTCTTGGGCCTAACGAAGAAGGAAAGATACTGGTTAAGGGCGATATGGTAATGGAAGGTTACCTGGGTGACCTGGAAGAAACCTCTCTTCGTATTCACAACGGCTGGTATGACACGGGCGATATAGGCCTGATAGACAGTGATGGTTATCTCTGGCATAAAGGCAGGCTAAAACGCTTTGTAAAAGTTGGTGGAGAGATGGTATCACTGGTAAAGGTGGAAAATGCTTTAAGCCGCTTATTGCCAGAAAACGTTATCTGCTGCGTGGTAGATGTGCCCAATGCAACCAAAGGTGCCGACGTTGTTGCCGCGGTTGCCACAGGTGATTTCGACAAAGATAAGGTATTGAAAATGTTAAAAAAGGAGTTACCTGCCATAGCCGTTCCACGTCAGTTCTTTGTAATAGAAGACATTCCAATGATGGCCAGCGGCAAGGTAAACTTCCGTGCTGTGGAAACTATTTGCCGGGAGAGAAGTAACAATGGCGAATAGGCCGATTTGCAGTTCCCCATTTTTCTTAAGCCAGCTAACCGAACTGAACCCTTTGTACAATAGAATTGCCAAAGTAGCTTCTGTTTTGCACCAACACGGCTGGGCAGAAGCTAATGCAGGCAATCTCTCGATTAGAATCACCGAGCTTATAAAACCAAAACTAACTAAACTGGGAATTAACTGCAACGATTGCAGTCTGTTTCTTGTATCACGCTCTGGCAGCCGTTATAGAGACATTGCCGACAATCCCCCTGCTGGGCTATTGCTGGTAAAGCTTGAGCATGATGAACTCCGCTACCCAACGGATGCCGTTCCGACCTCCGAATGGGAGTGTCATAAGATCATCCATAATGCAGACACTAATGGCGAATATCCATGCATTCTGCACGCCCATCCCACCGAGGTTATTGCACTGTCTCAATCAGAAGCTTACAACAACAGTGTCTTGCTAAGCGCATATCTGGCATCCCTTCTACCCGAGCTTCCCCTCTATCTGCCCGGAGGCATTGTGGCTACTAATTACGCCATGCCCGGCAGCAGTGAACTTGCCAAGCTTAGCGCGGAGAATTTTTCGGACAAAAAAGCCTTGATCTGGCAGGGTCATGGCCTTGTTTGCAGGGGTAAGGATATTGATGAAACTCTGGACTATATGGAGATAGTGAATAAAGCAGCCAAGCTACACTTTCTATTGCGTTAGGAGATTCACTGATACCATCATTATAGCCTTCAGTTTGCCTGGACGTATTGCAGTATCATTACGCATGAAATACGGATGGGATGCGTATTTCATGCGTATTTCATCCGTAATTCGTTCATGGAACATACCTACACAAACACGATATTAGTGGATTTTAGATAGTTCTTTTCCAACACCTTGCAAAATTGCTTCATCAGGTTGCGGCGTATTTCCAAATCCTTGGGCAGGGCAGGATCCTGGTGAGCTTCATTAATCTTGGTACCCACCACCAGCTCAATAATATCACTGTCTAAGAGCACGCGCATCAGCTTTTTAACTGCATTGTCGGGCATCGTATCCAGATTTGCATCTTCTTCCAATGCACTTAAGCAACGCGATAAGGTGATAGTCCCCTCAGTTACAAGATCAAAGCCCTTCATATTGGCTGTGGGTGGTATATCCCGGTTGTTATTTATCTCTTTCAGGTTCACTTTAATCGGGATACTCATCTCTCGAGACAGGATTGCAGCCGTTGTGCCGCCACAGATAACTTTTTTGCCAGAAAAGTTTTGTGCCATTTCTGCTAATATAGGATCATGTTCTTTTTTATAGGGTGGCCCGGTTATCAGTAATGTTCGGCGAGGCTTGCGGAAATACAGCGCAGCGCAGGTGATATCGTCAGCAGCCTTGTTGCCATCATAGTCACGCGATTTTTGAGCCACACGTTTGGATATCTCACCTGCAGATATCTTGGGATTCTCTTTCAGCAAAGTAGTTACATATTCTTCCACTCGCTTCTCTTGCCAGCCCAATGGCAAATGAGGCAATCCCATACCCGATTGACTTACTCCGTCGGAGTAGTACACTATTCTATCCTCTGGCAGCAATTGTAGTTCCGAGTAATACAGATGGCTTTTGCGGAAAGACTTGATTGGTATTTCCTGCTTTGTGGTTTCTATCACTTTGCCATCGCGAAACAGGGCATAGGGCGGATTGTCGTGCTCAATAATTCTGATGCTGCCGTCTAATCCTGCGTCAATTATGGTGAAGGTGCTATAGCCAATGTGCCTGTAACTGCATACTGGCAAAGTTTCTAATATAACTTCCGCAGCCCGTTTTATATCCATATTGGAATTTATAAAACCCGCTGCCATGGTAGTGGTTAGAGTTGCCAAAACGCTTGCTTTTATGCCACTGCCCAAGCCATCTGCCAATACGCAGATTACTCTATTGCCACTCTTTACGCTGTGAAAGCTATCACCACAGGACTGATAGCCGTGCTTGCATATCTGGTAGAAATCCGCTTCCAGGAAATACTCTTGCATGTCTGCTATTCCTTTGCCGAAAAGCTTTGGATGATAGATGATAGCAACACTTCGCTATCTGCTGCGTTCTCACCCAGTAAGAAGGCTATCTTCTGCACGGTGGTAAGGTTCTTGCGCATCACCTCTCCTGCCTTCTCTATTATCTGCTCACGCTGTATTACCGGCTCGGTGATGTCCTGCAATATACCGCCAAGCACCATGTGCTTTTGAATGGAGAATAGGGTAAGCCTGATAATCTTACTATTCTGGCGGATGTCTTGAACCTGCACATCGGTTCCTTCTTTTATAGCTTTGGCAAAGAGGTCATGAAACGGCACCAGACGTTCCAGATATGCGCCTTCCAGATCGGGGTCTGCTTCGGAGATTAGGGCAGCATCTCCGCCTATTATCTTCACGAACGGGGTGTTGGACTCTATTATCTTAAGGTTTTCATCCACAATCACCACACCCGATGGCATGGCTTTTATAAGGGCTGAAGCCTTATTTTGGGCAAGCTTTCTAAGGTATGAAACACACATGGCAGGCTCAGCTTTTTCTTCTATTAAAGCCGCTGCGAATTCCTTGCAGGTGTTATAACCACAGCCACCACAATTTAGTTCTTCCTCTCCCCGCTTTTTGCCGATGCGTAGCAGTGCCTCGGCAATGGCAGCTTTGCTGTAAGCCGTTTTCTTAATCTCGCGGCTAACAAACTCAGTGGTTATATTCAATCCATCAAGTGTTGGCTTTGCTTCAGAAAATGCTGTGTTGGTCTGAACCTGATAACGCTTTCCTGCTGTGGCACCTCTGCGGGTTACTCCGGGGCCGTTTATGCATCCACCAATACAGGCGAGGGCTTCTATGAATACCGGTTGCTTGAAGCTAAGGGTGTCCAGTTCGTCAAATGCCTGCACCAGTTCCTGAATGCCGGAAAAGCTCATATACAGCACATCCGTTTCCGGCTGGCAATGCTTTATCCCGTCTATCATCCCGCCATCTATGGGATATAGCCCGCCTTCATGCGCCCTATCGGGGATGAAGCTTTCACCTTGGGGCAGTTCTGCCCATGGTACATTGGCGATATTGAACCATCTTCTGAGGTCAGCAAAGGTTAGAGCTACATCAAAGCTATCCACTGCTTCATTCTTTTTGGCTACGCATGGCCCAACGAATACCACTCCGATGTCTTCACCATAATGCTGCTTTAGCAGCTTGGTATGTGCCTGCAAAGGCGAGACAACCGGCGTGATAAAAGGAACCAGTCTGGGATAGTATTGCTGAACTAAATGGACTACACTTGGGCATGCCGATGAGATAAGAATCTGCAGCTTATTATCAGCAAGCAATTCGGCGCAGGCAGCCGAAACCACCTGCGCACCTAATGCTGTTTCCGATACACCTGAAAAGCCCAGGCTCTTTATGGCTGCAATCAGTTTGCTTTGGTCTATGCCCGTAAACTCAGTTCTAAAGGTAGGGGCAAGGGACACATACACCTTTTGCTTTTCTTTTAGCAGTCCGATGGCTTCTCTTAGATCATCGCGTATCTTCTTTGCTCCTACAGGGCAAACCTCTGTGCAGCGACCGCACAAAATGCAAGCTTCGGGCATCACCTGTGCGCTTCCATCCACCACGCGAATCGCCTTTACCGGGCACTCACGCACGCATTTATAGCAATCCTGACACTCGGTTTTCTCGGTGTAAATCGGTTTTAGCTTATTCATATCTGCATCAATTCTTTATCCAATATGGATATTAGTTCTTCGCTATTCACTTCATGATAGGCTGTGCCATTTACAGTTATATTTGGCCCCCGAGAACACTCGCCCATACATAAGGAACCTTCTATGTGCACGCTATCGCTTAAACCCTTGTTACGCAAGTAATCTTCTATTATCCTTAGGTTTTCTCTGTTTTCGCGGGCGAAGCATGAACTGCCCATGCAAATGTGGATGCTTTTCATTGTTCCCTCTTGTCTGCCTGTTCTGCTATCAGCTCCTTTATCTCGTTCAGTTTGGCATGGTGGATAATCCTGTCACCTACGCATACAGTTGGGCCTAAATCACACTTTTCTGAACAGAAGGTGGCAGCAATATCAAAGTGCTTGCCCCAGGCGTTTTCTTCCACCATTTGCAGGGTCTTTGCAAGAATGTCTTGCGAACCTCTAAGGTAACAGGAAGTGCCTACGCAAACTCTTATTTTGCACCTGTCTTCGCTTCCTGCTCCCGAGAAATTCAGCTCATCATCATCTATCCGCTTACGATGCTTATAGGCAGTATGCAGCAGGTCATGTGCCTTGTGGCTGTTAGGCGCGGTTAGCAGCTCATCATAAAGCTCGTTTATAAAGGGATTGTCCTGCGCTCTGTGCATGGGCATTATTTTATCGGCATGATACAAGGAAGTGGTACGGCTATTGCGCTGCTTTTCGCTGCATACAATAGGCTGACCTGCACCGCCTGTGCATCCGCCCGGACATGCCATCACTTCCACGATGTCATACTCAGCTTCTCCTGCCAAAATCTTGTCACAAAGCTCCTGAGCGTTTTTGAGGCCATGCACCACAGCCATCTTCAGGCTACCATCCGCAAGCTCTGCCTCACGCAGTCCCGATGCTCCACGAACTTCTTGCAATACGATGCTTTCCGGCACTGGGATGCTGAATTTGTCGGCAGCATAGCGTAATACCGCTTCGCTAACTCCACCGCTGTTACCAAAGATCACTCCGGCACCTGTGGCGAAGCCCATTGGTAAATCCATAGATTCCGGCTCTAAGTCTGCCAGTTCGATGCCTGCTTCTTTTATCATTCTGCCAAGCTCTTGCGTGGTTAATACCACATCTACTTCTGCAATGCCGTCTTTTGTGAATTCGGGACGCTTGCATTCATACTTCTTGGCGGTGCAAGGCATTATAGACACCACACAGATATCTTCCTTTGCAACGCCAAGTTGCTCGGGTAAGCGTTCCTTGGCTATGGAACCAAACATCTGTTGGGGAGACTTGCAGCTCGACAAGTTACCCAGTAATCCCGGATAACTCTGCTCTGCATATTTCACCCATGCCGGGCAGCAGGAAGTAAAGATCGGCAGCTTTTCGCCTTTTGCCTTGCGCGATACAAATTCATTGGCTTCCTCAACCACCGTTAAGTCTGCCGAAAAGGCTGTGTCAAACACCTTGTCAAAGCCAAGAATGCGCATGGCGGCGATCATCTTACCTGTGGTTATGTCGCTGGCAGGCAACCCAAACATCTCACCCAGGGCAACCCTTACAGCTGGCGCAATCTGTGCCACTACTGTCTTTGCTGGATTGTGAATAGCTTCCCATGCTTCCTTTATATGGCTGCGAACCACTATGGCACCCGTGGGACATACCGCTGCACACTGTCCGCAGTTTACGCAATCCACCTGTGCCAGGCTCTTACCATACGCCGCAGCCACATTCACGTTTTGACCTCTGGCGGCGAAATCTATTGCACCAATACCCTGAATCTCGTGGCAAAAGCGCACACAATCACCGCATAACACGCACTTATTGGGGTCTCTAACCAAGCTTTCGCTGCCCAAATCCATCGGCTTTCTTTCCCTGGTTTTGCGGAAACGAACCTTATCTATGCTAAGTTTATTAGATATATCTCTCAGCTTACAATCACCTGCTCTACTGCATTTAGGGCATTCCTGGTCGTGATTAGCCAACAGCATTTCCACAATTGTCTTTCTTAGCTTGAGTATCTGATCGGTGTGAGTTTTTATCTTCATGCCTTCAAAGGGCTCAGTGGAGCATGATGTTACCAGTCCTCTTCCTTCCACCTCCACCATGCACAAGCGGCAAGCTCCATATAAGCTTAAAGAGCTGTGATAGCAGAATGTAGGTATCTCGATGTGAGCTTTTTTGGCAAGGGACAGGATGTTTTTCTCACCTTCCCACAGAACAGGTCGATTGTTTATATATACATACTTTTCCATTTCTTCTCCTATTTTCTTAGCTTATTGCTTTGAACTTGCAGGTGCTTACACAGGCACCGCATTTGATGCACAGATTAGGGTCTATGGCGTGTGCTTTCTTAACTTCACCGCTAATCGCACCAACCGGGCATACCCGCTTGCAGAGAGTGCAACCACGGCACAAGTCCGAATCAATAGAGATGGCAGACAATGCCTTACAGGTTTTTGTGGGGCAGTACTTTGCCTTCACATGCGCCTGATACTCATCCGGGAAGTATCTAAGGGTGGACAGCACAGGATTGGGAGCACTCTTGCCCAAGCCACATAAAGAGGTTATCTTCACTGCTTCACCTGCTTCTTTTAGTAGCTCAATGGTCTCTTCGGTAGCTTCTCCGCTTACGATATCCTCCAGCATCTCCAGCATTTGGCGTGTTCCTTCACGGCATGGAACGCACTTACCGCAAGACTCATGCTGTGTAAAGGTCATGAAGTATCTGGCAGTTTCCACCATACAAGTGCTGTTATTCATCACCACCATACCTCCAGAGCCAACCATTGCTCCTATGGAACCCAGTGAGTCAAAATCTAAGGGGAAATCCAGATGTTCTTTGGTTAAGCAGCCTCCGCTTGGCCCACCTATCTGAACAGCCTTGAAGGCATCGTTGTTTATGTTGCCGTCTTTATCCAGCACACCTCCGCCAATTTCGAACACAATCTCACGGATGGTGGTGCCAAATGGCACTTCGATAAGTCCCGTATTCACCACATGCCCCGTTAAGGCAAAGGTTTTGGTTCCAGGAGACTTTTCTGTACCCAGCTTTCTATAGGTCTGAACTCCCTGTTGCAGCACCACTGGAACCAGCGCAAGAGTTTCTACATTGTTTATCACGGTTGGCTTCCCAAACAGACCTTTCTGTGCTGGGAATGGCGGCTTGGGATTTGGCATGCCGCGTTTACCTTCTATGGATGCCAGCAAAGCAGTTTCTTCGCCGCACACAAAGGCCCCTGCACCTTCCATCACGTGGATATTAAAGCTTTTACCTGTGCCGAATACATCGTTCCCTAGCACTCCGTAGCTTTGTGCCACTTCTATTGCTTTGCGAATCCGGGCACACGCCAGAGGGTATTCCATGCGCACATACACATAGCCTTCATCGGCTCCGATTGCCTTTGCGGCAATCATCATGCCTTCTATAACGCTGTGCGGATTGCCTTCAAGTATCGACCTGTCCATAAACGCACCAGGATCACCTTCGTCGCCATTGCACACCACGTACTTTTTGTCATTGTCTTCTCTGCGGGCAAAGTCCCACTTCAGTCCTGTGGAAAATCCCCCTCCTCCTCGTCCACGTAAGCCGCTGTCCATAAACAACTTGCACAGTTCTTCCGCGCTATAGTTCTGATACGCGTCACGAGCAGCGAAGTAACCCCCATGTGCAATGAATTCACTAATGTTCTCTGGGTCTATTATGCCACAATATTTAAGCCCCGTTCTGTGCTGCTTGGTATAAAATGGAATCTCCCCAATCCCTTTATAGGCTTCACCGGTAACTGGGTCATGATACAGCAACCTCTCTATCACATCGTTATTTACAATCGATTTCTCTACAATCTCTTCCGCGTCTTCCGGTTTCACATGACCATACATAATATTGGCAGGCTCTATTGTAACCAATGGCCCAACCTGGCAAAAGCCCTGACAGCCACTGCCTACCATATACACATCATGATGTTTGTGCTCGGATGTGTCGTCCGACTTCAGCGATACCGTAATCTCCAATCCTTTCAGAGCCACGGCATTCCTTAGGGCTTCAAAAACCTTCATGGAACCATTGGCAATACAGCCGGTTCCGGCACACACCACCACCCGCTTTTGGCAGAGTTCGCTGGCGGCATTATAGCTATCACGAATTTCTTCTAACTTACGCATTTTCTTTCTCCTCAGCCTCAATCTTTTCGATTAGTTGCAATGCCTGCTGGGGTGTAACCTGACCATATACTTCATCGTCAACCACCAGCACCGGTGCCAATCCACATGCCCCAAGGCAGGATACTGTCTCGAAGGTGTACATCATATCATCGGTAGTAATCTTTTTCGCGCTTAGCTGCAGACGTTCCCGAATTGCCTCAATAATCGGCAGAGAACTGCGCACATGGCAGGCTGTGCCATCGCACATCTTCAGGATATGCTTGCCCTTGGGTTCCAGAGAGAAATGGCTATAAAAGGTGGCAACTCCATAAAGCCTTGCCGGTGAAACGCCTAATGACGTGGCAATAAAGGTTAACACCTCTTGCGGAAGGTAGCGATATTCTTCCTGAACTGCTTGCAAGATGGGAATAATCTTTGTATCACTCCTATCGAAGCGTTCCAGAATGTCGATAACCTTGTTAAAGCTGTGTGCGGCAGAGTATTCTGTACTCATGGTTTCTCCTATATTATCTTTAATTTTTGATAAGCGTACTTGTGGACAGTTCTGATTTTTGATATTTCTCGGGTGCGGCTAATAAGCTTCTATATCAGTCCCTGTTCATTTCGTGATGCAGGCGTTCTGCCACGCGCCGGGACAGTACTGCCAGCGATGCGCTCATGTCGATGTTTTCTAATATCACGTCTTCGGGTAGGTTAAGCTTGGTTGGGGTGAAGTTCCAAATGGCGATTATGCCATTATCGGTCATGATGTCAGCCACTTCTTGCGCTGCCTCCGCGGGGGTGGTTATGATGCCGATATGAACATGCAGCCGGGAGATAAGATTCGCGAATTTGTCCATGCCGTAAACGGGGACATCATTTATGGTAGTGCCTATCAATGTGGGATTGTTATCGAAAGCGGCTATCACCCGTAAACCTTTTTTGGAAAGCTCCTGATAGCCCATCAATGCTTTACCCAGATGCCCCACGCCCACCAGAAAACAAGAGGACGTATCGTTCCAGTTCAAACACATCTCGATGGCACTGATCAGCTCTTCAATCCTGTGACCAATCTTGGGAATACCAACCACACCTGTGTATGCGAGGTCTTTGCGCACCTGAGTCATGTGTACATCGGTGAATATGGCTATCTTTGTAGCCGACACCATCTTCAGTCCAGCTTTCTTGAAGCGGTATAATACTTCCAGGTATTGAGGCAACCTCTTCAGCGTTAAAATCGGTATGGAATCCATCGTCACTCCTTGTTTGGCATCCTTATTCGCTGTTTCTGTATCGATATTTCAATAGTGACTTATTCTGTCAAGCTAAATCTACTTTTATTTTATTGATATATCTGTAAGTATATGGTGGCTATGAAGATATGCGTGGGCATAAATTGATAATTCTTAGTTGGAACCTGGATATTGGCCCGAAGGTTGCTTTGATTATGGGGTTATTGGGTTAGTAGGTTAACGGGTTAGCAGGTTAACGGGTTAGCAGGTTAACGGGTTAGCAGGTTAACGGGTTAGCAGGTTAGCAGGGTTAGAAGGTTAGCAGGTTAAAGGGTTATCAGGTTAATAGATTAACGTATTAGTGGGTTAATGCGGTTAACAGGTGAGTACCATCAAAGTTCTGTAAGAATGACAGATAATAGCACGGCTTTACTACCTCGTACTTCGTAGAATTAGGAAGTACCATCTAAGTTCTGCAAGAACGAAAGATAATAGCCTGAGGCGTAAGCCTCTGGAACAATGCACCCACCAATACCAAGCCCCTTGGGGCGACACAATTGATTGTTTACAAAGAGTAAAAGAGACAAAGAGATAGCGTTAGACCTTAGGCGTAACAAGTTAAACGTAAAGTGTTATATGTTAGATGCTAGACGTTAGATGTTAGACGTTAGACGTTAGATGTTGTGAGTTGAGCTATAGATTTGTCGTTCCCGCGGAGGCGGGAATCCAGCCCTTTTTTCCCTACGAATCTCACTAATTAACACCAATGTTTTCCAGAGCATCCGCCCCTTCTCGACCCCTCGACTTCTCGACTCACACCCCCCCCAGCACCCCAGCACCTGCTTGCTTGCCGAAGCAGTTCCGGAGTGGGGTTCAACGGGGCTTGAACGGGCAAAAGCCCGATGAACCCCCGATGAAGTCTGGTTTAGCTCTCCTGCGGCTGCCATGTTAGCTTCATGAGAACCAAGAGTTAAAAGAGAGGGTAGAGAGTTAGACCTTAGAAGTTAAACGTTAGAGGTTAGAAGTTAGAGGTTAAACGTTTTACGACAGGGGTGTGGTAGAAACGTCATCCTGACGTTTTGTTTTTGCTGGATTCACGACTACTCGGGAACGACAGGAAAGATTCAAAGAACTGGATTCCCGCCTCCGCGGGAACGACAGGGGGGGGGGCAGGAACGACAGGGAGAGGAGGGAGATTTCTATAATCCTCTCAAAGCCAGCATTACCACAAAAAAAGATGTTGACATAATCCAAGCACCGAAGCGAGTATAAAAACCGATACAAACTACTACGAATTGAGGTAATGTGATGAAACTGGAAGAGCTGAATTACTATTATAATAAGTTCAAGTTTGGAGAGGACATATTCCATCAGCTTATGCAAAAGCGGGTGCGTGACATCCTATTGGTATCCACCTTTTATGATGCATTCATCTTCGAGCAGGATGGCAGGCTTTCGGAGCAGATATTTGGGGAATACCGCCAGTTAAACTTAACCACCACACCACGCATTACGTCGGTTCCCACAGGTGAAGAAGCATTGCTAAAGATGCAGGAGCAGGATTTTGACCTGGTGATAACCATGATGCGCATTGGCGAGGTGGGGCCTTTTCAGCTTGCCAAAACCATAAAGCAGAGCAAGCCAGACTTGCCTGTGCTATTGCTATTAAACGTGGCATCGGACTATGTTATATGGGAAAACCATCCCAATGAAAAGCAGTATATAGACGATGTTTTTTTGTGGAATGGCGATACCAAGCTCTTTTTGGCGATGGTGAAGAGCGTGGAAGACAAGATGAACGTTGAGTATGACACGGCTCATGGCTTGGTTAGGGTGATACTTTTGGTGGAGGACTCGGTTCATTATTATTCCATGTTTTTGCCCTCGCTATATTCGGTGGTGATGAAGCAAACCCAGAAGCTGATAGAGGAAGAGGTTAGCGACATTAACAAACGGCTAAGGATGCGAATACGTCCTAAGGTGCTGGTGGTGCATGACTACAATGAAGCATTGGCATTGTATGAAAAGTATTCCGAGTACCTCTTGTGCCTTATCTCCGATGTCCGCTATAAGGTGGATGGCGAAGTTGATGCGCATGCGGGCATTAAGCTGATTAAGCACATTATGAAAACCAATACCGATTTGCCTATGATATTACAATCCTCCGAAAGTGAGAATGAAGAGATTGCCAGAGGCCTTGGCGTGTATTTCCTGAACAAGAACTCCAAACATCTGTTCTCAGATTTGCGAAACTACATGGTGTATAACCTGGGCTTTGGTAATTTCTGCTTCCGGGATGGCGAGGGGAACATAATAGAAGAAGCGGCGAACATAGCTGAGTTTGAAAATAAGATATTGCACATTCCCGAAGATACCCTGGTGTTTCACAGTAAGTTCAATCACTTCTCAAACTGGCTGATTGCCCACGGAGAAGTGCAGATTGCCAAGAAGATAAGACCGATGAAGATAGAGGACTTTGGCAGCAAAGAAGAGCTTAGAGACTTTCTGTATCACGTGTTCCGAACCGTTAGAATAGACAAAAACCGGGGTAAAATAATAAACTTCGATGCAGTGTCTTTAAGCGAAATGAATCAGATTATCCGGTTGACAGAGGGTTCATTGGGCGGTAAAGGGCGTGGACTTGCCTTCCTGAATGCGCTGCTTTGCACAATGGACTATGAAAAGAAATTTGATACTATATCCATATCTTTGCCCAGCACGGCGATTATTGGAACTATGGAATTTGACCAGTTTGTGGAGCGGAACGAGATTCAGGCGCAGGTGGCAGGTAAAACGGATGAGGAGATAGATGCCATCTTTATCGCGGGGAAGCTTACCGACCAACTGGTAACCCGCCTGGAAGTGTATCTGGACGAAGTTACCTATCCCATTGCGGTAAGATCATCGAGTCTTTTGGAAGATAGCCAGGCACAGCCTTTGGCGGGGGTGTATAGAACCTTTATGCTGCCTAATAACCATCCTGATAAGCTGCATAGATTGCGTCAATTGATGGATGCCATAAAGCTGGTGTTTGCCTCGGTATATTTATCGGATGCCCGTGCCTTTTTGGAAGCATTGAACTTTAAGGCGGAAGAAGAGAAGATGGCGGTGATAATCCAGGAAACGGTTGGCAGTCTGAAGGGTGAGCACTATTATTATCCGCATATTTCGGGAGTGGCGCAGAGCTATAACTTTTATCCCACAGCGCATATGCAGCACACCGATGGCATTGCCAATATCGCGCTGGGCCTGGGTAAATCGGTGGTGGAAGGAAAGCTAAACTTCCGCTTTTGTCCGCGCTATCCGCAAACAGATATGTTGCCCCAACAGGAGATGATGCGTTCGTCACAAAAGGAATTTTTTGCGCTGGATTTGTCGCTTAATGATTCGGATTTGTGCAAAGGTGAGGAGATAACGCTTGCCAAGCTGAACGTAAAGGATGCCGAGCGGCATGGCAGCTTGCGCTATATAGCCTCTGTGTGGGATTATGATAATTATAGGCTAACCGATAACCTGGCAGAGCGGGGAATGAAGGTGCTTACCTTTTCCAGCATCCTGAAGCATAACTACTTTCCTCTGGCAAAGATTGTGGAAGAGCTATTGGAGATTGGCGAGATTGCCCTGGGCATACCCGTGGAGATAGAATTTGCCGTTAATCTGGATGCCGATCAGCGTTATAAGCATAAGCCCAGCTTTTATATATTGCAGATAAGGCCGCTAAGCGTTAGTGCCGATGCCTATCGCATAGATACCAGCCAATTGGACAAGAAAGAACTGCTGATGTACACCGAGCATGGCATGGGAAATGGGATGATAAACGAGCTGACAGATGTGATATATCTCGATCCTGCTCGCTTTGACAAAACCAGAACCCAGGAGATGCAGGAAGAGGTGGAACGTTTTAATAATAAGATGGCAGACATGGGGAAGAGGTATATCCTTATAGGTCCCGGGCGTTGGGGTTCGCGTGACAGGTTCCTTGGCATACCCGTGCGCTGGCCGCAGATAAACAGGGCTAAGGTGATATTGGAGACGGGGCTGAGAGACTTTATAGTAGAGGCCTCGCAAGGTACGCATTTCTTCCACAATCTGGTGGCAATGAATGTGGGCTATTTTACTATTCCCTTTGTGTCACAAACAGATTTTGTGGATATGGACTGGCTGTTATCCCAGCCCATTAAGGAACGAGGTGAGTTCTTTGTGCATCTGGAGTTTTCGCATCCATTGGTGGTGCGGATGGATGGCAAAACCGGATTGGCAGTAATACATAAGTAGGAACGGGTGATCTCTACTAACTTTTGGGCTCAGGAAGCATCACTGCTGGATTCATTGATGCAGCATAAGGTAGAACGAATACTAATGATTTCATCGCTGTATGATTCATTTGTATTTGAGGTGGATGGCTTTTTGGCAGAGCAGCTTAGTGAAGACTTTCACCTGCTAAATCTTAGCACACAGCCCAATGTGTATCATGCTTCATCGTTGGAAAGCGCATTAAAGCTGCTGGAACAAGAGCAGATAGACATTATTATAGTGCATCTGGCATCGATGCGGCAGATAGCCCTAAGCCTGCTGGAGCTGATAAAAGAGTATAAGCCAGATTTGCCGGTGTACTTTTTGCTGGGTGCACCGCAGGACTTGATGTTTATAGAAAACCATGTGGAGGAGCTGAGGGGAGTTCAGGATTTCTTTTATTGGAATGGAGATTCGAAGCTGTTTTTGGCGATTATTAAGCTTTGGGAAGAGCTGTTGAATATCCCCAGGGACATAGAGGCGTATAACATTCCGATAATAATGGTGGTAGAAACCTTTATTCCATACTATTCTCAGTTCCTGCCTCTGTTGTACGAACAGATTATGCAGCTATGTCTGGGGCTGATCCGCAATGAACATCAGAGCATGTATAAAAACCTTTATCTGAATGCCAGACCACGGATTGTGCTTCTGCACGATTATGCCTCGGCGGTGGACTTTTATAATCAGCATAGGGATTCCATTATCGGTGTGATAAGTAACATTAACTATCACTACCTTGGTGAATCTCATCCCAATGGTGGATTGGAACTGCTGCAGTTTATCCGCAAGCAAAGTGCGGGGTTGCCATTTCTGATGCAGTCTTTTAATCCCATGTATCGTGATATTGTGTCCAGCAATGAAGGTGACTTCTTGTACAAAGACTTGCCCGGGCTTAGCAGGCAACTGCGCAGGTGGCTACAGACAGAAATGAGCTTTGCCAAGTTTACCTTCCGCGAGCCAAATGGCAAGAAGATTGGCGAAGCAAGCTCACTTATTGGCTTTCACAAAGTGCTGAAGGACTTGCCCGCAAGCTCGGTGAAGTATCACATGCAAAACAGACATTTTCATGCCTGGTTGGCTACACATGCCGAAGCTGCGATGTGCCAGTATCTGGATAAGCTGGATGCCTCCTTAGAACCCAATGCCATTCGGGACAATCTGGAGGAGGCTTTTACCTCGCTGATAGGCTATCGGCGTAGAGAAAAGATTCAGGATTACAATGATGAAGCGGACTTTGACCTTAATCTGATATATAAGATTGGAGATGATTCCATCGGTGGTAAGGGACGAGGCCTGGCATTTTTGAATGTGGTATTGAACCGCTATAGCACTTTGGCAGAGAAATATCCGGCAGTTAAGATATCTGTTCCCGTAGCGGCAGTGTTGGCAACAGGCATTTTTGATGAATTTATAAGTTTCAATCCTCAGTTGGCAGATTTGGAAGCGATGGAGGCAATGAGCGACGAAGAGATAGACAGGATGTTTCTGGCAGCACAACTACCACAAAGGAGCATTTCCTCGCTAAGCAGTTTGCTTGCCAAGTGTAATTCACCCTTGGCGGTGAGGTCGTCATCGGTGCTGGAGGATCACGTTGCTAATCCATTTGCGGGTGTGTTTCGAACCTTTCTGCTGCCCAATAGCCATCCGGAAGCAAGAGTGCGTTTGGGGCAGCTTATTCAGGCGATAAAGCTAGTGTATTCGTCTATGTTTCTAAAAAATGCCAGAGCTTATCGCGAGTCACTAAACATCCCAGCGCGGGAAGAAAAGATGGCGGTGATAATCCAAAAAGTGGCAGGCTCACAGCATGGAGAGCTGTTTTACCCTATGTTATCGGGAGTGGCTCAGTCGTATAACTATTATCCGGCGGTTAATATGAGCCATGAAGATGGGATAGTTACGCTTTCTACCGGTTTGGGTAAAACAGCCGTTGAACGTGAGCGTACCTTTGCCTTTTGCCCTTGCTTTCCCAAGCTGGATATGTTTCCCGCGGTGGATATCGTAAAGGGTGCGCAACGCCATTTCTATGCACTGGATGTGAATAACAACGACTTTTCGCTGATAGAAGGTGAAGAAAGCACTTTGTCGAGGGCAAGGGTGTCGCAAAACTTGCTGGAAAACGAATTGCAGATGCTTAGCTCGGTGTGGGAACACGAAAACAAAGAATTCATTAGCGGCAAGTATGCCAAAGGCCCAAGAGTGATAACATACCGCAACATTCTACATTACAACGAAGCACCTCTGGCGGCAATACTGAAAGACTTTATGAGCCTTGGCAGAGAGGTGCTGGGCTGTGAAGTGGAGATGGAATTTGCTTTCGATATAGACGCGCAAAGCGGACAGCAGAGCTTTCACCTGTTGCAGATAAGGCCTATAACTATAAACAAGCATCTCTATAGCAGTGACCTGAAAGATTGGTTGAACAAGAAAGATGAACTGGTGCTTTTTTCCTCCTATGCGCTGGGTAGCTCTCTTGAAGATAATCTGGACACAATAGTGTATTTGCCACCCGCAAGATTTGACATAGTAAAGACAGAGCTGATGGCACAGGAACTGGATGAGATAAATCAGAGCCTGAAGCCTAGGAAGTACCTGCTAATCGGTCCGGGAAGATGGGGCTCGAGAGACAGATTTTTGGGCATACCGGTTGCATGGAGCCAGATTACCAATGTGGCTACCATTGTGGAAGTATTGCTCCCCAACATGTCTATAGAAGCCAGTCAGGGCAGCCATTTCTTTCATAATCTATTTAGCATGAGCGTAGCTTATCTAACTGTAAAAGAGGAATCTGATTATGTGGCATGGGATTGGCTGAGCTCTTTGCCATCTGAAAGAGAGGGAACTTTCTTCGAAGTAAAAAAAACTCCTCAAAACTTAAAGATTTTGTTTGACGGAAAAAACGCAGCCATTATTAAGTGAACTATGTGTGTTTAGCCCAGTGTGAGCGATATTAGAACAAGACCATAAACGTGTGTGACAAAATAACACAGGAGGTATGTGAATATGACCATGCACGAATTTCTCCACCAGGTTTCAGCCAAGAATGCTGACCAACCTGAATTCATCCAAGCGGTAACAGAAGTTATCGAAAGCATCTGGGACGTATATGAAGCCAATCCCCAGTATCGCAAAGCAAAGATTCTGGACAGAATCGTAGAACCTGAACGCACCATTATTTTCCGTGTTCCGTGGCAAACGGATTCTGGAGAAGTGGTAGTGAACCGCGGTTTCAGGGTGGAATTTAACAGCGCAATTGGCCCCTACAAAGGTGGCTTACGCTTCCATCCCAGTGTAAACTTAGGTATCCTGAAGTTCCTCGGTTTCGAACAAATCTTTAAGAACAGTCTTACCACTCTGCCTATGGGTGGAGGTAAAGGCGGGTCGGACTTCAATCCTCGTGGAAGAAGCGATGATGAAGTACAGCGGTTTTGTCATTCCTTTATGCTGGAGCTATTCCGTCATATAGGTCATAACACAGACGTTCCTGCCGGTGACATTGGTGTAGGCAAACGCGAGATTGGCTATATGTTCGGTATGTATAAGAAGATAAAGAATGAAACCACAGGCGTGCTTACCGGTAAGGGTCTGGATTGGGGCGGAAGCCTTATACGTCCCGAAGCCACAGGCTTTGGTACCGTTTACTTCGCCGAAGAAATGCTAAAGACACGTGGTGAAGGCTTCGAAGGCAAGGAAGTATTGGTTTCGGGAAGCGGTAACGTTTCTCAGTTTGCCATTCAGAAGGTGAATGAGCTGGGCGGAAAAGTGGTAACAGCTTCCGATTCCGACGGCTTTATTTACGATCCAGACGGCATCAAAGGCGAGAAATGGGAATACCTGATGGAACTGAAGAATGTACGCAGAGGCAGAATTAGCGAATACGCCGAAGAATTTGGCGTAAAGTATTATGCCGGCGAACGTCCATGGGGAATCCAGGGTAAGATTGCCCTGCCCTGTGCCACCCAGAATGAGATAAATGGCGAAGAAGCTAAGATACTGGTTAAGAATGGCTGTATCTGCGTTTCTGAAGGTGCAAATATGCCCACCACTTCCGAAGGCGTGGAGATCTTCCTTGAGAACAAGATTCTCTATGGCCCCGGCAAAGCAGCCAATGCCGGTGGTGTTGCTACGTCGGGATTGGAAATGACTCAGAACTCCATGCGTCTGTCCTGGGGTAGAGATGAAGTTGATGCCAGATTGCACGGTATTATGAAGGCAATTCACGAACAGTGCGTTACCTACGGCAAATCCGGGCAGTTTATAAACTACGTAAAAGGTGCCAATGTGGCCGGATTCATTAAAGTTGCAAATGCAATGATGGACCTTGGCTTAATCTAATTCCAATTATGAAACCGGAAGCTTAGCAACAAACAGCTTCCGGTTTTTTATTGTCTATGGAAGATATGCTAAACATTGAAGAAAGTGTATTTGCTCTAAAAGAGCGAATCAAAGAGCTAAGCTGTCTGTACAGGATAGCCGAGCTTGCCAGTATGCCAAATCTTGATCCAGGAGAGCTGTTGCAAAGAGCAGTGGAAATGATTCCCCCTGCCATGCAATATCCTGAGGTGGCTTGTGCTCATCTGATGGTGAATGGCGTTAGCTATTACAGTCCTGGTTACAAGCCAACAAGTAACTGCCTTACTGCAAATATCGCTACCAATTTTACCACTGTAGGTTGCTTGCAGGTTTTCTATCCCGATGATGCCAGCCTGAAATTCTTAACTGAAGAAGAAAAGCTAATCGAAACGCTTGCACAGCATATTTCGCTGATAATGGAAAGGCGTAATGCCCAGGAGTATAACGCCAAACTTCAAGAGCAGCTAAGGCATGCCGACAGGCTTGCCACCATTGGCCAGCTCTCTGCCGGCATAGCCCATGAGATAAATGAACCACTTTCTGCTATTCTGGGTTTTGCTCAGCTCATCTTGGCAGAAACAGAGCTTCCAGAAGCCGCCAATGAAGACATGCAGAAGATTGTAAATGCATCTTTGCATGCCAGAGAGGTAGTGCGTAAGCTGATGTTGTTTTCACGCCAGGTACCGCCCAAAATGGCAGCTCTGGACATAAACAAGCTGATAGAAGAGGGCTTTTATTTTTTAGAAAACCGCTGTGCCAAGCAGGGGGTTCAGATACTACGCGATTTGCAGCCCAATCTCCCCCCTGTAACTGCCGATGCCAGCCAAATGCATCAAGTATTGGTGAACCTGAGCGTAAACTCCATGCAAGCCATGCCCAAGGGTGGGCTGATAAACATAAAGACCAGACTGGTGGACGACAACGTGGTGATAAGTATTAGCGACACCGGGCAAGGGATGGATAATGAGATATTGCAAAAGATATTTATTCCCTTTTTTACTACCAAAGACATCGATCAGGGCACGGGTTTGGGTCTCTCGGTGGTGCACGGCATAATAAGCGCACACAATGCAGCCATAAAAGTAGAAAGCGAGCCCGGCAAAGGCTCTACATTCAAAATATACATGAAGGTAAGTAGCGATGAATGCTCCTGAGCACATTTTGATAGTGGAAGACAATCCTGATACTCTGAACATGCTGTCCCGAAAGATTAAAGCCAAGGGATGGCAAACCTATTTGGCAGCAGACGTTCCGCAAGCATTAAAACTGCTGGAAACAATTGCCATTGATCTGGTGTTAACGGATTATAAAATGCCCAAGATTACCGGATTAGACCTGATTAAGCACCTGCATAGCCATTACCGCAACATACCTGTAATCATGATTACAGGATATCCCAGCATTGAAGGAGCTGTAGAAGCCGTTAAGGTAGGGGCAGAAGAATATCTTAGCAAGCCATTTACCGATGATGAGCTCTTTAAAGCCATAGAAAATGCCATTCTAAAGGTAAGGCAACGAAAAAGCAAGTCCGAAACCCTGGCAAGCAATCCCTTCGGACTAATCGGCAATTCGGAACAGATGCAAGAGCTGTATAGAAAGATTCAGAAATCCACTACCAACAATGCAACTGTGCTTATTCAAGGTGAGAGCGGAACTGGCAAAGAACTGGTTGCCCGTGCTATTCACTACCATTCGCACCATAGCAAAGCACCTTTTGTGCCTGTTAACTGCGGGGCAATTCCCGACAGCCTCCTGGAAGCAGAGCTTTTTGGTTATTTAAAGGGATCATTTACTGGAGCGAATGAAACCCGTGCCGGGTATTTCCTTACTGCTGACGGGGGCAGCGTATTTCTAGACGAGATAAGCGAAACATCGCTTTCGATGCAGGTTAAGCTACTTCGTGTGCTTCAGGATAAGCAAATAAGCATGATAGGCTCAAAAACACCTCGAAAGGTTAATGTGCGAATTATTGCCGCTACGAATAAAGACCTGCCTTTGCTGGTAAAGCAAGGCGGCTTTAGAGAAGACCTGTATTTTAGATTAAATGTGCTTCCCATCTGCATTCCTCCGCTTAGGGAGCACCCGGAAGACATTGAGCTCTTAACTCACCATTTCCTGAAGAAATATGCCACAGAAAACTCAATGCCCATACCCAGCATCAGCGATGAAGTGCTAAAGGCTCTAAAGACTTATAGCTGGCCTGGTAATGTACGTGAACTGGAAAACCTTGTTTACCGGATGGTAATTATGTGTGAAGGTCAAAGCATTTGCACACCAGACCTGCCTTCATATATGAAGTTTACCATTTCTCAACCCCAAAACCTTAACCGGACTCTGCAAGAGGTTGAGCGAGAATACATAAAAGCCGTGCTTGTCTCTGTTGGTGATAATAAAACCCTGGCGGCTAACATATTGGGTATTGACAGAAAAACCCTGTATAATAAAATAAGAGAAATCGTCGATTAGGGAGAATGATATGTTCTTAAGCCTGGTGGAACAAAACAGAAGCTACAGACGCTTTCATCAACAGAAACGGATTTCGGAAGCAGAATTAACAGAATTGATCAGCCTTGCCAGGCTAAGCCCCAGTGCTGCAAATCTGCAAAACATTCGCTATTATCTGGTAACAGAAGCTGATGTCTGCGAAAGTGTATTTCCACATCTTAAATGGGCAAACTACTTAAGGTATTGGGATGGCCCGGAACAAGGTGAGCGTCCCGCTGCATACATAATAATGCTTACCCCCATGGCTACTACACGATTTCACCATATAGACACAGGCATAGCAGCGCAAACCATCCTACTGGGTGCCACAGAAAAGGGGATGGGTGGCTGCATGATTGCTTCCGCTGATAAAGTGGAGATAAGAGAGCTATTTAACTTACCTGAGGCGATGGAGATAAGCTTAGTAATAGCCATAGGCTATCCGGCAGAAAAAGTGGTGATAGACGAGATTGATGATCCTGATGATGTGGAATACTGGCGCGATGACGACGGTATTCACCATGTGCCCAAACGCAGATTAAAAGAGCTAATATTGAACTAAGTTTCTTCGTTTATGCCTTTCCTTGCAGTGATATGCTCAAAGATTAGCATGCTGCCTGCGATGAGTAAGGGTAACATGAACAGCACGTAAACCCACCAGTTACCTGATGAACGGATAATGTAGGCAAAACCCAGCATCATAAGTAAGCTAAATATTCCACTTACCACCGGCTGACTAAGGCTTATCCACAATAATACCAGAATGAAGATTAGTGGAATATTGTGAATTAGAAAGCCTAAAAGCATTACTCCGATAGGTGCCTTTGAACCAAATACATCCAGGGAAAAAAGCATAGTAAACAAACCCAGCAGCATTAAAATACCGCGGGGAATCCAAAACATAAGACCTCGTTTCATCCATATCTCCCATGTTCATTTTATGTTGCTTACATTATAATCGTGATTTTGGCAATTACTAATGGAATTGGTAACTAAGCAGCGTCGCTACCCTTAGGAGCAGGTAATGCTTCTATTCCTGAAACTTAGACCTCAGGCCAGTATCTTTCGTCCACAAGAGACATATTCCTTGAACGAATTACTAATGCATTACGCATGAAATACGGATGGGATGCGTATTTCATGCGTAATGATAGGTGATTTGTTCAAGGATCGTAGAATTACCAAATAAACCTTCACAACCAATATGGCCTGTATCAGAGCTAAAACCACGAATATTTATCTTGACGTAATAACTTAGTTTCGTATTAATGTGTTCAGCGTGCAGGGAACACGCCTTCAATATCCGCAGGATGCAATTTTGGGAAAAGACTTTATTTAAAACGAAGGAGTTAGTATGAATAACGTAACAAAACTATGTATTCTAATGGTTGCCCTGTGCGCAGCAATTGGGCTGTCGGCACAGAGTAACGTTCTTGCCACAGGTGGTGGATTGAAGAACTTCGATTTTCCCATTGCGGGCATCGATAACGTTTTTATTCCTCTCAGCAATCCGTCATTACTGGGCACAGGAAATGCCAATGGCTTTGGATTTGCGCATCAGAGTATTGAAGATAAATGGCAAAAGAACTATTGGCTGTTCCTGAATGGAGATGGACTTAGCTACATTTATCAGAGAAACAACGGTAAAAATATCCACACTCTGGCCACAGGTAGCGAAGCATTACCTGTGCACATATTCCCCAATCTATATATGGGAACAAATTACGCCTGGACAGGCGATGTATTTAAGGAAGGTGACTTCCGTAGCGGTGTAACCTATCGTCCCACAGACTTTGCTTCTCTCGCCATGACCTGGGACAATCCTTACAAGCAGTCCCCCAGTTATCGCGGTGGTGTTGCCCTTCGCCCCTTCGCGTTCACAGATGCAGTGGCAGATTATCGATTGGAACTAAGCGCTGATATCAATTATGCCAAGGATGGGAAGGATTACAAGACATATAAGCCAAGCATTGGTGTGCAAACTCAAATATTAGACGGTTTGATGATTGGTGGAGCTTACAATATGGAAAGCGAAAGCACTATGCTTAGCTTTAGCATTGGCTCTAGAACTTCTTCAGCCGGTGCTGTGATGAACTCCAAAAAAGATTATAGTGATGGCGTAGCCTATGCTCATTTTGGCGAAGAAAGTTACAAGCCATTTCTGGGAATTACTCCCAAAACATGGTATAACATGAATATGAAGGGTAACATTGTAAGCTATAAAGCACCCAAATATAAGTTTGGACCTATTAATATCTTCGATTCCAAAGACAAGTCTGTGGAAGCTGTGATTAGTGAGATAAACAAGGCAAAAGACGATCCCGCCGTGCATGGCATCCTGCTGCGCAACCCCTCCTTCAATACTTCCATGGCTTTGCAGCAGGAGATATTGGATGCCTTTGCCGCGTTTAAGGCGAGCGGTAAGAAGATTAGCTTCTATTACGACAACATCAGCAATGGTGGCTACATATTTGCCGCTTCCATAGCGGATGAGATTTATCTGAACCCGATGGGCAGCATCGATCTGCGTGGGCTTTCTATCACCAGCCCTTACTTTAAAAATCTTCTAAACGAATTGGGTATAGAAACCCTGAACTTCCGCAGCCACAAATATAAGAATGCTGGCAATATGTTCTCTGAAACAGCTATGACCGATGCAGAACGCGAAGTGTACGACTCCATTCTTCAGAGTTTTTACAATCAACTTACCGGAAGAATTGAGCAAGGCAGAGGTAACAAACTAAAGGCCAATGTAGATAGTATAATAGATAATGGCCCCTATTTTCTGGCACAAGATGCTGTGGAGAAAGGTTTGGTAGATGGTCTTATCTATGCCGATGAACTGGATAAGAAGCTGAAAGAGGATTCAAAGTTTTCTGCCAAAACCTCCAGTTTGCCAAATTATCGTGATTACGATTGGTCGAAGCCGAAGGAGCATCAAATAGCCGTTATTTATGCCAGTGGCAACATTGTGATGGGGAAAGGCACTCCCGGACAGAAGATTGCTCATGAAACCACGGTTGACCTTATCCGAAAGGCCAGGAAGAATAAGGCTTATAAGGGCATTATCCTGCGTGTGGACAGCGGTGGAGGCAGTGCTCAAGCGAGTGACATTATTCTGCGTGAACTGGAACTGGCTCAAACCGAGAACAAGAAGCCTGTTGTGGTTTCGATGGCAGGTGTCGCAGCGAGTGGTGGATACTACATCTCCTGCAAAGCAGATAGAATAGTAGCCGATCCTGCTACTATAACTGGTTCAATTGGAGTAATCGGATTGGTATTTAATGCCACAGATTTATTCAAAAAAGTAAAGGTAAATTGGTCAACAGTTAAGAAAGGTGAGAATGCAGATATGGGCTCCATGTTCCGTCCATGGAAAGAGAACGAGAAAGAAATGCTAACAGAAATGATAGAATGGACTTATGAAGACTTTGTTAAGAAAGTGGATGAAGGCAGAAAGACCATGAACTTAGCCCAGGTACACGAACATGCTCAGGGAAGAGTGTGGACGGGAGAACAAGCTCTGGAGATAGGATTGGTAGATGCACTGGGCGGGATGGACATTGCTAAAGAGCACATGAAGGAAGTTAGCGGTATTAAAGGCGAATTACAGCTTGTAGATGCTACCAGTGCGGAAGGCGGGATTAGAGTAGACATG
Organism: uncultured bacterium; assembly: GCA_938009275.1. GTDB lineage: Bacteria > Cloacimonadota > Cloacimonadia > Cloacimonadales > Cloacimonadaceae > Cloacimonas. Next base: position 126,796 of record CALLHY010000057.1, read on the forward strand.
AATTCCAGCCCCTTACTGAGTATCGTGCCGATGAAAGCCATAGAGATGCTTAGCTCAGAATACATCAAGCTATATGAGATGTGGGAAGACTTCTCTCAGGAAAAAGCACTAATGCTTAGTCCCTACGCTCCTCAGGATACTCAATTCTAGTTAAGATATAATTAACCCATATAAAAGGGAAGAGCAAAACGCTCTTCCCTTTGTGTTTATTGCTTTGTGTTTATGGTTTGTGTGCCACCACCATAATGCCGGTGCCACTACTGTTCTTGCTACGAATATCAAGTTGCATCAGGATTTCAGAAACAGGATAAACTACAAGGTAATAAAGTATTAACAGGGGGTAAAGCTTTCTGGCAGCAAGCTGCATAGGGTATTTCATCATCAGTTTCCAGGAAATTCTTCCCCAGAAGCCGTAGGTATAAATGCTCTTGTCTATTACAAAGCCCGCGTTTATAAGCTTTACTTCCAACTCATCTTTAGCATAACCGGGGCGGACATGTTCGGCAGTGAACTTAGCAGCTGGATCAGTATCTGAGGGAGTGGAGATTATCAGCACACCACCTGGTACCAGAGCCGAGTGAAAGTTGGTAAGAACTGCCATATCATTTTCGATATGCTCCAAAATATCTATGGCGATAGCGAGGTCAAACATACCTTTGGGCACATAGTCTTGCAGGTCTGCGGCTATATAACTAAAACGTTTGGGGGCAAAGGATGCGGCATAGTTTGCAAATGATGCCAGATAGTTACTTTTGAGGTCAGAGGCATGCACTGTGGCATGTTTCCAATTACTCAGCACAAAGCATGAATACTGACAAAAGCCAGCACCAGCGTCATAAAATCGTAAATCATCACATTGTTTATAGCGTTTCAGCATCTCTCGTTTAATATATCTTTGCCTTAAAAGCAGAATATCCATTAGTCCATACAAAACTCGCCTCAAGGCGGGGAAGAGGCTAATGGCTGTTTCCAGCTTGTTTTTAAGTGGGTCATACTCCATGATTACTCCATTGTCGTTCCAAATGTGTAGAATATTATTGCTTGCTGCCATGAATGGCACTTAAAAAATCCATTGACTATTTTCAGCATCATCAGATTACGTCAACTGGAAAATTAGATATGATAGTAAAAGAAATAAAGACCATTAAGCGTATTAACTTGCATTTGCACACCAATGTATCGGACGGTGCCCTCAGCCCGGCGCGTCTGATAACAATGTCTCAGCAGATAGGCCTTGATCTGATATCCATTACAGATCACGATACTGCCGATGCTTACAAGCAATTGCCAAGCGATGTTGCGCCTCTTCGCATACTACCCGGAATGGAGATAAGCTCTCAACATAAGGGCAATGACGTACATATTCTTGCCTATGGATATGATTTTGATAATGCGGCACTTATCGAGATGACAGAAATGTATCTTATCGGCAGGCGTGAGCGAGCTGTAAAGATGATAAGTAAACTGGCAGAATTGGGCATGAAGATTAGTCTGGAGGAAGTGGTAGCCGTAGCAGGCAGCAGAGAACTGATAGTCCGCCCCCATATAGCCCAGGTGTTAGTTAGCAAAGGCTTTTGCCAAACCAAGAATGAAGCATTCGACAAGTATATTGGTAATTTCAAGCCGGCATTTTTCCCCAAGCCGGAAGTAAGCGTTACTGATGCCATAAAAGTGATACACGGTGCTGGTGGATTTGCCGTAATAGCCCACCCGGGAAAGCTGGCAAAAGCAGCTTATCTGGAAGAATTTATCCCCATGGGCATAGATGGCATAGAAGTATGGCATCCGGATCATTACCAATGGGAGATAGACAATTTTATTGCTCTTGCCCAGAAGAATGGTTTGTATATGACCGGAGGAAGTGACTTTCATGGTGAACAAGACAGGCACAATCTCTTCGATGTAATCCCGGTTCCGCAGGTGGTGCTAGATAGCGTTGCACTGCTTTGGCAGGAGTATCAATGCCGAATGAAATAAGGCAAGATACTCTCGGGACGCAGCTTCCGGTGCATTTCCGCTATTCCCCCTTGTTACGTAGCTTCATGATTAGCGTTTCGTCCTTTGTTTCGGGCTACACGCTGTATTTCCTTATCCGCTATGTAAATGCCGGAACACCAATTTTTTTTAAGCTTTTGCCGCTTTTCATCATGTTTATTGCCATGGATAACTGCTTTAAGCACCTTACTACACTTAATAAAGTATCCTTTTACACCGATAGTGTTCACTTCAGTTATCTGCTAAAGAAAAAGGTGATAATACCCTATGCATTCGTACTGCACATGGAACTGCGCAGGCATATCGGCTATATGCTACAGCTTCGTTATACCGATGCAAACGGCAAAGAGAAGCTATTCAGCTCGCCTGCTTCTTTCCCCAAAACTTTGGAGATAATGCTAATCCTTGCCGATTTATGCCCCAATGTAAAGCTTAGCGAAAAGCTTGGCAAAGCCTTTGAGCACATGCGCAGCACACCTGAGGTGGTAGATGCCAAATAGTTTCGACCAGCCAATAGGCCGTAAAGGAAGCGGATGCTTTAAGTATGATGCGCTTAACCTGATATATGGCAGAGATGATTTGCTGCCTTTGTGGGTAGCAGATATGGATTTTGCAGTATCTGATGAGATAAGTTCTGCCCTTGCTGAGCGTTTGCAGCATCCGGTTTTTGGCTATAACCTGCGTTTAGATAGCTTCTATGAAGCCCTGCAGCTTTGGCAACAGAAGCGGTTTAACTGGGAAGTCAAACGGGAATGGGTGATTGCCACGCCTGGCATCGTGCCAGCCATTGCCTTATGTTTGCAATGCTTTACCGAGCCAGGTGACAGTGTTCTAATCCAAACTCCGGTTTACACGCCTTTTCATACCACTGTTACAGATCACAACAGGCAATTGCTTTGCTCTGCCTTGCAAAACGATAATGGGGTTTATAGCATAGACTGGGATGATTTTGAACGCAAGATATCACTTGCCAAGCTCTTCATACTTTGTAATCCTCACAATCCTGTAGGGCGTGTGTGGAGCACGGAAGAGCTTTCTAAGATGGGTGAGCTTTGCCGCAAGCATAAAGTAATCGTGTTTTCAGACGAGATACATGAAGATTTAATCTATCCCGGTTTTCGCCATATACCCTTTGCCTCTCTGGAAGACTTTTCCCAGTTCAGCATCACCGGAGTATCACCAGCCAAAAGCTTTAATGTAGCAGGTCTTGCAACTGCTGTAACCATAGTGCCAAATGCAGAGCTGCGGGATAAGCTGAATGCCATAAATAACAGGATGGCACTATATATGGGTAACAGCTTTGGTATAGCGGCATTTGTAGCTGCTTATGCCCAATCTGAGAACTGGCTGAATCAGCTTTTGCAATACCTTGCAGGCAACAGGGACTTTATAAGCCAGTTTATTCAAGAGAAGCTTCCCGAGATAATCCTTAGCCCCATAGAGGGAACTTACCTGGCCTGGATGGACTTTAGAGCTTGGCAACTGGACGACAACAGCCTGCAAGACATAATGGTGAATAAAGCCAGGCTCGCCCTGGAGCCGGGAATAAAATACGGTATAGAAGGCCGTGGATTCATGCGGCTAAACTTTGGCTGTCCACGCAGCACAATAGACGAAGCATTGCAGCGTATAAAAGATTTGCACAGATAGGAAGGTATCACACATTTATGAAAGAAGCTATAACTAACTTATTCAACTCAAACCCCGCCATATACAACTCGGAAGATAGAAGCTTGTATGAGCAGTTTATTAACCAGCTAAATACTGGCAGCATCCGTGCATGCGATTGTCATAATGGCGAATGGGAAGTAAATCAATGGATTAAAATGGGCATCCTGATAGGATTTCGCATGGGTAAACTGGTGCAAATCCCATGGAGCAATTCCAAGCCCTTTTACGACAAAGACACTATTCAGGAAAAGCAATTTAACCTTAGCGACAAAATCCGCATTGTGCCTGGAGGCAGTTCTGCCCGCAATGGCTGTTACCTTGCTCCAGGTGTAACCATTATGCCTCCTGCCTTCATAAACATAGGTGCATGGGTGGACGAAGGCACAATGGTGGATTCCCATGCATTAGTAGGAAGCTGTGCCCAGATAGGCAAAAGAGTGCATCTCTCTGCCGGAGCCATGATTGGCGGTGTTTTGGAACCCATCGGCTCCAGACCGGTAATAATAGAGGATGATGTTTTTGTAGGTGGGAACACTGGCATATATGAAGGCATTATAGTAAAAAGTAAAGCCGTGCTGGCTTCCGGAACTATTGTTACCTCATCCACGCCGATTTACGACAGCGTAAATAACTGCTTTCTGGATAAAGATAGTGGTGGTAGCTTCACCATTCCCGAAGGTGCAGTAGTGGTGCCGGGCTCACGCAGCATGAAGCACAATGCATCCTTTCATGTGTATTGCCCAATTATCATTAAGTATCGGGACTCTAAAACCGACGAGGCAGTAAAGCTTGAACAAGACCTGCGCAGCGTATTGGACTGAATCTAACATACTATCTCCGCTAAAGCTTTCCCTCATCCGCCAGGTGATGGAACATGCTCCTGCCAATGCCATCAACATGGCTTTGGGTGAACTGGGCTATCCCATGCCCCAATCACTAAAAGAACAAGCCTCGCAACTTATCATAAACGGTAATCCCGCATACACGCCCAACGCCGGGCTTACCGACGCGCGCCAGGCTGTGGCTGAGCATTACAATGTGAATTACAGCAATGTTTGCCTGTGCAACGGAGCAGAAGAAGCCATATACATTAGCTTGATGGCATGCGTTAACCCCAATGACACTATTGCCATTCCCGATCCGGATTACACTGCCTATCCTACTTTAGCGGGGATGTTTGGTACAAATGTGCTGCGTTTACCCTTTGGCGATAACTTTAAGGCTATCGACTGGGATAGGTGGACTGAGATTCTCAGCAGTGGTGTAAAGCTATTGCTGCTAAGCTCCCCCTCCAATCCCACGGGTTTTTACTTTAACGATGCTGATGCTGCCCGCCTTGCCACGCTCTGCCACTGCTATGGCATAATGCTAATAATAGACGAGATATACGCAAATCTCTATTTTAAGCAAGCTCCAATAGCTTTGCAGGGTTTCACAGAACAGCTTATCCGTATCGGCGGACTTTCAAAATCTCACTGTTTAAGCGGCTGGCGAATAGGCTGGATAGTAGCACCCGACATCATAATAAACTCCATGACCAAAGCCAAGCAATATATATCCACCTGTAGCCACTGGCTGTCTCAAATGCTGTTGCCCCATGCCTTATCCCCTGCGGGAATGCAGGAGGCAGAAGCCATCCGGCTAAGGCTGCAAGATTGCCAACTGCGCTTCAGCTCTGCTTTTGCCAAGCAATTGCCCCAAGGAATATGTGCAATGCACATACCCGATGCCACACCCTACATTATGCTAAAGCTAAGCGATGGGGAAGACCTGGCTTTTGCCGCCATGCTTGCCCAAAAGGGGATTATAGCCGTTCCCGGCAGAGCTTTCGGCAGCACTTCAAAGGGCTGGATAAGGCTAAACATTGGCATTGAAGAAGAGCAGCTAAGCCGCGCCATCCAAATCTTAACATCACTACAAGGCTAATTATGAACTACATATTTACCAATGGCTTATATCTAAACTCCCACAGCAAAAGCTATGAACATGGCTCCATCCTTTGCGCGGATGGCATCATTAGCCACATCGGCGATGAACAAAGCTGCAAAGCCGCATCCAGCACTACCGCAGAGGTGATAGACCTGAAAGGTAAGCTGCTCCTGCCGGCATTTGTGGACTCTCACACGCATTTTGTAGAGCTTTCCAAAGCCAAAGTGCTGGTTAATCTTAGCCACTGCGACTCCTTGGAACAGATTCACAGCTATCTTTGCGCCTATAGAGACCAGCCCCCGGTAAGCTCAGACTGGATATTAGGCGGCGGATGGGATCGCAATCGCCTATCCAACCCACATCAGCTAAACCGCACTTTCTTAGATGCCATATTTCCCCACAAACCTGTTGCCCTGATTAGTAAAGACTATCACAGCAAACTCTGCAACAGCATGGCATTAAAGCTTGCCGGCATTAGTGCCGCCAGTAGTGATCCTTATGGCGGTAAGATTGAGCGCGATGCAAGGGGCGAACCCACAGGCGTGCTATATGAAACCGCAGGCGAGATGATGGACAGCTTTATAGTTCCCATCTCCGACAGCCAGATAGTAAGCGCGATAAAGACCACTGTGCAAGAGATATGGCAATATGGTATGTCCGGCTTTCACAGCATGGAAGGCAAACACAGCCGCGACCTGCTGCTAAGGGCAAACATGGACACCATCTTCCGTTTCTGTTGGCATTTCCAGGCGCATGAACTAAATGTTGCATATATCGAAGGCATTGGCTCTTACATGGGCGAAGGCAACTACCAGATTGGCGGCCTTAAGATATTTGGAGATGGTAGCTTAGGCTCACAAACCGCCGCCATGTTTTCTTCTTACTCCGGCTCAAACGCCAATAGCGGCATTTTGCGTTATACAAACGAAGAACTGTATTCCCTTATGTATGAAGCTGCACAAAAAGGCTTTAGCTCCACCATTCACGCCATTGGCAACCGCTGTGTGCATCAGGTGATAGAAACGGTTATAAAGCTAAACAAAGCTATGCCTAATGCCAATCTCATGCATCGCATCGAGCATGTTCAGTCCATTCGCAATATAGATATTCCCCTGCTAAAGCAAAGCGGCATGTTTGCCTCTGTTCAGCCCCTGCATCTGGCAAATGACGTTCCCATGATTCAGACGTATTGGCAAGACATTCAGAATCAGGTGTATTCCTTTGGCAGCATGCTGAAGGCAGGCATCCCCCTTGGTTTTGGCTCAGATGCCCCCATCGAGAGCATCAATCCATTTTTGGGTATTTACAGCGCGGTTGAGCGCAGACCGGCATTAAATGCTGCTCTTAGCCCCTTTCGTCCTGATGAGTCCATTGCCCCTATAGACGCTATTCTGGCATACACACTGGGTGCAGCCAGGTCATCACGCATAGAGCATCAGCGTGGAAGCATTGAACCCGGCAAACAAGCCGACCTGATGGTGCTGGACGATTACCGCCATTTACCAAACGATTTCTGGCTAAATGCGTCAAGCAGATTAACCATGATTGCCGGTGAACTTGTTCACAACAGCATATAGGATAGCCCGCCATTCACATGGATTACATCAGATTATTCTTTACAAAAAGCAGTGAAACTCTTTCATTGCCCCATAATAATAGTTTTTAAGGAGATGGATTATGTCTAATCTTGGTTTTAAGTTTCCTGCAGAGCAGCGCAAGACCTTCATTTATGATTTGGAAGAGAACTGGTATCTCCCCCTCTTGGCAAAGCACAAAAATCTACCTATGCAAAGCGTTAAACGCAATAACTTCGGCGAATATGCCATGGCAGTGAACTACCTAACCTCAGTTTTGGAAGAGGCTGCCGCCATAAACAAGATTGCCATTTATAATATAGACCACATGGCACAGCTACGCTTTTGGGGAGCAGACGTTGTAGCATTGCTAAACCGCAGCTTAGGCGGAAACTTTAGCGACATGAAGATAGGTCAATGCAAATACACCTTATTGCTAAACGAAATGGGCGGTGTTCAGGACGACATGATTCTAATGCGGGTAGCAGACACCGAATTCATTTTGGTGATAAATGCCGGACACGACATTAGCGACACTGTTCAGCACGACGGAAAAAGCGAAGTCCTGATAGCCGACATAGATAGAATAATGGCAAACAAAAAGGACAGCGAAGAGGTGTATGCCAAAGACATTTCCGATACCCTGGTAAAGATAGACATTCAAGGCCCGCTATCCTATAAACTAATTAAGCAGATTTACGGCGAAGGCGTGCTGAAAAACCGCAATAATCCCGACAAGAACATGAACTACTTTAGCTTTAACGAATTTGAACGCAAAGGGCATAAATACTTTATCAGCCGCACCGGATACACCAATCGCTGGGGATGGGAGCTATATATTCCAGTAGCCACAGCCATTGAAGACTGCAAAGAGATTATCTCTCTGGCATTGGATTTCGGCGGCTTGCTGGTGGGACTGGGCGGAAGAGACGAAAACCGCATCTCTGCCGGCACCTATGGCTTGCCTTTGATGGGTCAGGAATATGATCCCAAGCACACTCCCGTAAATGCACCGCTCTTCGATGCCGCTGTGGACATGAACAAAGATTTCTTCATTGGCAAAGCAGCCTTAAGCTGTGATTTGGGCAATAAAGCCACAAAGAGAATGTATATCATTATCTCAGAAGGCATTGTAAGCCATCGCGGTGTTTACCTGGATGGCAAGCGAATCGGCAGCGTTACCTCCAGCATCAATTCGCCCAATGTAAGCCATGAAATGCGGCTGGCAATAGGCTCCAAACGCAAGAACGTAAACGATGAGCATGGCACCGCCGCCATCGGACTGGGCTGGTTCTATAGCCCCCTGTTCACTATGGATGCAGACGGCAAAGAAATTGGCGAAGCAGATGGCAAACCCATCCGCGTTGCCGTGGAATGCTATCGTGAAGATGCCGAAGGCAAACCCAGCGGAAGCCCCACAATTGGTTATGTAACTCTGGAAGGCATCAGCGTGGCAACCGCACCCAAACCCCTAAAAAACATCGAAACCCTGTAAACTAACTAAACTGCAATATTCAATCGTAGCATGGTGAATAACCCGCCATGCTACGATTGTATTTATATGGTTGTTGTTATAGTATGTAGGCAACGGGATTTTGACCAACAGGTAATAAACTCGCTTGTATCTCTCTGATTTCTTATGCTTTGCGGTGTGCAAACCACCAGTCATAACCTTCCATTTCGCCGCTCTTGATCTTGGTTTTGCGTTCATTTGCGGTTTTTACGTCCTTGGCGGGCGGAATAATTATTCTATCGCCGATCAGCTCGTTATTCGGCCAGTTTGCAGGCATTGCACAAGCATTCTTGTCGCTGAATTGCATGCCTTCTACAGCCCGAAGTATTTCTTGCATATTACGGCCAAGCTCTTGAGGATAGTAGAATATAATGCGGATAATGCCTTTGTCGTCCACTATGAAAACCGCACGCACTGTGTTTGTGCCTTTTCCCGGATGAACCAATCCCATACGGTCAGCAACTGCGCCTGTATCTGCGATGATAGGGAATTCTATCTCTACGCCGATGTTATCCTTTATCCATTCTTCCCATTTGATGTGGGCAAATACCTGATCCACACTAAGCCCAATAAGCTCGGTGTTCAGTGCACGGAATTTTGGGTACAGATTTTGGAAAGCGACAAATTCTGTGGTACAAACCGGGGTGAAATCGGCGGGATGGCTGAATAGGACAAACCATTTGCCGGCCATAGCATCCGGTAAGACCATTTCTCCGCGGGTGGTTACTACCTTCATTTCGGGAAAGCGATCGCCTAATAGGGGCATTGAGGGTTTTTCGGTGATGTTGTTCATCTTTTATCTCCTTATTTTTATTTTCTATCACAGATAGTATAGTCAGAAAGTGGAATAATACAAAAGCAGTTTGTAGGCGCTGGATTATCGGATATCTTTTGGGTATGAATAGAAACAGCGAAGTATCTCTAAAAAGCATTGGCTACAAGGTGAAGAATGACATATACACACAGCACTATTCTCGTCACGATAGAGTGCTAAACTTCTGCGCTGATAACTTGGTGATTTCAGTATGTGCAACTGGCATATGCTCGGGCCCGTACAGGATTGTTCTGGAATGTGATAAGCTTAGCCATATAGAGAGTATTGCAATTGATAAGGGCACTCTTATAATTAATGGACAGCAGCGGATTTACTACCCCAAGGATAAGACTTATAGACATGCTTACTCTGGGGCAATTGCGGCAGGTGACGAGCATTGGGAAAGGCTTGTTCAGAGCTTTGCGCACTTTGTTAAACATGCTCACCCCAATAGCATAATTGCCTTGATAAATAGTGAAAGCGGTGAGGGAAGCTTCGATTTTGCGCTTAAGACCAGCTTTTCAGAGGGGATGAGGCACCTACGCCAGGGAAACTATACTGAGGCTGTAAGATGCTTTCGGCATAGGGGAATGGGGCTAAGCCCAGCAGGAGATGATTTTCTGATTGGATTTGTGCTCGCTACGAAGTGGCTGGAGCTTGTTCGAAAAAAAGAGTTGTCAAAAATAACGGAGATTATTATTCATGAATCTGAAGTGAATAATGCTTTGATTCGCACTTTTATGTGCCAGGCAGCAGAGCTGGATTTAGACGCAGATTGGGCTGAGTGGCTGGAAGCTTTGGCAAATGTCGATGTGCCGTTGTTGCCCTCACTGGAAGCTTTAATGAAGCACGGCGCAAGCTCGGGAGCCGATAAATTGAGCGGATTCTTTGCAGCTTGTGAGGTGATTGGCAACCTCAAAGCGATACGAATATGAACAGGTAAGAAAGGAATAGAGATGATTACAAAAGCAATAACTATAAATGGCTTGTATCTGGACTCCGTTAAAATGATGCTAATCTCCAAAGAGTTGCGACAGGCAAAGGGTGTTATTGACGCCGTGGCGATTATGGCTACAAAAGAAAACAAGGAGATATTGGCTGCTTCTGGTATGCTGGTGAGCGACATTACAGATGCCAAAGAAAGCGAAATTGTAGTGGTGGTGAAGGCCATAGACAATGAACACGCGGATTTGGCAATAGGCATAGCCAACGAACTTCTACGCGCTCCATCAAATAAAGACAATAGCTCAGAAAAGCTACCCCAAAGCATAGATGAAGCTGTCATAACGATGAAAGGTGCTAATCTATGCCTTATCTCTGTGGCTGGTAAGTATGCCTCGGCAGAGGCGGACAAGGCACTGGACGCTGGGCTTCACGTTATGCTGTTTTCGGATAATGTAAGCATCGAGGAAGAGCTTAGGTTAAAGCGCAAAGCACTTGAAAAGGGTTTGCTGATGATGGGGCCGGATTGTGGAACAGCCGTTATAAATGGAGTTCCGCTTGCTTTTTCTAATGAGATAAGCAAGGGAGATATTGGTATTGTGTCAGCTTCTGGAACCGGATTGCAAGAGGTTATAGCAGGCTTGGCGCATCGTGGGAGAGGAGTATCCCAAGCTTTTGGCACCGGAGGCAGAGACGGCAAGAAAGAGATTGGCGGACTAATGCTTTGCGCCTGCATGAAGTATTTGATGGATGATCCCAATACCAAAGTTATAGTGCTGATAGCTAAAACACCCGATAAAGAGGTGCAAGACAAGCTTGTAGAACTGATAAAGCAAACGTCAAAATGGGTGGTGGTGAACTTCTTGAAAGACATATCCCTTCCTGATGTTAAGAACCTACGCTATTGTACCTCTCTGGATGAAACTGCTCAGGTGGCTTGTGAACTGCTTGGTGATGGTAAGCAGGTGGAAGCAAAGATGTTATGTTCCGAAAGTTATCTCATTGAGCCAGTTAATGAAAGAAGGTATATCCGTGGCTTGTATAGCGGAGGTACTCTGTGCTATGAGGCTTTACAGGCATATTCCCGTAAGTTTGGTAGGTATCCTATCAGCAATATCGCTTCGGAAGCAGAATACAAAATGCGGGATGTTTGGCACAGTGAAGGGGATTGCTTTATAGATATGGGTGCCGATGATTTCACAGTTGGCAGACCGCATCCTATGATAGACTATAGCTTGCGCTTAAAGAAGATAGCCGATGAAGGTGCGGATAATGAGGTGGCGGTTATTATGCTTGATGTAGTGCTTGGTTATGGTGCTCATCCCGATCCTGCGAGTGAATTGGTGTCGGTAATTAGTAGCTTACCCAAAGAGTTAGCAGTAGTATGCCACGTTTTGGGCACAGAGGATGATCCGCAAAATATGGCAGAGCAGGTAAGCAAACTAACAGCCGCTGGAGTAAGAGTCTTTACATCACATATAAAAGCGATTGACCATGCTTTGTCCATCGTGGAAGCGGGGAGGAAATAAGATGGCAATGTTAGATTTGAACTCCGAATCATTGAAGGTGATTAATGTAGGTTTGGAAGCCTTTGCATCCGACCTGGCCTCCAAAGACAGAACTGTAGTAAACGTGGATTGGAGACCACCACTGGATGTGAACCCTCTGGCTGTGAGTAAGATATCACATGCCTATGAAGCTGTAATTGCCAAAGCAAATGCCGAAGCACTAAAGATAATAAACCAGGGGAAGCCAGTGTTGATTGGTATGGGTATTGCCTTGCAAACTATACCCGGAATGCATGAAGACCTTATTTTGCATGCTGGGCCGCCAGTTACCTGGGACATGATGTGTGGCCCAATGCGGGGAGCAGTTATTGGCGCGCTGATGTATGAGAACCGGGCAGAAACACCGGAAGAAGCTGAGAAATTGGCTGCCTCGGGCACTATAAAATACCAGCCATGTCACGAGCTTAGGGCGGTAGGTCCAATGGCAGGAATAATAAGTGCTTCGATGCCCGTATTTATAATAAAGAATGATACTTATGGCAATCTATCTTATGCTACACAGAATGAAGGATTAGGTAAGGTACTGCGATATGGTGCATATAGCCCGGAAGTGTTGGAACGCTTAAGATGGATGGACAGGGTTCTGTATCCCGTGTTAAACCGTGCAATAAAGCATCTGGGGCAGATAGATTTACAGAGCTTGATTGCCCAGGCATTACACATGGGTGATGAAGTGCATAATCGTAACCGGGCTGGCACGTCGCTTCTAATCAGGCAGCTCGCTCCGGCTTTGCTAAAGACTATGGAGAACATTGAAGATACCACTGCGGTGTTAGATTTCATAAATGGTAATGATCACTTCTTCTTAAATCTCTCTATGCCAGCATGTAAGTGTGTGCTGGATGCAGCACGAGATATTCCCAATAGCAGCATTGCCGTGGTGATGGCGCGTAATGGAACTGAGTTTGGCATTCAGCTTAGTGGAACAGGTAAAAAGTGGTTCACTGGTGCTGCCTTGGTACCCGATGCTTTGTATTTTCCTGGATACAGCAAAGATGATGCGAATCCGGATATCGGCGATAGTGCGATAACTGAAACCGGTGGATTGGGCGGTTTTGCTATTGCTGCTGCACCGGCAATTGTGCAGTTTGTTGGCGGGAATGCTGCTGATGCGTTATCTTATACAAGGTCGATGTATAGTATTTGCTTTGGTGAAAGCCAAAAGTATCAGATTCCAGCTTTAGACTTTAGAGGCACTCCCCTTGGGATAGACGTGGTTAAGGTGATAAAAAACAATCTGGTTCCGATAATCGACACCGGCGTTGCACACAAGAACCCGGGCGTCGGACAAGTGGGAGCCGGAGTGGTTAAAGCACCGTCTGAGCCTTTTGTAAAAGCCTTTGAGGCGTTGGCAGATATGCTTCAAAGTGATTGAGAATAACCAAAAAAAAAGAGTAAACGAGATAAAGGAGTCCATAATGGATAACAACAGCTTTTTCAGCTTTATGCAAAACCTAAAGATGTATGATTTAACGCAACGTCTAAGCATTCATACTCCACCCTGGCCCAGCTATATGCCCCTGGGGATTCAGTATTTTAAACGCATAGCCGGTGCTCATATGGGACAAGGCGCAAATGGCCAGATTATCACTACCAGTAACCACGTTGGCACACATATAGATGGTGAGATTCATTTTCATGCCAGCGGACGCACCATTGGTGATGTTCCCATGCATGAATGGGTTGGCCCCGGTGTGGTTGTAGATATCTCCGATAGCGTGGGTGATTATGACCTATATAGCCCCGAGCTGCTAATGAGCAAGGCTGAAATAAATAAGGGTGATATCCTAATAATCAACACCGGATATCATAAGTATGCCTGGGATCAGCCCGGCAGCGATGAGCTTCGCTACTTCGTAAAGCATCCGGGTCCTGACCCCAGCTTTCACAAATGGGCACTTGAGATGGAGATAAAGTGGATTGGGGTTGATTGCGGCTCTGCGGATCATCCCATGAACACTATTATTAGAAACTGGCATCCCAAGGACTTTATAAAAGCCGAAGCTAAACTGAAAGAGAAGTATGGCAAAGCATGGGATGAGATGTATCCTCCCGATGATTATTACCAGGTGATGCACCTTAAGCTATTCCCCAAAAAGCTGGTACATGCAGAAAACTTGGGCGGAGAAATTGACCAACTCTCAAATAAAAGAGCTTGGATAGGCTTGTTCCCATTAAGAGGCATCGAGCTTGAATCATCTATGTGCAGGATTATAGCCTTTGAACCATAATATACAATAACGCACCCTGGAGGTGGAAACATGGCAATTGCCCACGAATTTGGCTACGAAAGGCCACAGAGTTTGCATGCTGCAATGACGATGAAAAATAGCTTCAGGGCTAAGGCATTTGTTTATGCCGGTGGAACAGACTTGGTGGTGAACATTAAAGAAGGCATGGTAAAACCAGAGCTTTTAGTAGATATAAAAGACATTCCCGATCTGCATAAACTATGCTTGGATAACGGTACCTTATATATCGGAGCATCAGTTACCTTTACAGAATTGATAGACACCGACTTTGTTAGATTGGCATGCCCAATGCTGCATGATGCCTGTAAAACGGTTGCTTCATCTGGAGTTAGATCGCGTGCAACACTTATCGGTAATGTATGCTCTGCTGTTCCGTCGCTGGACTCAGCTACTCCACTTTTGTGTTACGATGCTGTAGTTCATTGCGGAAGTATAGACGGAGTGCGAAACATACCTATAAGTCAATGGTTTCTGGCACCCAGAAAAACAGCGATTAGAGACAATGAGATAGTAACCGGAATTAGCCTGATTATTCCCAAAGAAGAAAGCACCAGTGTTTATCTTAAGCTGGGCAGATATGGGGGAGAGGACTTAGCCCAAGCAGGCTGGGGGATATGGATGAATAAGGACAGACAATATCGTGTGGCTCATTGCGCCCTTGCTCCAACACCCGCCCGTGCAACAAAGATTGAGGCTATGTTATGTGGCAAAGAGCTAACTGATAAGCTTATAGAAGAAGCAGTAGCCCTTGTTCCCCAAGAGATAAGCCCCATTTCAGATATACGTTCTGGCAAGGAATACCGTATGTATGTAAGCGGAGTGATGCTGAAACGTGGCTTGAAAGCTGCTCTGGACAGGCTTAATGGCAAAGAAGTGGAGCCTGCAAAGCTGTTGGGAGGCATATCATGAAAGAGATTAGTTTTACCTTAAACAATGAACTCCGCAGTGTATACGTGGAACCCAATGAAGTTCTATTGGACGTGCTTCGAGATAAACTGGGGGTAAAAAGCCCTAAGTGTGGTTGTGAGCGCGGAGATTGTGGAGCTTGCACAGTTCTATTGGATGGAAAAGCAGTTCGTAGCTGTTTGGTGCTTGCCATAGAGGTGGAGGATCATAGCATTGTTACCGTGGAAGGTATATCGGCAGACAAGCTTAGTGCTCTGCAAGAGGCATTTATTGAGTTCAATTCTTTCCAATGCGGCTATTGTGCTCCAGGTATAATTCTTGCGGTAACGGAGCTGTTATTACAACACCCGCATCCAACTCTGGAGCAGATAAAAGAATCAATTGCCGGTAATCTATGCAGGTGCACCGGCTATACTCCCATCTTTGATGCCATAATGGCATTAACCAAGGTAGAACACGTCCCTTCGCAGGATGGGAAGCAAATGCTACCCGAGGAGGAACAGCAATGAAGGAATTCACATACATTGGCAAAGACGTAACCAGAATTGATGGCAGGGAAAAGATAAGTGGTGCCGCTATTTATGGTGACGATATAGATTTTGGCGCAAACCTATTGTACGCCGAACTTGTATCCAGCACACAAGCTCATGCTATAATAAAAAGCATAGACATCAGCGAAGCCCTAAAGGTTAAGGGTGTGTACAAGATTTTCACCGGCAAAGACTTTCCTTATAAGTTCGGGCTCTACATGAAAGACCGCTATATCTTTGCCCAAGATAAAGTGCGCTTTGTCGGCGAACAAATTGCTGCCGTTGTAGCTCGCAATCCCGGAGCTGCAAAGCGTGCTGCAGAACTGGTAAAGGTGGATTATGAGCCTCTTCCTGCGGTATTGGATCAAATGCAAGCCATTGCTAATGATGCCACTCTGCTGCATCCGGATTTGGAGAATTATCCCCATGTGCCATGGTTTTTCCCCAAACCTGGCACCAATATAGCTCATTGGCGCAAGACTCGTAAGGGCGACCTTGAAGGTGGATTCAAAGATGCAGATTTTATACTGGAAGATACTTACACGGTTCCACGCTATGCACATTGCGCCATCGAGACACATGTAGCTATCGGTAAATTTGACTACTCGGGCAGATTAACAGTGTGGAGCAGTTCCCAATCTCCTCACACCCAAAGGCACCTGTTTGCCGAAGCATTGGGGCTTGGGCACAAAGATGTAAGGGTTATAGCCCCTCATGTTGGCGGTGGATTTGGCGGAAAAGCCGGTGTAACCATGGAGATTATTCCTGCTGCGTTGGCAACCAAGCTGAAGGGTTATGCCGTAAAGCTTCGCTATAGTCGTGAGCAGGAATTCATAAACACCTATCAACGCCTTGGCGTAGTAGCAAAAATAAAGATGGGCGTTAGCAAAGCCGGAAAGATTACCGCTCTTGACCACAAGATTTATTGGGATGCGGGAGCTTACGTGGAATACGGAGCAAACGTAGTAAATGCCGTTGGATTATCCGCTATTGGCCCCTATAAGATTGACAATGTATCAATAGACTCGGTATGTATTTATACGAATCTGCCTCCCGGTGGAGCGTATCGCGGATTTGGCTATTCCGAGATGCTTTTTGGTTTAGAAAGCCATGTTACCCGCGTTGCCAATGAAATGGGAATTGACCAGATTGAGTTCAGGCGCATGAATGCCATTAAAGTTGGCGATACTACTGCCTATGGTGCAAAGATGAATCCCAATGGGCTTCTGGAGTGTATAGACAAGGTTACTAAGGCGATAGATTGGGAGAATAAGCCTGTATCAGATAACCCCAATACGGTTATTGGCAAAGGCTTTTCCTTATTCTGGAAAGCACCTGCCATGCCGCCCAATGCCTCTTCATCGGCATTTTTGAAGTTCAATGAAGATGCCAGCATAAATCTCATTATCTCCGGCATGGATATCGGCCAGGGATATCAGACCGTAATGGCGCAGATAGCTGCGGAAATACTAAGCGTTCCGCCCTCCAAGATTAGGGTGGAAACCCCTGATACCGACCGCAATCCATACGAATGGCAGACGGTTGCCAGCCACATCACCTGGAGCAGTGGCAACGCGGTTAAGAAGGCTGCTATAGATGCCAGAGATCAGATACTTAGCTTGGTGCAACGAGTGTATAATCTCCCCTTGGAAGAGCTATATCTTGCCGATGAAGCTGTGAAATGCACTCAAGACCCCAGATTTGTGCTACCGCTAAAAGACTTTGTGGTTGATGGCATTATGACCAAAGATGGCACTTTCAAGGGCGGCCCAATCAATGCCCGTGGCATGTATATGCCGGAGTTTTCCAGCACCAATGGCGATCCGGAAACCAGTCAGGGTGGACATCCCAATGTGCATTACACGGTTGGTGCAGCCGCTTTGACCCTGGAGATAGACAAGGAGACCGGTAAGATGAAGGTGCTTAAAACTGCTTTGGCAATTGATGCCGGAAAAGCTCTAAACCCCGATCTTGTTCGTGGACAGATTACTGGTGGCTTGCTGCAAGGCCTGGCTACCGTACTTTACGAAGACATGCGTTACGATGACAAAGGCAAGCTGTTGAACCCGAATTTCACTGACTATAAGATTCCTACCGCTATGGACGTGCCAGATGAGATTATTCCTATAATAGTAGAAGTGCCACAGCCTGATGGCCCCTTTGGTGCTCGCGGAATTGGCGAACATACCATGCTTCCCGCTGCCCCAATGATAGCCAACGCAGTGGAAGATGCATTGGGCATAAGGATTAAATCCATGCCGGTAACAGCCGAAAAGGTTGCGATGACCTATCTTAGAGCCAATAAAAGCTAAGCTATGAACTGCGCTATTTGTGATAGGCTTTACAGTGTAGCGGCAGATCCTGCTCTGGTGCATGAATTTGCCAATTCGTACCTACTGCTTGGTAACCATCAATACTATAAAGGCTATTGCCTATTGCTATTCAAAGAGCATGTTAGAGAGCTACATGAATTGGACGATGGTACTCAGGCAATCTTGAATAAAGAACTTATGCAGGCAACCAGAGCGCTAGCGAAAGCCTTTGAGCCCTGGAAGATAAATCATGCTTGCCTGGGGAACCAAGACGAGCATATCCATTGGCACATAATACCACGCTATTTATCTGATCCAGATCACAAACAGCATCCCTGGCTACACTCTGACGAGTTTTGCAAACACATTGGCGATGAAGCAGATAGAAAGGCGGCAATTGACTCTATTAGGAAGCATCTGGTTTAGGTGTGCATTACTAGTATCAGCAAAAACGAGCTAAATAAGGATGAATTATGACTAAACCTTTAGACGGGATAAAAGTGCTGGACTTAACCAGAGTTCTGGCAGGGCCATATTGCACTATGATGTTAAGCGACTTAGGTGCTGAAGTTATAAAAGTAGAAATCCCCGGAACCGGTGATGATTCGCGTGCTTTCGGTCCCTTTCTGCATAATAGGTCTCTATATTTTCTAAGCATAAACCGCGCAAAGAAAAGCGTGTCTTTGAACCTGAAGAGCCCAAAGGGAAAAGAGATACTGCTAGATTTAGTGGCAAAGTGCGACATCTTGGTAGAGAACTACCGTCCCGGAACCATGGAGAAACTGGGCTTGGGTTATGAAACCTTAAAAGCAATTAATCCCAGGCTGATATATGCTGCCTCTACCGGATTTGGGCACACAGGCCCGGATTCATTGAAGCCTGCTTACGACATCCTTGCTCAAGCACGGGGTGGAATTATGAGCATTACCGGTTATCCCGATATTCCTCCCACCAGAGTTGGCATGTCTTTAGGGGATATCACTGCTTCTCTGTTTACGGCAATTGGCATTAATGCGGCATTATACCAGCGTGAAAGAACTGGATTTGGCCAAAAGATAGACGTTTCGATGCTGGATTCTCAAGTCGCAATTCTGGAAAACGCGCTGGTGCGCTATCAATCCGATGGCGTATCCCCGTTGCCAATTGGAAACAGGCATCCTACCATAGCACCTTTTCAGGCGTACAAAGCCAGTGATAAGTATTTTGTGATAGCAGTGGGTAACGACAATCTATGGAAAGCCTTTTGCGAGGCGATAGAGAATCCCCAATTGTATGCCGACCTTAGCTTTAGTACCAATAGATTGCGTACGGATAACATTGGGCCGCTAAACAGCATCTTAGAACCTGCCTTTGCCAGCAAAACGGCAGCAGAATGGCTTATTATAATGGAAAAAGCCGGCATCCCCTGTGCCCCAATAAACGACATTGAAGCTGTGATGCAAGATCCGCAAGTGCTATATCGCAACATGATTGTTGAAGTGAAGGACGATATGGCGGGAACGGTTAAGATAGCAGGTAATCCAATAAAAATGACGAATGTACCTGAAAGCAGTATTCGTGACAAAGTGCCGGAGATAGGCGAGCACAACAGTGAAATCTATAGCGGGTGGCTTGGATATAGTGAAAATGATTTGGCAGAGCTAAAAGTGCAAGGAGTAATCTAAATACCCGTAGGTCGCACTCAAATTCCTTGCTTCTATTGCAGTATAATTACGGATGAAATACGCATCTCATCCGTAATTCATGCGTAATTCATAAGTAATTCGTTCAAGGAAGAAGGATGAAACATGGAGAACAAATTCATTGGTATTAAGGCTAGTGAACTATGTAACGGCCTGATAAATAATACTATCAATTTGGATGAGTACGTAGAAGAAACACTAGCGGTAATAGATGCAAAGGATTGCGAGATTTGTGCCATGCTGCCTGAGCCAAACAGGAGAGAAAGGATATTTTACGAGGCTCGCAAGCTGCGGGAGCTGTATCACGAACCAGGTATGCGTCCTCCTTTATATGGTTTATTGGTAGGCGTGAAAGACTTGTTCAACGTGGATGGTTTACCCACAAAAGCCGGCTCAAAACTTCCGGCAGAGGCATTTGCAGGCTGTGAATCCGAAGCTGTATCAAAAATTAAGGCATTGGGTGCTATCGTATTGGGTAAAACCGTCTCTACCGAATTTGCCTACTTCAGTCCTGGAGCAACAAGAAATCCATTGAACTTAGGACACACGCCAGGTGGCTCGTCAAGCGGTTCTGCAGCAGCAGTAGCCGCAGGGTATTGCCATGTTGCTTTGGGGACACAGACCATTGCGTCCATCATTCGCCCAGCTTCGTACTGCGGTGTTTACGGCTTCAAACCAAGCTGGGGAAAGGTGTCAACCAAGGGAGTGTTTCCCTTTTCGCAAAGTGCAGATCATGTTGGGATAATATGCAAGTATTATGAGGACATGGAATTTGTTGCCAGGCATCTCCTTGAACAGCCTACCACAAGTAGCACAGATAGTATGAAGTGCTTTGGAATTGCAACGGGTACATATATAGAGCAAGCAGGTAAATCGGTATTAGCGAACTTCAACAACACTGTAACAGCTCTTAAGAACAAAGGCATAAAAGTGATAGAGCTGGATGTATTTGGGGACATAGATAAGATAAACGGTAGCCATCGTAAGCTAATTGCCGCTGAGTTTGCCTCTAATCACAAGGACTTATACTCACAGTACTCACAACTCTACAGCACAGCCTCAAAGGAGCTTATCGCATTGGGTATGGATGTTTCGCCTGTAGAACTAACACAATGCCAGAAGGCACAAATCATGCTGCGTGAGCATATTTGCGGGCTTATGGCTGCTGAAAGAATAGATGCCTGGATAAGTCCCTCTACTACAAGCACTGCTCCCATTGGTTTGAGCTCCACCGGTTCTCCATTAATGAGCCTGCCATGGACAAATGCAGGTTTACCATCCATTACTATCCCCAACGCCAAGGACAGTAAGGGTTTGGCATTTGGTTTGCAACTTGTGGGTAGATATGGGTTTGACTTGTCTATATTGTCTTACGAGGTGTTTGACCTGATAATCCACTTAGCAATAGATGATGCAAAGTAACCTGGACATTGTTTGCTGTTTAGGAATGCATATTGCTATATATTATTTTGAATCCGTGATGAGGGGTAATAGATGAGAAGTTGGGTGGCAATTATTGCTGTATTGATTGTACTACTGCTGCTAAATGCCTGTGCAGTAATGGATATCAATTCAATGGAAACAGCAGTACCGCTGAAGCCGGGGAAGGTGGAGCTAAGTGTTTATAATGGTCATGGCTTAGATATTAGTTCTGCTGTAGTTATCGATGAAAGCAGCAATAGTTCTTTTGCATCACATGATATTAACAAGGATGCCTATACTTCCTTGTTATCCGGAGTAAAAGCAAATATCGGTATTCTACCAAAACTTGAATTCTCTGGAAGAGCCTATTATAGTGGATTAGGGAATGGAATCACATTATTAGAATATTCTAATACACAGACAACTAAGGGTTATAAAGCTGGGCTAAAGTTTCTTTGCAAAAGTAACAAATTCCTATACCTGTCTCTACTGCCTTCGGTGAATATCGTAAATGGTAAATCGCATGAACGTAGCTATCAGCAACCGGATATATATGGTAGTTATGATTCTTATGGACTGGAGCTTCAGGTGTTGGGCTCTTTTGCACCCATAAAGCAGATTACTTTTAGCGGGGTATGTAAGTTTAACCGTGATTACTATTCAGAAGTTTACAATGGAGTGTCGTATGGCACATATGCAATTAACCATATGGGGATTAGAGCAAATCTAAAGCTTTTACTTTGGGTCCCATTCATAATTGTTGATTTTGGAAATGAATTTGTACCTGTGATAAATGGCAATAACTCAACCTTAACCAGCGTTGCTATTGGGGGCGGATTGCGCATTTAGCAGGGGATAAATGGCGTACTTTTCTTACTCGTACAGCCTGTCGTTTATACGCAGGCTTTTTACGTATATAATCTCACATGCTCCGTTTCCATAGTCTTTCCGGCTCATGCTACTGTTCCAATAGCCGAAGTTATTGTTCTTATCTTGAGATATCACATTTACTAAGTAACCTTCAAGCCTCACTAAATCATGCTCTCTGGCTTTTGATAGGGCTTTGCCAATGTTGTCGCTTGCCGGTATCAGGTGATTATTCGACATGTGGGTAGATATATATGCTAAATCCACCAATTCTGGATTCTTGGCTCGAAAAAGGCAGAATCGAACTATCTGATCGAATTCTATATAGGGTAAATACTCTGGTACCCTCCCCCAGATCAGCGCATAATCAAAGGGTGATAGCTTACTCATATATCCCCGCCTGTAACGTCTGGTGCTAACTACCATGGCACTAATCGTATAACTTGCCTTAGGAATTATGGTGTGCTTATAACTACCTGATACAATCGGGGGAACAATGTCTTCCGTAGGGTCTAATTGAATTGGATCACTGCTTATGTCTATCTTAGCATTATCAATAGTCTGGTAACTTGGTGCGGTGATGGTATTAAAAACTAGTATAACAGTCCCACAAACCAGTATGAAACAGACAATTAAGACTATCTTGTTAACCAAATCAACCTCAGAATCTAATTTGTGGCTAAAAGGAGTCAATACCAAAAACAGTCAACTTAAATCTGCCGTATTGCTACCCAATCTTGAGATTGATAGCACTCATTACGTCACCCGGCAAGACCATAATTCTGGAGATTAAGCATAGCCTGATTGTTGGGAACAGCTCTTTCCAAGCCGAATCAGAAACTTTTTCATCATTCCGCATTAAGCTGAGGAGTATGATTTTACTAGCTTCCGTTGTCATGTTGAATGAAACAAACGCAAAAATTTGTATTGACAAAAAAACGGCCATAGATTTTGGTGACGAAACGTGATCGCGACAATGCAGTTTTTGAATGAGCGGTTACTTGAGATCTTTAATTAGCTTTATAGAGTGTGAATGTGAGAATGAAGCTCTTGTCACTTCAATCATTTTATTAA
>CALLHY010000058.1 GCA_938009275.1 uncultured bacterium
CATTTTTAACTATTTTATTGTCCACCAATGGCTTATTCAACTGGGAAAGATTAGAGGAGAGATATTAGGGGAATTAGGAATTATGGAGAGAGGAATTAGAGTGGATTTAGAGACTTGGAACAGGAGATGTTTCAGTTAACTATCTATATGCACAAGCGCTTGCTTTAGCTCCACAATGAATTCCAATACCGGTAACAAAAGGGATAAAGCTCTAAGCAAACTAACAAGCTAATCCCTGATAGAATAACGGGGGGAAGTGAGTAGCAGATTCTGCTTGACAATTTGCAAGATGTATAAATAGTTTCATATCTTGATGTAAGGGATAACAAACCACATGCAAAATGTAGAATCCTTGCCAAAATCACGCCAGACAAAAAGACATGGAGAATAGCAAAGAAGATTGATATGATAGCTAAGGGAGCCAAACATCCCATATCTGCTACCAAAGCCGATGTTCTGGCTTTGGATACATTGCTGAACGCAGTGGTATCACTATATCTATACATGGCAAAAACGGCAAAGCTAAGGGGCGACGAGCTAAACTTCATTGACAGTATTCTACATAGTATGTTCGGTAACGACATCCCGCTTTACAGGCTGGAGCAAGCAAGGATGCAGGTGCTATCTGTACGGGAAGCAGCAAGCAACCTGAATCGCCTGTTAAGCACGGCAGACCGTAGCAAGATAATCTTGAATCTCATCACACTGGCATATCACGAGCGC
This sequence comes from uncultured bacterium, assembly GCA_938009275.1. Classification (GTDB taxonomy): domain Bacteria; phylum Cloacimonadota; class Cloacimonadia; order Cloacimonadales; family Cloacimonadaceae; genus Cloacimonas. The sequence goes on from CALLHY010000058.1 coordinate 724, forward strand.
AGCAAGATTAATGTATTGGGTAGCCTGGAGATAGCAGAATTGGCAGATTTGCTACGTTTGGACGTAAGTTCTCTGGATGCCATATACGAGATGATGGAAGGTAAGACAGATGTAATAGACCTGAAGTCAATAGTTAATACTGAAAGCAGCAGCATGTTGCGCAATTCCATGGTTTGGTCGGCATCGGGTGGAGACCAAAGGTTTTTGGGTGCGGATGGCAAGGCGCGATATGTGTTCATAATGATAGAAAATATGGTGCTTATTTATCCGGATTTATTGGACTCAGCTTCACGTTGCCGGATCATAAGGAATGGCCATGTAACAGAAATGCAGAACCACAGGTTACACCGCCTTAGTGAGGAAGACTTGCTAATTCTGGCGGGTAATTGTGGTGAGCTAAAGCTGAGAGTGAGATCATTGTGGCAAATATACAATCTTGGCAGTAAGCCACTGGATTTCATCTGTCCCGATAGCGGAGCAAAAATACGCTACGATAATCATCGCTTTTATTTGGCATCCAAGGGTAAATA
>CALLHY010000059.1 GCA_938009275.1 uncultured bacterium
CTGGCTTTCCATTAACGTCGTTCAGCCGCTTAGGTTGTCCCCAAGGGAGACAGCATAACGAAGATTTCGTGTCTTACAAAGACCAGATTGATTGCGTGGCTGATCCTTCTATCAGGATAGACCAGTTCAAGGTTTATAGCCTACCCGGAATGGAAAATATAACCTCCAAATTCGCTTAACGCAGTAATACTACATCCAATGAGGCTGAGCTTACAGGCTCAGTCTTTTTGTTTTAGGCTTTATCGGATAAAGACAGCAAAAGAAGGATACTTACCCAGAACCAGGCTTAGCAATTCCTCCAGGTAACTAGTTTTCCGAATGGTTGATAAATAGGAAAAAGCCCCACATTTGTGGGGCTATAATGCATTATTGCAATGCAATTAATGCTATTTCACCAACATCATCTTGTAGAATGAATTAACACTTCCAGCCTGCATTTTGGCAAAGTATAAGCCGCTCGAGCAGAGTTTTCCATTGTTATCCTTGCCATCCCAAGCTATATGATACGCACCACTATCTTTCATATCATTTACCAGCGATCGTATTAGCTGTCCCTTTTGGTTGTAGATGCTAATGGTAACACTTGCAGATTCTCGTAACTTATAGGCAATTTCAGTGTTGTTAATAAATGGATTGGGAAATACTTTCTCTATCCCCGTAGCACCCTCAACCGAATATGGGGGAGTATCTTCCTCACCACCGGTGGAAACACTAACAGGACCAAAGAAGTTGCTATTATAATCCAGCTCCGCAGATTCCACCCAATAGTAATAGGTGGAGTTTGGGGCAAACTCACTATCCGAGTAATAATAGGTTTGCTGAGTTGAAGTATTGGTTCCGTCTATGTAACATGCGTTTAGCTTGATAGCATTGGCTAAATCAGCATCATCGGAACGATATACATTGAACCCAAGAATATTGGTTTCAGATTCTGTAACCCATTGCAAATTGATTAGATTTTGTGAGCTAACTGCAGCAGTGAAAGATGACATGGTTACCGGCAAGGCAGACTCTTCAGGATAGCTGAAAGAGAAGTTGTCCACATAGGAAACACGATGTCCGTCAATGCCAAAATAGGGATAGATGAGGCCGTCATTAATGGTAGCATTAGTGAAGCTATTTGTCGCGCTTTTCTGAAGAATTGAAAAGGTTTCGTTCTGATTTGTGCGCCAAAGTTCATAGCCAACGTCATATAAATCTCCTCCACGAGGAACAATAGTATAGATCAGTTTGTACCATGAAAGTGGGATATCTGGGGAGTATGTCCCAATAACTTCCGACCCATTGTTAAAGAAAGAATATCCGCTGCTATAAAACTGCATTCCCATGGCTGGAACATTTATGATGTTACATTTGTTAGAGGCGATGTTGGTAGGCGATGAAGAGAAGCCCAAAGCAGCCCAACCACCATTTTGGAAGCTGTTAATATGGGCCTCAATTGTTATTGGTTCGTCAATCTCGGTGAAGTTGATCCCATTCTTGTAGGTAATAACTCTGGTTACTCCCATCCATAGCAATGGCTCATCTAATACACCTGGGAAAAGGACAGCACCTGTATCTCCCATACCACCCGAAGCGGGATTGGTAACATCACCCTCGATGGGCAGATTGAAATACGTACTCAAATCATTGGTATCGTTAAAGTCCACCGATACGGTTACAGCACTTAGGCTAATCGCTAAAAATAGCGTAAATAGGCAGATGAAGCTAGCTTGTTTCATGTTTTCTCCTTTTTGATTTCGTTTTCTTGTAGCTGTCTGCGCTCTTCCCTTAGTCCTTCAAGAACCTGATCATAGTCCTCAGCAGAGAAGCAACGCATGACGTTATAAAAACACTGATCGCTGTCAAAGACTGTAAACCCGAGGACATCTCTGCCGTCTTTATCGATAGTTTGAACTATCTGGCTAACGATTTTCCGTTTGGTCTCAGTCTTTATTGTCTTCATGCTTACTATTCTATGCCATCGTTGTTCCACTTTCTTACTACTGGGACTACATGTGTAATAGCTTTATCAACAGATAGATGCACGAATATAATAGAATTGCTTTTTCCTGGATATTTCAAAAGGATAATTTCAAAGAGGGCTGGTGAAATTTCACGTGAGAAGTTCAATGATTCTGGTTCTGCAAGCACAAACGGCTGTACATATCTGACAAGTAAATCACTTATGTATAGACTTGTGCTGCCTAAATGCCTCAACCCTCCGGTAAGAGATATTGGATGGACTAGCTTGTCTTTTTGGTGTGTTGTTGTAGCTTATACTTTACTATTCGACGGCTAAGTGTTGCTTCAGACATATTCAATTGCAGAGCGGCTTCCTTCTGTTTCCCTTTTGCCTTTATCAAGGCTCGGACAATCGCATCTTCTTCATCAAAATCAGTTTGTGGATTCGAACCGTCAATAGAAAAGCTGAAAGGATTTATCTCGCACAGAAGCTGAGCATCCCATCGGGGCTTTTTGCTAAGTATATACATCCGCTCCACGATGTTCTTAAGCTCGCGTACATTTCCGGGAAAGGAGTATTCATGAAGCAACTCCAATAAGGATCTATCGATGAAAGGCATGCCCTTATTAAGCTCTGTGGCATAATGCTTAACATAATGGATCAGAATGGGCTCAATATCTTCCTGCCGTTCCCTTAAGGGAGGGATAATTATTTCGATGGTATTTAGCCTGTGAAACAGGTCAAGTCGGAACTGGCTGTCCGAAAGCTGAGCCCGTATGTCCTGACTGGTGGCAGAGATTATCCTGCTGTCATACGGGGTCTCTTTACTGCTACCAACTGCTGTAACTTTTCTTGTTTCCAATGCTCGAAGTAGCTTACTTTGCACAGGAAAGGGCATGTCGGTAATCTCGTCCAAAAACAGTGTACCCTTATCTGATTGTAGAAAAAACCCTTTTGTTGGTGCATCGGCACCTGTAAAAGCACCCTTGGTGTGGCCAAATAGCTCGCTTTCAACTAAAGATGGACTTAGTGCCCCAACATTTACGGGTACAAATGCCTGATTTCTGCGCAGGCTATTCTTGTGAATCATTTGAGCTATAATCTCTTTGCCTGTACCAGACTCTCCCAGAATCAAGACGCTGGTGTTCTGATGTTGAGCAGCTAACAAGGCTGAGTTTATTACCGTGTTATAGGCCTTGCCACATCCGATAAAGCCATGCGATGCATCTATCTTACGCTTGGAATACTCTGTTGAAGCATACTCATTAGCTATAGCAGATCTGGCTTTTATGCTTTCCACATCGGCTACCACTTCTTTTCTCTGAACCTCTGCGATGTACTCGTCGGTTATCATATCCAGCTTGCGTTCAGTTGCATAGCTTTTCTTATAATCCTTTTGCAGATAATAAATTCGAGCCATAGACCTATACACCCATATTAACTGATGCAGGTCTTTTGCCTTCTTATAATATCTAACCCCTCTTTTTACAATTGTCAAGGCTTCATCATAGTTGCCCAATTCCACCAATAAGTTCGTTTTATTCACTTCCATTTGAACCAGATCGCGTTCAAAACCACATTCTCTGGCTATCTCAATCGCTTTATCAATATAGCTTAGTGATTCATCTGCCAGCTTTAACTTCCAATAACACAAGGAGTAGTTGTTATACATGTCTATTAGTAGCATTGGAGGTTTCTGGGGGACATTTTCCAGTATTTTCATACATCTATCGTAGTATAAAATAGCTTCCTGATGCTGCCCTTCTTGTATCTTCAGGTTGCCGAGGTTCGAGGTAAACAAAAACTCCTGCTGCCTATGCCCCATCTGCTGTGCAAGCGACAATCCTTGTTGCAATATCTTCTCTGCCCTGGGAAGGTTATTCACTCTGCAGATAGCAGAACCGAGGTTGTTAAGTAGATTTAGCTGAGATATTTTTAGAGATAGTGCTTCTGCTTGTTCCAAAGCCTGTTTGTAAAACTTTATGGCAGTATTCCACTTTGCCATATCTATGTATAATCCCGCAATTGTACCTAATGCACTGGCAGTGATGTATGATGGCGGAACCCGTTTTATGAGATCTACAACCCTGATCTCCTGGTTTTGGGCTTGTTCAAATTGTGACTGGCGCATCAGGTAAAATAGATACGCGCAACGCGCATGAATCATCAATTCGTAATCGCCGGAATCTATGGCATAATCAACTGCCAATTCCAACAATGGTCTAATTCTATCTTCGTTATCTGTCCTATAATAACTAACGGCTTGTAATACATGGCACTTCACCAATGTATAAAAGTCATCTTCAACTATTGCATTCCTTATGCAATCCAGTGCAATCTCTCTCGCCTCCTCTCTTCCATGCATAGTAAAAATGGCTTTACCCTTAAAATACATGATCTTGTTCCAGTTCTGGGGAGTAAAATCCTCTGGAGAGTAGTTTTCGATTTGCCGAAGAACTTCTGGGGGGTTAAACTCGGCCTGAATGTCCCAATCTTGCATCATGGTTTCTGTTAATTCTATATACATTATTCTTCCTTCACACACAATTTAACACTTAGGTGCATTCTGATTATTAACCATGCCCCTGATACTTAAAGGTCACTACAATTGTGTCGATCATCCACAAAATGTCAAGATATTTCTACTGTGCCTCAATTCTTCCCCCTGTTACAAACATAGAAATATGTGTTTGTTTGCTCTGTGCAGTCACCCTTGTTGGAGTTAATGTTGAGAGCTGAAATAGAGCATAGAACACAGCACCAGCTACAGGCACAAACGATTATCCCAGACGAAAATCAGACGAAAATCAGACGAATATCATTAACACATCCCTATGCTCCACCTCTTATCCAAGTAAGTAATGTGGGTTGATACTGCCACACTCCTGCCGCGATCACGCCGCGTTGTGGCAGAATCGCGGCGTGGTCTCGGCATAATTGCAACACAGTGCTTACTTGTATAAGAGAGGGACGTTAAGGATGTAAAGGGGGGATTTCGTGGGGATTTCGTGAATTTTCACGGAATTTCCACGGGAATTTCGAGTGGTTTTTCGAGTGGTGACTATAAAGGAGGAACCTTCCAGAGTGGAGACTTCTAGATTGTATTAGCGTTGTGAATTAGCGAATGTTTAGCTGTTTGTGTAGCTGCAAACTAAGCTTGGCAGGTGCTGCATCCTCCAGCATCCAGGCTGCCAAATCCAGGGGAGATAAAACGCTCTGCACCGGTGAAAGGTGGATTGCCTTCAGCTCGGGCTTATTAGCCTTAATGAATTCAAGCGCAAACTGATAGTCATTGTAGTCGGTAATTACAAACTTCAGCTCATCATGCGGGTTCAGGCATTTCAGGTTCCATTTCATAAAGCTGCCGCCCATACCGCTGCCAGGAGTTTTTACATCCACAATCTTATGCACAAAGTTTGGCACATCGCCCAGATACAGAGAGCCATTGGTTTCCAATAGCACTTCATAGCTAGCATCGTGCAACGCGGAAAACAGGAAGCTTACATCCTCCTGATACATTGGCTCGCCGCCGGTTATCTCTACCAGCTTTGCCGGATAGGTGGCGATTTTGTCCATAATGCTGCTTAAAGCCATAGAGCGTCCCGAACCAAAGGCGTATTGTGTGTCGCAATAGCTGCAACGCAGATTGCATTCTGCCAGACGGATAAAGATGCAAGGATAGCCTGAGTAAGTGGATTCCCCCTGAAGCGAGTAGAATATTTCCGATATATTAAGGTGTTTTTCCATGTGTCTTCCAATAGCCGATTATGGCTTTATATGTTGCCTGATTAGGCCTTAGCCAGTGGGATTTACTGAGTGTTAAAACGGTAAATATGGAAAGTCTTTGTGGTAGCCTAAAACGGCATCTATAGTGTCATTGATCTCCATGGGGTCGCCAAGCACGAATTTTTCTTTGTTTGATGTGCGGAACAGGCAATATTCATCTTCGCTTAAGCCAAGTGTCTCCATCCATGTGCTATCGCCAAAGCGAGGGATGCCGTCCACTATCAAAAGCTTTATGCTCGCAGCTTCTATGCTAAACAGATTCTCAAATGGATCGCGCTCCACCATATCTACCAGCAGTAGATTACGGCAGTTATCCGGATTCAGAGCTGCGTAGTCCATGGGTAACTTTAGTGCTTTCACTGCGTTGGTGCTAACCATACGAAAGAGCTCAGAAGCGGGAATAGCAGGGAAAAACTCACGTATCTTAAGGAACTCGGCAATCAGGTTTACCCCACCGGACATAGTGGAATCTGTCCCGATGCAAACATTGGCTTTGCACTTCATTGCTGCGTCAATCTTTAGCGTTTCGCCTATCAGATAGTAATTTGAGCTCGGGCACCAGCAGATGGATGCATCGACCATGGCAATAGTGGCAATCTCTTCGGCACTAAAGGCAATGCCATGTATCATAAGAGTATTATCTTTTAGCAATCCTCTTCGCAGAAGCTCACCAAATTCGGCTTTGGTGATGCCATCGGTACCCTCTCCCAGATGGATAATGAATGGTACTTTCCCTTCCGAAAGCTGCATTTCAGTTTCAGGGCTTTCGCCTCCCCACCAGTTGCCAAGGGTTATAGAGTGGCATTGACGGAAGTGTTTGGGCACAATAATCGGCATGCAGTTATAGTACGAGTCCAACTGCACAGGCGCATGATCGTGCACAATTCCGCAACCGCTGAACAGGCTTTTATATGCGCCAAGCTTTGCCAACATAAGTGACTCCGGCTCCGATAGATTGAATGAGCCGTCGTTAGTCCAAAATACATTACGCTCGTGGAAAGAAAAAGAATGCTTCATCTCTTCCACCCAGATGTGCGAGTTTGCGTAGGGATGTTTATCACCCGCGCGAGGAACCCAGTTGCCAATCAAATGGTCGTGAGCATTGATAAGCGGGGTATAGGCAATGGATGCTTTAACTTCGTGACGCGCTCCCTCGTCCGCAGTTGGGATGCCCAAAATATGCAAATCAATCTCTTTCTCCACTCGATCAGGACTGATCACACTGATCGAAGGCTTGATAATCATGCTCTTAGTTCTTTTATCCTTTTTGTTAGTTTGGGTAAAACCTCAAATAAGTCTCCAACAATGCCCAAATCGGCAACCTTGAAGATAGGAGCGTCTGGATCTTTATTTATAGCTATAATGTAATCGGCACTGGACATTCCCGCAAGGTGCTGTATGGCACCGCTGATACCAATGGATAAATAGATATTTGGCTTCACTGTTTTGCCCGTTTGACCAACCTGATGCGAATATGGTATCCACTCTGCATCCACAGCCGCACGCGATGCGCCAACTGCTCCGCCCAAAGCCTCGGCAAGCTCTTCTATCATGGCAAAGTTCTTTGCGTCTTTTATGCCCCTTCCACCCGATACTATCACATTGGCTTCAGTGATATTAATTAGATTTGTCTTTTCCTTCTCGAAGCTAAGCCACATGGTTTCATCTTCGTCCAGATCGAAATTTATCTGCTCCTGGATTACAATGCCGCTGCGGCTATCGTCACGAGGGATGGGATTCATTACTTTGTGGCGCACGGTTGCCATCTGAGGGCGGTGATTGGCAGTAACAATAGTAGCCATTATGTTTCCGCCAAAGGCTGGTCTGGTTTGCAGCAGGTTTCCGGTAGCTTCGTCAATTGCCAGTCCGGTGCAGTCGGCAGTTAAGCCCGTATGCAGATGAATGGCAACGCGGGGGATGAAGCTGCGTCCGGTTACAGTAGCCCCGGCAAGGATAATGGCAGGCTTATATTTGTTGGCAAGCTCGGTTAAAGCTTTGCTATAGCATTCGTCTCTGAAGTGTTTCAAGGCAGGGTCATCCACCTCGATAACCTGATCGGCACCATAGGCAATAAGCTCGGAGGCAAGGCCTTCTATGCCCTCACCAAAGATTACCGCGCTAAGCTCGGCACCCAGGGCATCGGCAAGCTCTCTGCCTTTGCCAAGCAGTTCGAAAGAAACAGGGGCTATCTCAGCATCTTTTTGCTCGGCAAACACCCAAATGCCAGAGTATTGAGACTTATCGATATCAACAACCGAGTTTTTACGAAGCAGAATGGCTTCGAAGGGACAGGATTGCACACAAGCTCCGCAAAGTGTGCATTTATCTGTATCTATAACAGCTAATTTTTCTTCTATGCGAATCGCATCATAGGCACAGGCACGAATGCATGCTCCACAACCGACGCATTTCTCATTTAACACTTCAATCATACAAATCTCCTCCTTTGAACCCTTTTTAGAACCATAAATCTTGTCAAGACTTTAATTGGGCTGGTTGCTGGGCTGTTGCCTTTCCTGGATGGCTACAATAAAGGTTGTAAGTATCTCCTGGTCAGCATTGACTCGTGTGGCTATGCCCCCACTTTCGATTTTCATTGACGTTTGTGGCACGCTAACCAGTGTGGATACATGAACACATTAAATGGAAGCACAATAATGAAAAGAATAGTATTAATGCTAATCCTTGCGCTTGGATTCATAAGCCTCTTTGCGCAGACAGGTCTGTTTGATTTGGCCTATGCCATGCCTCGAAGCGTGGCTGATTCCCTCTTGGTGTCCAAAGGATTTGCGGCGAAAGACAGCTCCTCAACCCTGCTGCGCTATTTCCCCAAAGATAACGAATTTGTAGATGCAATAATCGTGTTTGTAGAGCCAAAGTCCGACAGGTTAATCGGATGGTTTATAAAGTACAGCCCCGAAATGAGCGAGAATAACGACCAGTTTATAATCCGCACTATCAGCGACATGCATGGCGAGAAGAACCATTATGACGAAGATACCGACCAGTTAATCTGGTTTTTATCCACCACCCGAACCGTGCATGTGGTTTATGCGGATGATGGCGGGTTAACGGTTCTATACTTTGATGCCTATTTCTCGCATTTGTTCGACCTGAAAAGCACCAAGGACATCAATCCGGAAGCAAAGGAGTAGGCTGCCATCCAAATATAAGGCTTCGCTAAACTACCTCATTTGCCTGTAGAGGCAAGCTGGGCTGGATTTTGCAGGCTTTGCATTGCTGCCCGGATACGTTCCTGCTGGGCTTTAAACTCTGCCATTTGAGCATCATTAAGCTTTTCCGCTCCTACCATCTTCAGGTTTGCAGGATTGATGAACGACTTCCCCTGAATCAAGCCAAAATGCAGGTGGGCACCGGTTGACCTGCCTGTGGAACCAACGCGTCCAATCACCTGCCCTTTCTTAACCGTCTGGCCGTTTCGAACGCTGATAGATGACAAATGCGCGTATTGTGACGTTAATCCGCTTGGATGCTTTATCCGTACTTCATTCCCCCAGCCTCCGCTATATGCTGCCGCAGTAACCGTGCCATTGGCAACTGCATAGATAGGAGTTCCCATTCTGGCGCGGTAATCTACGCCCTGATGGTTTGCCCAACGACCGTAGAAGGGATCAAGCCGCTTGCCAAACTTGGATACCACATGGATAACCGATAGCGGGAAGCCAACTCCACTGCTGCTGTTGCTTTTGCCTTGCAGGTTGTAAAGCCCGTTTAATACGGAGTTTTCTTCCTTATCTTCATAGCGGAATAGTTCGTGGGTCCCGGTGCGTTCGCCGCTGTATTGAACGTAATATATCTTTCTGCCGGGCAGGATTTTGCCCTCAAAGATGCGCTCTTCCACAAACACGGTGAATTTATCACCATTCCGGGCATCACGCTGAAAGCTTATCTCGCCTTCCAGTCCATTATTAATCTGCTGTTTATCTCGGGGGGAAAGCCCCATAGCAAGCAGGGTTGCATCCAGTGTGCCTTGCAGTTCACCCTCAATAATCCGCATCTTATTGGTAACTGGCAATGCTTCAAGAGTGTATTGCAGTGAATCGCCTGTAACAGTGAAGTGATGCCTTAGAGTTGGCTCTTGCACAAACATCATCTTGCTGATGCTCTGCTTATCTTCCGAAAGCATTATCTTAAGTGTGTCACCAGGCTGGATGGTGGTTACGTCTATATAATCACCAAAGCGGAAAGATAGTAGGGCTATTTCCTTTAATGGCAGTCCTTGTTTCTCTAAAACCGAGAAGATGCTGCCACCTGAGGGAATAGTCTCTACTATCCAGGGTTCAATATCCTGCTTTACCGTGTTTGATACGGTTTGGGGTGACTTCATAGAATGGAATAGGCTATATAGACTAAATGTTGCTAATGTGATGATGATTAGGGAGATTAGTAACTGCTTTCCCCAATTCATAGGCTTTCTCCTTGATCATTGATGTCTGTGGGTTGGGCTTGGACTTGGTTGCTGACAGGGTGGTAATGAATGTGAACCTGGCGCAATCCACTGCTGTATTTGTCCAAAAGCACCTGCTCTACAGCATGGGATATGTAATGTCCATCGCTAACGCTGATATGCCCATCTACAGCAATTGTCATGTTTATGGTGTAATAGGGGCCAAACCTATGCACACCCAGTTCTTCGATGCGTCTAACGCCGGGAACTGTCATGGCTTCGTCACGAATCTCGCGGCTGAACTCAGTGTCAGGAAAGCTATCCATAAGCTCGCTTGATGAGTCCATTATAATCTCGATGCCTGTTTTAATTATGTATATGGCTACAATCGCTCCGGCGGCAGGGTCCATCCAATAATATCCCATCCTGCCCAATATTACACCCGCTATAACGGCAATGGATGCCATAATGTCGTTCAAGTGATCATTTGCCAATGCCTTCAGGGTTGGATTGTGAGTAACTTTAACCGATCTTTGGGTGAAGAAATAGAGATAGATTTTTATGCTGAAGGTGAATATGGCGATAATCAATGCCCAGATTGATGCTGACTGCCCGGTTTGGGTATGCGTGATTAGTTCGTAAACCTTGTTGATAGACTCCCAAAAGATGGCAATACCAGTGGTGAGAATGAAAGCACCAACTACAATGGCGGATATTGATTCCAACTGCCTGTGACCATAGGGATGCTCAGCATCGGCAGGCTTGCGGGCATGATGCATAAAGATTTTTACCGCTATGTAATACACCACGTCTGAAGATGAATTTATGCCATCGGCAAGCAACGCGGGGCTGTGGCCAGTTATGCCAATGGAGGTTTTTAGCATGGACAACACGATGTTCGATATAAGCCCCATATTTACAGTTAAAGCAGTTAATTTATCCCGATTATCCATATTCTCATACCTCCATGAGATCTATCAGTTCCAGCTTGGGGAAATCCTTGCGAAGTGAATTGCGTAAGAGGTCTGCGTCTATTGATGCTGCACCAACTGCGTTAGCATTTATGGCGATTGCTTTTATCTTTAGAGGAATCAGGCACTGGGGATTGCGGTTGGAAATAAAGCTGGATAGCTCACCATCGCTTAGCTTTATACACTCGGGATTACGCACCACTACTTGTAGATTAGATATTGCATTCGCCAGGCGAGCATTTACTGCTGAAGTATATGCTCCGGGGATGTAAAGCGCACTTGGTTTTGCTGCTTTTCCAATTAGCTCAATGATGCTCTTCTCGTTGCCAATCAAGCTTTTGAAACCAGTATTAATCCACCGTTTATCCAGTTTCAGCCTGATGCTTTCGCCATCTAATAAGCGTTTGGCAACATCGGTTCCAAGCTCTTCCGCAATGGGTATCGCAGCAAGGCTTAACAGCCGCTTTAATTCAGTATTAATAGACTTTATATCTCCAAATCCAGCCCCAATAACCAGGATGATGGCATCCAGACTATCACTCAATACTATGGACTTCCTGTCCAATGAGCCATCAATGATAACCTTTTCTGCGCCCAATGACAGTAGAAGCGCAGCACAGGCAGTTAAATCTTTTACGCTTTGCGGGCCACAAATCTCGGTATGGATGTCTTGTTCTGCTTTTGCTATCCAAATCGGTTTCCCCCCGCTGAGCCACATGGTCTTCTTTAGTATGCTTACGTTCGAGCCGTGGTCATTTATACAGCTGGAATATGAACAAAACAGACTACCACGTCCAAGGCTCACCCTTGGCTTTGGAGTTTTAAATAGCACATCCTCTGGTTCACCATCCCTTCCTGTGCTCATAACTCCCCATTTGATGTAGTTATGCTGTTGCATCAATGCGTTTAGGAGGGTGGTTTTTCCCGCGTTTTTACAAACACCGACGATTGCCACTTGCTTGTGACAATCGTCGGCTATCCAAGGAATATACATTAAAAGGCCTTAGTGTTTGCGACGCAAATTGCGCTTTGTCTCCGCCGGACCTATTGATACTATCTTCCCGCGTAGCAGTGCCATAATCCCTTCTTGAGATTGGCGTTCTGCTGGGCACTGGGCACGATATTTACTTTCGTCCAAAGGCTCGAAACCTGGTTCTGTATATGACGTTATAAAGCCTTCGTAGTTACGCAAAATAATCCTGCCCGGCATCTGGGAGATAATGTAGTTTGGCATCACAGGAATCTTACCTCCACCACCGGGAGCATCTACAACGAAAGTGGGAATGCACAAGCCGGAGGTATGTCCACGCAGGGATTCAATAATCTCGATGCCCTTGGACACCGGAGTGCGGAAATGGGCAATGCCTTCTGATAGGTCGCACTGATAAATGTAATAGGGGCGAACCCTGTTGCGAACAAGCTTGTGTACCAATGATTTCATAACGTCCACATTGTCGTTAACACCTTTCAGTAACACGGATTGATTACCCAATGGGATACCAGCTCCGGATAGCTTTTCCAAGGCATTAACAGCATCGGTAGCCAACTCGTTAGGGTGGTTGTAATGGGTGTTCAGCCACACAAACTTATACTTCCGTAACACATTAAGCAGTCCCTCAGTAATACGTTGGGGCAGCACCACAGGTAAACGTGAGCCAATGCGAACAATGTCGATATGATCAATCTTGCTTAATTTGGCTAGAACTTCATCTAATCGCTCATCACTCAAGGTAAGGGGGTCACCTCCGCTAAGGATAACGTCTCTAACCTCAGTGTGCTCGGCAATGTACTGAATAGCTTTATCCACATTCTCACGAGGCATTGGAGCATCGTGCTCACCAGCTTTTCGACGGCGGGTGCAGTGACGGCAATACATCGCACATTGATCGGTTAAGAGCAAAAGCACTCTATCTGGATAGCGGTGTGTCATTCCGGGAACAGGTGCATCCGCATCTTCATGCAAAGGATCAGCCATGTCAGATAGTGATACATAGCTTTCTGCCATGCGGGGTATTGCTTGCAGTCTAACCGGATCAAATGGGTTACTGTGATCTATTAGCGAAAGATAATGCGGAGTTATCGCCATGCGAAAAGAACAAGCTTCGCCCTTAGCCAAAGCCTCTTCTTCTGGTTGAAGCTCAATATACTTCGCCAGTTCCTCAAAGCTTGTTATCCTGTTCTGCAATTGCCAATGCCAATCGTTCCATTGTTCTTCAGTGGCAATGCTACGGATATCAATAATCTTACTCATGTTGGCCTCGACTAGTCTGTATAACGTTCTTTAAACAGCTTCATCAATACGGGATTGCGTCGTAAGAGGTCTATCGAGATTTCTGCATGATGGTGGGCATATCCATTGCCCAGGATCATATCTACATCTGCGCCGATGCCTTCGGCACCCAAAGCTGCCTTTGTGAAGGAAGTGGCCATAGAGAAGAAATATACCAATCCTCTATCTTTACACGCCATTATGGTTGGCAGCTCGGTATCTTCAATGTTCACAACGTTTATCACCACGTCCGCCATCTTGCCATTGGTAAGACGGGAAACCTCTTTCTCTATCGTAATAGCATCGGTGGCATTGGCGATGATAACTTCGTGGCAACCGGTTTCCAGACATGTATTAATGTAGTTTTCGTTTCTAACTATGCCAATCACTTTCCCAGACACGCCGGCTCTTTCGCGGGCTACGGCGTTGCAAAGCACTCCGCTTTTGCCGTTGGCACCAATGATAACCACTGTGTCGCCCGGTTTTACAAGGCGTTCTGCCTGCGCGGGAGCACCGGCAACATCCAGCACGGATAGAGCAAGATTCTCATCCATATCATCCGGAAGCTTGGCATAAATGCCGCTGCTGAAAAGAATTGCCTGACCTTCAATCTCTACCTGGTCTTTATCTAATAGCACTCTTTTTACTTGTTTGATCTTGAGGGGAGTTAGGGAAAGTGACACCAAACTGGCAATCTTGTCTCCTACCTTAATCGCTTCTTTTTGCTCGAACTTATCACCAATGGCTGCCACCCTGCCGATAAGCATTCCACCAGAGCCGGTATCTTCATTCTTGTGCTTACCAGTGCGGGTAGTAAGGTCTATTGCATGCTCTGCAAAAGCCTTTTCCATATCGGTGTGACCTTGCGCCATCAGCTTGTTTTTAATCTGATGAAAAGATGCAGAATCCACGTTCAAGCGGATAACGTCTAATAACAGCTCGTTATCCCAAATCTCAGACATGTCGTTGTTCAATACTCTTGCAGGTTGTGGCAATACGCCCTTGGGTTCCAATACCCTGTGTGTTCCGTAACGGCAACCGCCAGTTTTCATGTTGATCCTCCCATTGGGTGTCTATTATATTCTTGTATTTAGATTTAGCTTAGATTATCCATCATTTTGAACTTCCCTCCTGTGTCAATGCTTTTTATGGTGACATCTCCAGCCTTATAACTTCATCAAGACACGACCCCATATATCTTGTCTGCTTCTAAGCAAGCCAGTTTTTATGGGCCAATTTTTAGAACTGTATCGGCAAGATCATGAGCAAAATCATCATCAGCACTGGCTATAAGCATTGCTTGCTCTCCAATAAGCCCGCGTAACAAACTATATATCTGCTCCCGCTCGCTTTTGTTGAACAAATAGTAGGGATCATCAATTAGCAGCACCTTGGGCTTTAGCATCAGTCCACGAATGAAACCACAAAGCTTTTTTTTGGCAGGACTAACATAGGCAGGTCGCAGGCTAAAGTCACAATCCAGATTCAGGCGGCTTTCCCAATAGCTTAGGTCTGCATCAAATTCTTGCTCATCTCTTCCCGCAAAGCGTAAACGCCATGGAAGTAACAAGTTTTCTCGAAGAGTTAGATTCGAGAGCATTATGCCTTCGTCAAATACCATTGCAAAAGTGGATATCATGCCGTTGGTAGATATGTAATCATCGTATCTCATCCCATCGATAACAATGCTGCCGGCATCATAGAGATCAACTCCAATAAGGGTGGACAGGATATTTGCAGAAACAACTTCGGCCAAGTCAAACAGCACCGTGCATTTATCTACAGGTATGCTTAAACTGAAGCAATTGAGGTGATTGCTGTTGCATATCTCTTTAATCTCTATCCGCATCATTGCAACATCCAAAATAGCCAAGTGATAATAATATCGGTGATAATAACCGTAAAGATAGAGCTAACCACAGCGCGAATAGTGCGTTGCGGAACCTCTGTAGATGCCTTCTGCACGCTCATCCCATGGTATGATGCCGTAATTGCTATAATTAACCCAAAAACCACGCTCTTCAAAAATCCCATTAACACGTATGAAAGGCGCAATTGAGAAAAGAAGTCGTTTACAAAGGCACGAAATTCCAGATTATTAAAAAACTGTGAAAAGAGCCAGCCACCAACAACCGCAATGATGTTAAAATACAGAGTTAAGACCACCATCGCAATTACCACTCCGATAATCCGTGAAACCACCAGATACACTAAGGGCGATATACCGAAAGAACGTAACAGATTCATCTCACGGCTTACTACCATATTGCCCAGTTCGGTAGATATTGCCGTGCCACTGCGAGCAATCACCACCAGAGCCGTAATAATCCCGCTCAGCTCGCCAACCACTACTCTTACCAATATGATATGCACCCAGATACCCTGACCAAATGTGCTCAGCAATTCATAGCCCTGCATTATCACCAATCCGCCAATAGCCAGGGCGATAAACCCGATTAGAGGTAATGCCTCAAAGCCAGTAAAAAGTATCTGACGGAATATCACCAGATTACTAACGTGCCGGTTGGCGCGAACGTGCAGGAGTTCAGATATGGTTTTTATCGTAAACCAAAAAAAGTCCATAACGGACTTTTTTTGCGAATCTCTATTCATGAGTTCCAGGAAACACTTTCTGATTATTTCAAGATAAGCGTCTTCTTTGTAGAAGTATAACGCGTGCTATAGCCAACAGATACAAAATACCTTCCGGCAGGAACAAACTCACCGGAGGCACTTATCCGATCCCAGTCAAATTCCATATACTTGCTGTTTACACCACTGTAAATGGTTCGCACTACTTCGCCTAATTGATTTTCAATAGTAACCGTTACTGTCGATACGCCCGGAGTGCGAAAAGCCAGAGAGATGGTGCAGTCCTTATCCATGGGATTGGGGCTAACGTCGAAGGCAACAAGATTGTTGTCTTTCGCATAGGCCGAACCCACAGCGAATACCATTGCAGCAAGCAAAACCACAATTACAGTTAATTTCTTCATGTCTTTCTCCATACTTTTCATGCCTATATAGTGTTGCAAGTTCCGTTCCCAGTTTTAGGATATTCCCTTTTCTGCCAATATAATCGCACCCATCACTCCTGCTTGGTTACCGTGGTATGCCTTTAGCACCCTCACTTTCCCCTTGTTTGCTTCAGGCAGGTGCTTATTAACGTCTTTCTCAATTTCGCTTACTTTATACAAACCTGCATCCATCGCCCCACCACCTAATATTATGCACTCCAGATCCAGCAAGGTAACTATGTTTACAATTGACGTAACCAAGAGTGAATGAGCTTTCATAATAGCCTCTATCACAATGCTATCATTCACGTTAAGCAGTTCAGAAAGCTCCATAGATAGATACTTGGAATCATGCTTAGCCAGGCTGCGGCGTAAACCATCTACCGACGAGTATGCTTCCAAACAGCCATTCCTGCCACAATTACACCTCAATCCGTCACTCTCAACGCATTGGTGACCAAACTCCCCTGCATAGCCATTACTCCCATGATAAACTTCGCCCCCCAGCACCAATCCTCCTCCAATGCCACTTCCAACAGTTATCCCCAAAAGATGTTTGCAGTTCGAGTGATATGCTTCTGCCAGTGCCATCAGATTAGCATCGTTATCACAAAAAACCGGTGCTGTTACAAAAGAGGGAATTATATCAGATGGACGGTAGTTTATCCAGAAAGGCAAATTAGGATTAACCCCGCAGGTTCTTCCACTTATGCTGTCGATAGTCCCCGGACTGCCAATGCCAATTGCCTTAATATGCTGCAACGACACTTTTTCATCTACAATGGATAGTAGAGTGGAAGCTTGCTGCATAAAGTGCTCCATGGTTTTGTGTCTGATAGGTATGGAATCAAAATGCCTAAGACCATCAGCATTCCCCCAGCCATATTTGAAACTGGAGCCGCCAATGTCGATTCCCAGATACAAGCTCATTTGCTGTCCTCACAAGATGTTATTTTGGTATAAACTAAGCGGAAATGATTTGTTTGCAAATGTTATATCCGATTGGGCTTAGTTTGCGAAAATTGGGAGAAGGAGAAAGAGTGGGGTGGGTGATGGGACTCGAACCCACAACGCCCGGAACCACAATCCGGTGCTCTGCCATTGAACTACACCCACCATGGTGCTTTATAATACTATTGGCTTTAGGGAACATTAAATGGCACGCCAGAAGGGATTCGAACCCCTGACCCGCAGCTTAGAAGGCTGCTGCTCTATCCTACTGAGCTACTGGCGCATAAAAAAAACTGGTAGCGGCGCAGGGATTTGAACCCCGGACCTGCGGATTATGATTCCGACGCTCTAACCAGACTGAGCTACACCGCCACAGTTCTTAAAAAACAAGAGCCTAACTTACTAAAGCCAAACTCTTAATAAAACTGGTAGCGAGGGAAGGACTCGAACCTTCGACCTTCGGGTTATGAGCCCGACGAGCTACCAACTGCTCCACCTCGCGTCATGGTTTTGCCATAAAA
>CALLHY010000060.1 GCA_938009275.1 uncultured bacterium
CGGAGATGCTATCTATGTAGTACTCGGCTTGTGTAATGGTAGGCGTGGGATCTGCTTGGGTTTTATCCTGCACAATGAACATCTTGCTCTGTGGAATGCCCCAAGTGCCTTCACTGTTTTGTGTGCGCACATACAGTCTGTGGGTGCCGTTACGCAGTCCGGTGGTGGGGATGCTCACATCCAGTGAAGCTGTGGAACCGGAACTGATCATGGCAGTATGCACCGGAGTACCGGAGATGCTGTCGATATAGTACTCGGCTTGGGTAAGGGTAGGCGTGGGGTCAGCTTGGGTTTTATCCTGTACAGTAAACATCTTGCTTTGGGGGATGCCCCAGGTGCCATCGCTGTTCTGGGTGCGGACATATAACCTGTGAGTTCCATTGCTAAGTCCGGTAGTCGGGATATGTACATCAAGTGTAGCGGTTGTACCGGAGCTGATCGTTGCGGTATGTACCGGAGTGCCGGAGATACTATCAATGTAATACTCAGCTTGGGTAAGGGTAGGTGTGGGATCTGCTTGGGTTTTATCCTGCACGATAAACATCTTGCTCTGCGGGATACCCCAGGTGCCATCGCTGTTCATAGTTCTAACGTATATACGATGCATCCCGTTAGATAACCCGGTTGTGGGAATATGAACATCCAGACTTGCAGTAGTGCCCGTGGTTATCATCTGGGTGTGGACTGGTGATCCGCTTATGCTGTCTATATAGAATTCCGCCTGGGTAAGCGTTGGTATATGATCGCTACCAAGCCTCTCCTGTACAATAAACTGCTTGCTTTGAGGGATACCCCAGGTGCCATCACTTCCCATTACCCTCACATACAGTCTATGTGTTCCTAAACTGAGATTTGATGTATCCACACTGAACTCTGCTGATATGGTAAATCCTGCAGTGATGTTTATTGGAGTTGCATTTCCATGACCTGGATCAGTATCTATATAATACTCCGCTCCACTTATCTGGAATTGTGAGCGGGGCTTACTATCCATTACCTCCCCAAAGATAATGCCCGGAAATATATAAATGCAGCATAGCAGGGCAGTAGATAAGTGCTTCCAATTCATTCTACTCTCCTTCCAGCTATCACTACTATTGCGGGTACTTCGTACCAAACTGCATTTGAGTTCAGATATGAGCCCACCATTATGACCATATGCTTTCTCACATATCCTCCGAGTGGGCTTAATGCTCCGAGCTTGCTTCTATCTGTATTTGAATACCTTGAGAAGGAGATGTATAATATGTTCCGTTAATGTCTCTTATGGTAGGCAAGGTAGTAATTCCCCCGTCCCTAAAGGGATAGGGCCCACCATAGGCACCAATGTCGTTTCTGCTGCCATCCAGGTCATTATAGTCGGCTAAGGGATCGCCTGCATTAACTACTGGTGAGCCGGGAATGGGATGATATAATGCATCAAAGGCTGTATTAAGGGCGATGTTATTCACATTTGTCGTCCCGGATGGGAATAGAGCAGTGGAAGACATATTGTATGCGATAACCCCATCTGCAGGAAAGGTGCTTGTACCGGTGTATCCGGTGGCGATTATGTAATTATTTCTGAAGTTAGGATTACTGCCATGAGAAAAAAAAACGCTAGTAGTGGTCTGGATATAGGAGTTATTAACCGACAAATTCGATGTAGCATAATACATTAGCTTTGCAGTACCTGAAAAGATGCAATTACTTATTGTCATACCAGTCTGTGTAGATGGGTTATTGATCCAATAACCCCCATCACCCCCTCCACTGAATCTGCATCCTTTTATTAGATAATTGCTCGCGTTGTAAGATGCTGAGAGACCAAAATGTACATGGTTCATCGAACAATTCTCAATCGTCACGTTGCCCACAACTCCGTGCATACGCACATAGTATCCTGTATAAAACCCACTAAGTACAGAATACTCTGACCCTGCCGCGAAATCAACTTGTGATGACAATGTTGTGATTCTCATATGATGACTCGCACTTGTGCTGGGATTCCAGCCTACCCCATAAATCTTCAGTCTTTTATTCACGCTGAATCCAGCATAGGCGATGTTACTGGGGTACACGTAGATTATGTCATCATTACTTGCCGCAGTAACTGCTGCTTGGATAGTATCGTATTGTCCCGCTGAGGGGTTGTTGTTGTCAACGGTGCGTATTACTGCGAACATTGAGATGCTAACCAAGGTTAGCAAAGCCATTACCAAGTACTTCATTTGTTCCTCCTGAAAACATGCTTTTTTCTTCATTATGGTAGTTACCTACTAATCGCAACACAATCGGTACTATTTATGGTGTCAACATATTTCTTCTGAACAATATTCATTGTTTTCTATTAAGCCATATAGAAATGAGCATAGAAGCATAATTTTCAGCTTCAGAAATATGTATGATTTCTCCTAATGTTGGCAAGACATCAGTCTCCAACCATTTTGTTCACGTCTTTTGAGGGCACAGAGATTATCACATCACGGTCTTTCAAGTATTTCTTTGCCACTCGTTGCACATCTTCGGGGCTAACTTTGCGTAATTCCTGTATCTCTTTTAACCAATAATCATAGCCAAGTCCGTTAAATTCGTTAGACGCAGAGATATACCCAATTTCTTTATCGGTAATCAAGTTATTAAGTTGTATGTTCTCAGCTTCAATTGCCCTTGAGAGTTCTTCTTCGGTTACCGGTTCATTCATCATCCGGTCTAATACACTTAGCAGAGCTTGTTTTAGTTGTTGTGCTTTTTCATCTGATGTTTGGCTGGTAACCCTGAAATACCCAAAGCTTGGCTCTGATACAAACATGGCATGTGCAAAATAGGAAAGGTCGTTATCTCCCCTTGTTGCTTGATGTATTCGACCATGACTTCCACTGAGAACGTTTTCTATCACCTTCATAACA
This sequence comes from uncultured bacterium, assembly GCA_938009275.1. GTDB lineage: Bacteria > Cloacimonadota > Cloacimonadia > Cloacimonadales > Cloacimonadaceae > Cloacimonas. Next base: position 2,889 of record CALLHY010000060.1, read on the forward strand.
GCATAATCGGGATCAAGACAATAGGGTGCTTTCATATTAATATCGATATTCACCTGCTCGAAAGGATACTCTTGGGAGTAAGTGGCATTTGTTACTTCCACTGCTAAAGGCTGAGCTTGGGCATCAATTCCGTTATGATTGAAGGCACGGTACACCCCTTTGGCAAATACCTTTGCCTCAGATTCTGCCATATCTCCAACAATAGAGATTACTGCCTTCGGAGCCTTGAAATACTTTGCGTAAGTATCGATTACATCATGGCGTGTAATCTTTTGGATAATCTCATTTCTTTCAGAAGTGTTCAATTGTTCTCTTCTGTTGCGATAAATCATCTTGCTCCTGAAGTCACTATGCATTTCTCCCGGGTTACTCATATCCCGGAGCGCTGCGGCGTTGTAGGCTTCTTTTAACAGCTTGATTTCGCTCTCGCTAAAGAGAGGGTTTGTAACTGCATCTACGATTATTTTCTGCAATTCTGGAAGATCAGATTTTAGGCAAGAGAAGGACAAGGCAACACAATCTCTAGCATTAGAAATTCTGATATCTGCAGCGTTATCTTCTGTCCAGCTTGTGAGTTTTTCTAAAGAGAACTTCTTAGATCCTTTCAACAGCATGTCACACATAAACTCTATGTAACCCTTGTTATCTCCGGTTTCATAATCTGAGCTAACCGGAATAATGATAGTTCCCCTTACAATGGGGCTTACGGAACTTTGCTTATGAATCAGGGTTAGCCCATTTTCCATGACGATTTTCTTCAGCTCAGTTGTTACTACAGGTGTTTCGTTCACCCCTGTTAACATACTCATCTCCCCTTTGGGGATTGCACAGAATGTGAGTTTGTTTGCCGGGCTAAAGTACTTCTGAGCCATTGCATTGAGGTCACGAGGAGCTACTCTCTTCATGTTTTCCAGCATACTGCTATAGTTATCGGGAACCCCGTAATCAATCATGTTGTCGCACATCTCAGTAAAAACATCCTGCACGTTCTTAGTTTCCAGAAGATGCTCTGCCTCATAACGATGTATCAGCATATCCAATTGTTTTTGCTTGAAATATCCCCTTTGGTACTTACTAAGCTCACTGTAGAAAAGGTCTATAGTTTTCTGGATATTAGCTGTTTGTTTTGCCTCAAATCCAATATTAAGACTAAGCGTATTTGAACTATGATCTATATCTACATAGGCAAACAGATAGTTTACCAATTGCAATTCTTCATATAGCTTTCTTTGAATCGGAGAGTACTGTCTATTGATGAGGATGTCCATCATTGCATCTATTGCGTAGTAATCCTGTAATCCGGATGCAGGAATTATCTGGCTTATGAAAACAATGGGCAACTTGATATCAAATTCTTCTTGGTGGATTAGCGATCCCATAGTAATGGTAGGGCCTGGCAGGTGTACAGGCTCCAGCGGACGGCGTTGAAATCCGGCAAACACTGTATCTATCTCTTTCATAGCCTGCTGTATATCAACATTGCCATTTACAATGAATATCATATTATTGGGTACATAGCGTCTATTGTAGTATTCAACAAGGTCTGATCTTTCCAACTTCATAAACAAATCAGCATTCCCAATGACAGGGCTTTTTTTATTTGTCCCATCATACAGGATAGAATGGTAACGCCAGTACATTTGCGAGTAGGGCGGGGTTGAACCCATAATGATTTCCTTGGCGATAACCTGTTGCTCTCTTGCCACCTCAACCGGATCAAAGGAGCAAAACTGTATATGCTCTGCCAACATTTGGAGAGCAATTGAAAATGATTCCTTTTTCACTAATGTATGATATGCAGTTTTATCAAAGGAAGTGAAGGCGTTCGTTACAGCTCCAATTTCCTTGTCTTTATTCGAGTAATAACTTTCGGGATGTAGGGTGGTGCTTCCACCAGATACCACATGCTCCAAATAATGCGAAATACCCGTTCCCATTAGTTTTCCTTCATGCATGGAACCTGTTTTAACAACACAAATCATCCCAACGGACTGACTGGTTGTATCTCTCCTAACTATCACCTCCATTCCATTTTGCAGAACCTTTCTCAGCATATCTGTAGCGTTTAATGTCCAAGCTAATACCAGGATGCTGACAACTAACACAACTCTTTTTAACATAGATTATCTCCTTATCTATCAACATCAGTCGAGGGGGATACACCCCCTGGTGAGCTGAGGTATTTCTCAAGGCAACGGTGAAGTGGTGATATCCACAAAGGCTAGCCTAATTGCCAAGTCCTTCATGATTCCTCCAATATTCCAATATTATGCTAAACACCTACTTATGTGTTGTGTGCAAGATAGCTATCCTTGAGATGTTTGTCAAGGCATAATTTCTTGATTTTTATCAGGGGGATTAATATTACGAACATCTCCCATACTGTATGCATGGTTTAGGTATTACAAAACTAAGGGATAGCATTCTGCACTGAACATAGCTCATTTATCTATAAAGCTTTCGATCCTATCCCTCAGCTCCTTCAGGTATACCTGAATATCCACCAGATATTTATTTCGAAACCAACCGAAGGGAACATCAGCAAAGCCTGATCTGCCTTACAAGTTGCCCGTTCAATCTTTCCTCTCCGTGGCAAAAGAATTTTATTCTCCCCGGCATAGCTACTCAGATATGACTATTTCGTAAGTGCTTACAGAAGACAGTAAATAACCATTCCCTGAAGTAATCCTGCGTATTCTTTCCTATCTTTGTTTAAGTAAAACGGATGAAGTCCGTAATGTTAGTGTGAATCCCACAAAAGATATTGGCTTTATGTCCTTCTTACCTGTACTGATCGAAGGTTTTTTGCTATAACTCATCTAAGTGGTCTGCTCTACATGGTAGGTTTGAAAGCGAAAGGTGTAGGCTAGAGCAATTAACGCCTGCTCTACCCCAAACTTAGTGAGCAGCCTGTTAAGCCGTTTACTTGAGGTATGATTAGTTAGGTGAACCTTGAAGGAATTGCGGTAGAAATACGCATGAATTACGCATCTCATCCGTATTTCATGCGTAGTTCATTAGCAATTGGAGCAAGGAAGCTCTATAATAGCGGTAAGGAAGCTCTACAATAACAACAAGTAATTACCTGTTATTGCATTAGGTTAGATTATCAGTCTCTTCCAGTTTGCCTTTCAGCTCATCAAGGCAGTCCTGCACTGAAGGGATATACACATCAAAACCACCTTTCTTAAACAGGCTTAGTGCTTTTTCCGCCTTGCGAATAGCCTCAGAGATATCTCCGTTGTCTTCATCCAGGGTTGCCCAGTTATACCACGCCTTTCCTTCGCCTTCAATATCGCCGATAGCCCTTAGCATTTCCACTTGCATTTGGTAATACCTGGCTGCTTCGCTGGAGTTCTGCTCCGCGCAGGCAATATTGCCCAGGTTGCCATAGGTGTGGGCTATCCCCTCATTATCGCCTATCTCCTGTTGAAAGGCTAAGTTCTCTACATACACTTGTTTGGCTTCACTATACTTTTCTTGGGTATATAGGATATCTCCCATCAGGTCATTCGCATACGATATCCCTTTTTTGCTACCGAGCTTCTGAAATGCCTTATGGCATTTACGCGCGGCTGTGTAAGCCTTGCCAAGCTTCCCTTGGGAAAACAGGTTTACAGCCAGATTGTAGCTGATGTCTGCAGCAAGGCTGATGTTTCCGGCATTAAGTGCCATCTCATAGCTTTCCTTTAGCATCTCAGCCTCTTTGGTAATCTCACCTCTGGCTTTGTACAAGGTGCCAATGTCACAGCCAATTCTGGCTTTTGCGCCCTCATCATCCAGGTATCTGGCGAGTTGGAGGGCAATGCGGTAGTTTAGCATTGCTTCTTCGGGCTGTCCCAGTTTGCACAGCACGTTTGCCTTGTTATGATGCGCTTTGGCAGTAAGGCTTTTATGGTTAACGCCGTGCTCGATAGCCAGATCATAGTATTCAATAGCCTTGCGGTAATCAGCCTTGTTTTGGAAGTATAAGGCGATGGTGTTCTCCAGTCTGGCGCGTAAGAATAGATTGTCGGATACCTCGCAAAGCAGCTCTCCCGCTTCTCGCTCGAAGTCCGGGAAGTTTTTGCATTGCCTGCGAATGTCTAAGTACAGTATCTTTGCCATATTGCGTGAGGCGGTGGAGCTAATCTTGTCCATGCAGCTATCCAGATATGCCCCTGCGCTGGCGATGTCTCCTGTAGCCATTAAGAAGCGGGTTTTGGCGAGGATATACTCGTCGGTTAATGCCTCCGGTTCCAGCTCAGTTAGAAGAGCCCCGGCTTCGTTGTATAAGCCCATATCCAGCAGCACGGTAGCCTTTAAAACACTTATCTCATGCTTATAGCTGTAGTCCGGCAAAGATAAAAGCTTGTCGCAGTATTCCAGAGTCTTCTTGTTCATGAATACCGAGTGGGCAAAGTCTATGCTTTCGCGCAGATAATGGATGCGTCTGCCGGTGTCTCCGGCTTCCTGGTAATGGTGTTCCAGGGCAAAGAACCACTGGGGCAGGGTTTCGCTGAATTCGCTTTCGATAATCCCGGCAATGGTTTTATGCATCAGCTTTTTGTTTACCTTCAGGATAGAGTTATACACAGCTTTGTGCATTATGCTGTGCTTAAAGCCATACTCTGTGTCTTGTTCTTTGTTTAGTATGTCCAAAAACTCAATGGCGCAGATGTGTTGCATGATTAGGTCTATGTCCGACTTGGGAGCCAGCTTTTCATCCAGCATTGCCAATATAGACTTGTAGAAAGTGATGCCGATAGCGGAAGCTTTTTGCAGCAGGATGATGCTTTGTTTGTCTAAGTTCATTAAGCGAGAGAGCACCAGTTCCAGCACGTTCTCCGGAATGGCAAAGTCGTATAAATCTATGTTTTCCCCGCAAGTTATCCGCCTTTTAATGGATGCAATCCATTCTTCTATATAAAAGGGATTGCCGGCAGACTTCCTGCCCAGTTCGGCTAAGATGTGTTTTGGGGCATGGAAGCCGGAGAGAGACTTGCCGATAAAGCTTTCAATCTGCTCTTCATTTAGCTCTGCCAGGCGGATATCTTCTACATTTACACTTCCGGGTAAAGTGATGGGCGGTTTCTGTCCTTTGCGATAGCTGATTACAAACATCACTCTGGCAGGCAGGGCAGCATTGGTAAATTCGCAGATGTTTATGTTCTTTAGCAGGAACACAAGGGCATTTAGAGATGCTTCGTCACAGAAGTGAAGATCATCAAATACCATAAGCAGTAGCTTCTGATGGGCAGCATAGCTAATTGCAATGGCTTGAGTAAGGATTAGGATAACGTTGTTCAGCACGGCAACTACATCCTGCAAAGAATTGCTGCTAATGCTGTGCGCTTTTGCAAAGCCTGAGATAAACAGCATCTGAGGTATATAGCTGATTAGCTGCCGATACATTGCATCCGGGATATCGCTGCTAAGGCTGTTGATGGCTTCGGTTATGCGCTGCTCTGCCTGCTGAGGTGTAATGCTGTCGTCTATACGGAAGTAATTGCGCATAACCTCCTTGAAAGAAGCATAAGGCGGTTGATAAACAGGCGATATCTCGGATAACAGGTAGCAATCGGCACTCAAGGAATTGCAAAACTCCTTTATCAGTCTGGTTTTGCCCATGCCTGCAAGAGCGGAGATGCTTACTACGTCGGTTTTTTTGCCCTGGATGCCTGTGCTTTGCATGCTAATGTTCTGCGAGAAGATAGAAGCTAACTTGCCAAGCTCGGCTTCTCTGCCAATGAAATGGCTTTGTGATACTTTGCGGGAGTATTGATGCGTGTTTACACAGGCAACAAGCCAGGTCTGCACGGGCTTGCTTTTACCTTTTACCTGCAACGTGCCAAAGGGCTGAAATTCAAAATAGCCTTCCAAAGCTTCTTTCATTTCATTGGGAAGCATAACCTTCATGGGGCTGCCCATTTCCTCCATGCGAGAAGCAAGATTCACCACGTCTCCATACACGGTGAAATCACCCTCTCTTTTTAAGCCAACCTTGCCGGTAGCAACCATGCCGCTGTTAACCCCAACCCGAACAGCCAGGTCGGTACTGATATGACTTAGTTCCGGTATGCTTGGTCTTATCTTGTTATACATATCTATTACTTCGATAAGCTCCAGTCCGGCATACACTGCTCGGCGGGCATTGTTTTCAGAATACTGCAGCGACCCAAAATGCGCCATAATTCTGTCGCCTTCGTACTTGTCCACATAACCGCCATACTTGCTTACTCGTTCCGAAAAGCTAAGTAAAAGCTGATCTAACAAATGCTGCAGAACATCGGCACTGATTAGCTCAGACATTGCCGTGAAGCCCTTAATATCGGCAAAAAGCACACCGATATACCTGTTTTCTCCTTCTTTTAGTGCCTCGGCTGGTTCGGCATTAGGGATGGGTGCCAAAGTGGACGAACTGGAAAGTAAACTGCTTAGGTTGTTAAACATATAGCCTGTTAGCCTCCGTGATTGCTGTTTATCTTGTGCTGTTCCTCAGGATTATTGCTTAGTGTATTGCCTCTGTTTTTGCAGGTGTTCTTCATAGCTGCGGGAAAATACATTGTTGCCCTTTCTATCCGCAAAGAAGTACAAGTAGTTATGGGGTTTGGGGTTTAATGCGGCTATTACTGATTCTACCGAAGGGTTGGCGATGGGTGTGGGTGGCAAGCCAGAAACGATGTAGGTGTTGTAGGGTGACAGTATTTGCGTATCCCGGTAGCGCAGCACTTCCCGTTTTATGCCTTTGGGTTCCATTATATAATCCACAGTGGGGCAGGATTGCAAGCGCATTCCGCGTGCCATTCTATTGGCAAACACACCGGCGATTATCTCTCGCTCACTTGCCGGGCCAGATTCTTTTTCCACTATAGATGCCAGGATCAGCTTCGTATAAAATCCCGGAACATCAAGGTGATTTATTCCGGCGTTATTCATCCGCTTAAAAAATTCTGTGGTTTGCAAGGCAAGGATAGAATCAGCACTCAGATCAAGTGAAAAGCTGTATGTTTCTGGATATAAAAAGCCTTCCAATGATGGAACATTCATACCAGTAAGCCGCTTTATTAATGTAGGATTGGTGGCTGCGGCCATCAGGCTGTCAAAAGGCATTAACCCACTGCGGTCAATCTTCTTTAGGGTTTTGTACAAAGACAAACCCTCGGGGAAAGTAATCACGATGGCTTGGCTTTTTCCATCTCTGATTCTACTAACCGTTTGCCAAAGACTGGTTTTACCGCCGAAGATGTAGCTCCCCGGTTTCAGGTATCTATCTGCCGATCTTAACTTGGTGATAAGGATGAACATAGTTTCACTGCCAATAATATCCGCTGCGTACAGCTTACCGGCAATTATGCGGGGGTTATCTCCCGGACGTACATTTACTACCCGTTCTTCCGCCTCACTGGGAACGAATACTAGATATGCCAGAGTGGCAATTATCAGAGTCAATAGTGCCGCGGCACTTAATAGAACAAGCTTTAAGTATCTCATTTACTATCCAGAAAGTCTTTCAAAAACATACAGGCTGCCATGGCATCTTTCACCTTTTTAGCTTCCTGCCAGGTGTATCCCATCCTTTTTAGCTCATGCTCGGCATCGCAGGTGGAATAACGCTCATCATATCCGAAAACTGGCACGCTAAGCGAGGAAGCCAGCTCTTCGGCAAAACTCTTTGTTTCTATGGTTTTGGGTGTGTCGCTTCCGTCAATGGCATAGGGCATACCAACTAGCAGAAAGCTAACCTTATGCTCGGCTATCAAAGCTTCCAGATGGGCTATAGTATCCGCTATCCCACTGTTGGGTAATACAATCAGCGGCTTGGCAAACATCCTCAAGGGGTCACTTAATGCCACCCCAATTCGCTTCTCACCATAATCCACTGCCATCACTCTGCCTTCAGATATCATATGTAGGACTCATCCCTCCATATCGCAATATACCACCTATCCCCCACTGGCCGCAGATAAAAGCTTGCCTTGCCATTGGCGTTGAACGCAGAATTAGATTCGTAATAGCTTAGCACCAGATCAAAACTGCAATTTATAATAATCCAGTCTTCATGTCCTACCGTATCATCTTTCTCCCATTTGTCCTGGGGGGGAATCTGTAAACGCAAGCTGATATCATCGGGAGGCGGGTACAGACCATCGCTTGAGCCATCACGAAACATACGTGTAGTAAGCTCTTTTTCCTGCTCATAGCCCCAATACTCATCGGGTATGCCATCACTATTCAAGTCTACCCCAATTGAGTTATACTCGCTTGCCAGCAGTTCGAAGCGAAATTCTGGATGCAAAAGCGATAGATAGAGATTTATGTTCTTTTCCTGATAGGCTCGCTGAAGGTTGTTAAGCAGCTCAATTGGGTTGCTGTTGAGCATCTCTGCATCAGAAACGTCATGCAGTTTCGGCCGGAAGGGATTGTTGCAGCCTGATAACGCGACAAGCCAAACGAGCACCAAAAGGATCAGCTTAGGAATTGTCATGCTTCAGCTTCCCCCAGGTCGTGCCTGTGCTGCCGCGATAGTCATACCACTTCTCAATATACCAGTAACCACCCACTCTGCGCAGGTGAAGCTCCAGATTGCCATGAGCCAGAATAACCGATTTACTTCCCTCGTACCGTGGATTACCCCGCAGAGTGTATTGGCTATATATCTTGGCTTCGTTTTCGCTAATCTGATCATCTTCATCAATCTTTAGGGAGTCTAAAATAATCCCGGTATATCGGCTATGTAGCAGTTGGATCATATCCTGCTCCATATTCCTGTCCCAGGTAGGCTCAATAGAGTAGTCGCTGATGTCCTGAGGGGCAAAATAGAACACATAATCTGCCGTAAACAAGCCAGAATAGTGAATCTTGTTGCGACTGTCCATGTAGCAGTAACCAAGGTTTGCCAATAAATGTTCTGCTTCATAGGCATAGTCGTTCCAGAGGGGTGGTTCCCCCGGCAGCTCGGACTCACGAACCTTAAACAGGTCGCATGCTCCAAGCAGTAACAAAGCTATAAGCGCAACAAGGATATTTCTCATGATCTCATTACTATCAATGTGCATATATGTGTCAATCAAAAAAAGTGATCCTGTGGATTATCCACTCCTTGCTTGATAGCATTGCAGTAAGTTCAAGATAACTGATTGAAAGAAAGCCGGAACATCGCTGCTCCGGCTTTATTCAGTATGAGGATTATTTAGTTAAGCAAGGCTCTTGGTTACGGCAGCTTCTACTTCTGCGGCTATGGCTTCACAGGCTGCAATCAAGTCCTTAGCTTCAGTAAGTGTATTGCTTTTAAAGCGTTCATCGCTAATTCCGGCGATGTTTATCAGGATGTTATAGTTCGCCGCTTTGGCAGCGCAAAGGGCGGTTAAAGCAGCCACTCCGGCATCGGACAAGGCATTGGCATTTCCTATTTTGGCAATACGGGCAGAAAGCTTTAGCGCATCCAGAGATAGTTTCAGCGTAGCAAGGGGCGCATTAATAGCAGCCTGCGTGCTTTGCTCCATCATGGCATTGCGAATGGCTATTTCTTCCTCGGTCTTTTTGGGCAGGCGCATGGCGTCCATCATGGCGTAGAAAGCATCCGTATCGCGGTCTATGCATTCCAATGACTTCAGCTTTATGTCCTGACCAATGGGTGCAATGGCATAAGCCTCATCTTGAACGTTCTCATAGCCTTTTTTGCCGATGGTGAGATTGGCAACCATTGCCGACAGGGCACCGCTCATTGCCGCACACAAGGCAGCAACGCTACCACCACCAGGAGCGGGAGCATCGGTGGAAAGCAGGTCACAGAAAGCATCCAGCTTCATGTTTACCAAGCTGTCCTGCTTAGCTATGGCATATTCTATAACCTTTTTATCCAGGTCAAAAGCACCAAGTTCGCTTAAGCCCATGGACTGAATAGCGGTTTCCATTATCATCTTTTCCGGGATGCCAGTGCTCTCGTTCATCTTGGTAAGGTAATACTTTCCGGCTTCCACCAGCGCAGCCTTGGGTAAAAGGCCAACTAACTCGCTACCGGTTACCTGAATGCCCATTTCGTTTGCCAGTTCGCGCACCTTATCCAGCACAATGTGAGGAGGAGTAATCTTATAATTTGTAAGGTTTATGCTTATCTGCGCGCGATCGTAGGCATCAATAAACCAACCCACAGCCTTGCAGTTGCTAAATAGGCCGGGCGTGTTAATCTTGTTACCCTGCTCATCCTTTAATAGCTTACCAGCGGCATCACGAGCGGGCTTTCCACTCTCACGAATGGTAAGAGCTATATCATGCGCTTTCTTTTTATCGCGGGTATTCAGATTAATGTTATATGCAATCAGGAATTCACGGGCACTAATGGCTGTGGCACCGCTCTTGGCGTTAAAGACGTGGGGGCCAAAATCCGGCTTCCAGGCAGGGTCTTTGGCTTTGGTAGCAAGGGCTTCATATTCACCACTGCGCACGGTTGCCAGATTGCGCCATTCCTCTTTGGTGGCGGCATATTCATATAGATAAACTGGTATGCCCAGCTCTTCGCCCACCCGTTTACCAAGCTTGCGAGCGTATTCCACGCACTCGTCCATGGTCATGCCGGAGATAGGAATAAAGGGGCAAACATCGGTGGCTCCCATACGTGGGTGGGCACCATGGTGCTTGCTCATGTCTATTAATTCCGAAGCTTTCTTTATTGCCATAAAAGCAGCCTCGACAACAGCATCAGGCTCGCCTGCCATGGTAAATACAGTTCTATTGGTATCGGCACCGGGATCAACGTCCAGCAGCACAACACCGTTAACGCCCTTGATAGATGCAGCGATGGCATCGAGAACAGCCTTGTCTCTGCCTTCGCTAAAGTTAGGGACGCACTCCATCAGCTTCATATTGAATACCTCTATTTGCTTATTTTATGTAGTTTAACTTTCACAATCTTCTTAGACGTAGCCTGTAACACTTGAATGCGATATGGCTCGATGGTAATCACCTGACCTTGATGGGGAATTCGCGCCAGATGGTCGAGAATCAAGCCGGCAAGGGTTTCATAATCACCTTCAGGTAGTTCGATACCATAGTCGTCCGCCAGCCTGTCTATCTCCACATCAGCCTGCGCAAGCCAGGTATTGGGGCTAACCTGCTCCACATCCTTATCCTCTTCGTCGTCATCATACTCGTCTTCTATGTCGCCTACTATCTCTTCCAGGATGTCTTCCATGGTAACTATCCCCGCTGTACCACCGTAAGAATCAACTATTATTGCCATACTACGCTGTTTGTGCTGCATTTCTTTCAGCAGTATGTCCAGGTCTGTGTTTTCCGGGGTAAAGATGGGATCGTGCATAATCTGCCCGGCAGTCATATCATTAGTGCAATCGCGTTTAAGAATGTCGTAAATAATCAACACACCAACTATGTCATCCAGATTGTTACGGAAAACAGGATAGCGGGTGAAGCCCTCTTCTCTTGCAAGTTCTATTACATCAGATATGTGGGTTTGCTCCTGAACGGCAACGATGTCAGTTCTGGGAACCATAACATTACGTGCCTCCAGTTCGGTGAAATCCAGCGCGTCCTCAATCATTTCCATCTGGGGGGCAGACATCTCGTCTGAGGCAGTTTGGGACAGCAGAAAGCTTAGATCGTCTTTAGTAAGGTAGTCGTATTGATTACCGTCTGATAAGCGAAGAAGCTTTCTAAGAATCGTGTTTAGCCAGGACACAATAGCCACGAAAGGCTTGAAAATGTAGTAAAATACTTGAATAAGAGGAAATACCTTGGGTACCAGGGTGTCGGCATGGTCGCGGAATAGAGCTTTGGGAACAATCTCACCGAAAACCAACACTATAGTTCCAATAACCAGAGAAGTGTATCTGGCATCAAAAGCCATGAAGCTAAGTTGCTGCACCAGTACTGTGGAAAGTGAGGCTAAAAGAACATTGGCTATATTGTTGCCTATCAAAGTGGTGCCCAATAGCTTGTCCGGCTGTTTTACAAAGCGCAATAACGACTCGCGCGACTTATTACGCCTGGCAGCATGCTCCAAGGCTATATGGTCGATAGATATGAAACCAGTTTCCAATCCCGAAAAAAGGAAGGACAAAAACAGGAACAAAAACAAAACCAGTATGGTAAGTACTATCTGGACAATGGCCATTTAAGCGTTCACCTTCTCGTTTCTCCATGCTATTCTTAATGCCTGAATAAACTCATCAATATTGCCTGCCAAGAAAGAATCAAGGTTATAGCTTGTCAAGTTTATTCTGTGATCGGTAACTCTGGACTGGGGAAAGTTATAGGTGCGAATCTTAGCGCTGCGGTCTCCCGTAGAAACCTGAGCGCGTCTGGAACTGGCTATCTCTTGTTCCTGGCGGCTGATCTCGGCATCAAGCAGCCTGCTGCGAAGCACCTTCATTGCTTTAGCTTTGTTTTTAATTTGCGACTTTTCGTCTTGACAGGTAACAACAATGCCGGTTGGCACGTGGGTTATACGGACAGCAGAGTCTGTGGTATTAACGCTTTGCCCGCCATGACCAGAGCTGCGATAAACATCAATGCGCAAATCATTATCCTGGATGTCTACATCTATCTCTTCGGCTTCAGGTAGCACTGCTACACTTACCGCAGAGGTATGAATCCTTCCCCCCGATTCGGTTACGGGAATTCTTTGCACACGGTGAACGCCGCTCTCAAAACGCATTAGCCCATATACGCCCTCGCCATTAAGCTGCATTATTACTTCTTTGTATCCGCCTAGTCCGGTTTCGTTTGTGTCCAAGAGGCTAAGCTTCCAGTTTTTGGTTAATGCATAGTAGCTGTACATGCGATATAGATCAGCCACAAAGAGGGCTGCTTCTTCACCGCCAGTTCCAGCACGTATCTCGATGATGGCATTCTTTTCATCATTGGGATCGCTGGGGATAAGCAGGTCTCTAAGCTTAAGTTCGGTAGCCTCTAACTGGGCATCAAGACTAACTGCTTCATCTTTAATCAGCGCAAGCATGTCGGCATCGCTCTCACTGTCCAAAAGCTGCTTCACTTCGGCAATGTGGGTTTCCAACTGCTGATATTGTCGCCATACCTGGTTTATCTCACCCAGTTCCTTGAATCTCCGCAGGCAGTCCCGATATCTTTTAGTATCACTTATTATGGCGGGATCGCTTATTAGGTCTTGAGTTTCGTGGAGTTCCGCTTCCAGTTGGTTTAGTTTATCGCGTGGTATCAAGATACGTCCTTTATTATAATGGCATTATGCTCGCTGATGTCCATGTCCAAAGCAGCTTTCATCGCCACAAGTGCTGTCTCCACCATACTGTCATCGGGAGCTTGGGTAGTGATTCTCTGGAGTGCCATGCCAGGGATGGTCATTAGTCTCACCAAGGGATGTTTCAGGTTTTTACCCGAAAACTTCAAAACTTCATACGACACACCGGAGATGATGGGTATCATTAAGAAATGGTATCCCAAGCGCAGAAAGACGGGAACAGGCTTGTGCAGAATAAAAGCCGAGACCAAAGTGTCCGTAATAGAAAAGATCAGGATACCAATTAGCAGCACGAAAAACATGAAGCTGGTGCCGCAACGTGGATGAATGGTTGTCCATTCCTGAATTTTGGCAATATGCAAGGGGGTTTCATGTTCGTAAGCATTAACGTTTTTATGCTCAGCACCGTGGTACTGAAACAGACGCTTAACGTCTTTCATAAGGGAAATCAGGTATATGTACAGAACGAAAAACACTATACGAATACCGCCGGCAATCAGGTTAAAATAAAAGTCCTGCTTGGAAAGCTGCAACCAGTCTGATATCTTGTATGGCAACAAGCCGAACAGCAAGAAAGCCAACCCAAAGGCAAATATATAGCTTAGCAGCTCTTCTGTCTTTTCTGCGCTCTTGCTTTTCTTCTTAGTGGTTTTGCCTTTTGCCGCGTCTTCTGCTATCAAATCCAGCTCATACCTATTGGCAGAAAAGGTTAAGGTTCTTATGCCTATCACCATCATTTCTATTAAGGATACGAAGCCCCGGATAATAGGGACTCCCAATGCTTTGTGCTTCTTGGTAAGGCTAACGAAGGGCTGCTTAAGCACTTCAATGCTCCCATCTTTGCGCCTGATCGCTGTTGCCAGGGCTTCGGGGCCACGCATCATCACGCCTTCAATTACGGCCTGCCCGCCTACGCTTATTTCTTTTTTTTCTGCCATATGCTCCTGCTTATTAGCTGCAAAATGCTTGTTTTTTGCTTATAAGAAAAAACGCCATTGCCCGCAGCAAAGCCGTCGGTTCCAATGGCGTAAAAAGGCTTATCTTTCTATTTCTCGGATTTATCCGCAGAAAGGCTGTATTTTTTGTTGAACTTCTCCACACGGCCGGCAGTGTCGATAATCTTCTGCTTTCCGGTGTAAAATGGGTGACAAACATTGCAGATATCAACCTGCATATTGCCTTTGGTGCTGCGTGTTTCAAACACGTTTCCGCAAGCGCAAGTCACGGTTGCTACTTCGTACTTAGGATGAATTCCCTGTTTCATGTATCTATTGCTCCTTGTGTAAATTCACTTAGTTTGGGACAAGGAATCTGGAAGCCCCCATAGTGTCAATGAAAATGTGAGTACCAAATTCACATTTGTGCTCATAAGCTCCTTATTTAGCTTCGATCTTCCCAGCAAGCAATGCAGACAATCAATAGCCCAAGCTTTTATTAGAAAATCAATCAGGAGATGTTTTGGTGCAGAAATTGCTTAATAACAGGATATAAAGATGAATCCATGGAGATAAAATGAAGCTGTCCATCACACTATGTGCAATTATAGCATTGTTCTTCCCCTTGTTACTGGGAGCTACATTGCCCACTTGTTATGATACCTACGAGCAAGTAACCGCAAAGCTATTTGCCTTCCAACAAAGCCATCCCGACATCGCAAAAGTATTCATGATTGGCCATTCCCAACAGGATAATATCCCTATTTATGCCCTGAAGATATCGGACAACGTTGAGCTTGATGAAGAAGAGCCGGCAATCCTTTTTGTTGGCCAGGTTCACGCGGAAGAAGTGCTGGGAGTTCAGATAACCCTTAGCAACATAGCCGAGATATTAAACGGAAGATTTCAAATGCCCTATGCCCAATGGATCAACCAGCTTGATATCTGGTTTATCCCAACTGCAAATCCTGAGGGGCACAATGTGGTAACGTCAAATATGGACGTTACATATCGTAAAAACAAGCGCGACAATAATCTTAATGGGCTCTTTGACTACATTGCCTCGGACATGGGTGATGACATTGATGGTGTGGATTTTAACCGCAATTTCCATTATAACTGGGTGCACGGCGACACCTTGCTTCAGCCTGGTGGTGATGAAGTTTACGACTATTACCGTGGCCCCTACCCTCTAAGTGAATCCGAAAACGTTGCCATAAAGAACCTTGCTGATCAGAAGAAATTCGTATATTCCATCTGCTGGCATTCATCCAGAACCGGAAACTTCTCAGAAAAGCTTTATTACTCGTTTAACTGGAAAGAAGTTCGCCCCAGTCCAGACTTAAACTTTGTTGCCAGCATAGCTAATGGCGTTGGCTCCAGAATAATAAAAGAAGACGGAACCGGCAGCTACGAAGTTTACCCCAACACCAGCCGCAGAGGCGCATTCCATGATTGGATGTATCAACAATATGGCACCATTCAGTTACTGATTGAGTGTGGGACATCTAATCTCCAGCCAGACTCTCTGCTAATGCTGAACACCATTGAGCGTTGTAGCGTTGGTGTGCGTTGGCTACTAAACAGATCGCTGCTGTTTTATCCCGATGTCGCCTCATCATCAATGCTAACCGGCAAAGTTACGGATGCTGTTACTGGTAATCCACTGGAAGCAGAGATTATTATCGCTCAGCATCATGCTCCATGGTTTAACCCACGCACTTCCAAACCAGGCAATGGACGCTATTTCCGTCCCTTGGCATCGGGTGTGTATACATTGGAGGCCAAGAAAAAAGGCTATTTCGACACTATTCTCACAGATGTATTCGTGAATAATGGAAATTGGACTACCCGCAATATAACCATGAACCCCAAACCAGCAGCCATTCTTAGCGGATCCGTTCACAGCGGTGGATCGCCCATTTCTGCCAGAGTGATAATCGGCAGTTATCAACCCGATACCCTGTATGTAAATGGCGATTTCGTGTTCAATGGCTATGAAGGCGAATACCCAATCCAGATATACGCCGACAACCATTATCCATACATCGGAACTATTACCCTCATAGAAGGTCAAAACCAGGAATCTTATTCTCTTAGCCCACAAACCATTGTATTCGAAGAGCGTTGGGAAAACGGCACCGGATTATGGGATAAGGTTGGCAATTGGGTGCTGCAAAACGAGCTTTCGGCATCAGGCAACGCCATTACCGATAGTTGGGGTGGCAGGGGCTTATATCCCATGAATTGTGACGTATGGATTCAAACCGCCGCACCAATAAGCATTCCTGCCGGCACTCAACCCTATCTGATTTTCAATTCACACCTGTACACCGAGTGGGAGTTTGATCCCTGCCGGGTTCAGGTTTCTACTAATGGCACCGAATGGGATACCATTTGGCAAAAATCCGGATTGTGGGATTTTTGGCGAACCGAGTTTGTGGCACTTAACCAATATGCCGGACAAAGCATTTATCTACGCTTCAGGCTTACTGATTCATCAACGGATATACAGCTCACCGATCCGGGATGGACGATAGACAACATTAAGATTGTTACAGGAACGGCTGTTAGTAATACCGACGACCTAAATCCTGTGCTGCCAGTTAGTGCATTGTATCCGAACTACCCAAATCCATTTAATCCCGAAACCACGCTCAGCTTCAGTATTGCCAAAAACTCACCGGTTAACCTGAAGATATACAATATGAAGGGGCAGCTCGTTCGTAGCTTGTTGAACAGCGACATGACTGCCGGCAGCCACAAGCTTGTATGGAACGGAACCGACGACAATGGAAAACCCGTTGGCAGCGGTCTTTACTTCTGTCGACTAAATGCCAATGGCATCCAACGTAGTATAAAAATGGTGCTTATGAAATAACATAAGCAAATAAGCACCTTGCAAACCTGGGTGATGAGTAAGATGCCGGTTTACCGGTTATTACTCATCACCTTTTTCCTTTATTACACCATCCACTTATCCTTACGCTAATCCTCATCACTCCTTAGGACTTCCTTGAACGAATTACTAATGAAATACGCATGAATTACGGATGAGATGCGTAATTCATCCGTAATGATACAGCGTTTCGAAGAAGCAGGCTGCAAGCATGATGGGCTTTGCCTAAGATGAACGTGGAATTATTGCCCATAATCGAGATGGAGTGACATTTTCCAGCCCCAAAATAGTAATCACGTTGAAATAAACTCAGAATTGCACCGCAAATTGCAAAATTAACCGTTCAACTGAACAAATTGAGCCTTAATAGGAGTTTACATGCGTAAGTACCTCGTAGTGTTGATGTTGGGATTAGTGCATTTGCTTTTTTCCAACGTCTCAAATGTTTCTTTACAAGCTAATCGTGCTTTTGAAGTGAAAGCCAAAAGTAACAATTCATTATCTATTAATTTTCGTTTACCTTCCTATGAGCTAGTCGCCGAAGAACTAGACGGCAAAAGCTATTCCCGTATCAAGATAGACGGAGCTGGGCTTACCGGTGACCTTGGTCTTCCTGAGCTTCCGGTACTTAGCACTATGATAGCCCTTCCCGCCCATGGCAACATTCAAATAGTTGCCGAGAATGTGCAACAGAGCAAGATAAGCGGATATTATGCGTATCCCTTTCAAGACGACAGAGAATCTGTTGCTGCCAAAACCGTTAATATCGATAGCGA
Source organism: uncultured bacterium (assembly GCA_938009275.1). Lineage (GTDB taxonomy): Bacteria > Cloacimonadota > Cloacimonadia > Cloacimonadales > Cloacimonadaceae > Cloacimonas. The sequence continues at coordinate 20,718 of CALLHY010000060.1, forward strand.
CTTCTATGCAAGGGGTTCCTCGTATCCAGAATCGGTTGTACGCTATGGTGATCCAGAAATAATTCGTGGAATTAGAGTTGTAACCGTACAGGTTTCACCTTTTAGCTACAATCCTGTTAGCAAAGAGTTGGAAGTTCGTAGCTCCATTGATCTGCGTGTAAATTTCACCAATGAAAGAGGCCTTAATGAGCTCCCTTCCGAGCCATTCGGCATCTCCCCCGCGTTTGCTAACCTGCTTCAAGCCAGTATAGTAAATTTTGATGATTATCGCTCCGCAATACTGGCAAATACTCCTCCGCGTATCTTGATTATTCATGGAGCCTATGCTAATACTGATTTTCAGACAGCCTTGGATGCTTTTGTACTGTGGAAAAGACAAAAAGGCGCAGAGGTTAATGTAGCAAGCTTTGCCTCTTCAGAATCAAACGAGTCCATAAAAAGCTATATCCAAACTCAGTATAATAACGCAGCTACCCGCCCCGATTATGTATTAATTATTGGTGATACTGGTGGTTCGTTCTCCATCCCTACGTTTATAGAAAACTATTCAAGTTATCATGGTGAAGGAGATTACCCTTATACCCATCTTGATGGTGACGACACTTTGGGCGACTGCTTTATAGGCAGAATTTCTGCCGAATCCACCGAGCAGCTTAGAAACATCCTGAACAAAATATACCTGTATGAACGCGACATAAATGTAAGTACCGCCGGATGGTTGAATAAAATGCTGTTAGTAGGAGACTGGGATCCCTCCGGAATATCTACCATCTATATCAGTAAGTACATAAAAGAAAGTGCACTGGTTGTAAACCCTAACTATACATTCACCGAGCTATACGGTTCACAGCCTTCAGCAACTTCCATGAATGCTGCCCTATCAATGGGTGTGGGGATATTCAATTATCGAGGTTGGTTGGGAATGAGCGGATGGTCACCATCCAGCAGTATTACCAACGCCTACCGCATACCTCATACCGTAAACATTACCTGTGGCACGGGTTCATTTTCCAGCACTGCTACTACCGAAAGCTTCGTTAGATTGGGCTCGGAAGGTGTGCCAGCCGGTGCTGTAACGGCTATTGGTATGGCTACTACCGGAACCCATACCGGATATAACAACACCCTTGATGGTGGTATATTTGCGGGGCTGTTAACTCATAATATGCGCACTATGGGTGAGGCTTTGCTGCATGGCAGGCTTTACCTGTGGCAGATATATGGTATAACATCTACAAATGGAGCTAACTACTCCGCGCATTGGTGTAACCTGATCGGAGACCCCACCATGGAAGTATTCTTGGGGATTCCTTCTACCTATCAGATTGTACCGCCTGAGTACATCCCTGTGGGTGGAAGCTTGTTTGATGTTGTGGTAAAAGATGCCTTAGGCAATCCCGTTAGCGGGCAAAGTGTAACTTTATCGTTTGGTAGCACCATTCTCGCCAGGGGCTTTAGCGATGAATTTGGCTTGGCTTCACTGGTGTTACCTCAGGGCTTGACTGTGGGAACGGCTGTGATAACAGTATCTGGTCACAACTTCAAACCCCTCCAGCAGAATATAAGCATTATATCAGGTGGATTAACTCCTGGTTCTGTGGTAATCGATGACGACAACAGCGGTCAATCCATCGGCAATGCCAATGGCTTGGTAAATGCCGGAGAAAGAATAGAGCTATATCTTGGATTATTGAATAGTGGTGCCACCTCCATTCGTGGACTAACCGGAACATTAACCTGCAGCAATCCATACATCAGCATTGTAAATCCCTCCATCAGCTATCCAAATATCCTGGCTGGGGCTTCGGTAAGTAACACTAGCCCAGTAGTGGTAAATTTCAATGCTGCTTGTCCCGATCAAAGCAACATCAGATTGGTGCTAAATCTCACCAGTCAGCTTGGTACACAATATACTATATCTCAGCATTTAGTTGTGTATAATGGCAGGCTTACACTCACCTCTCATCAAGTAATAGACGGACAGAATTCTCAGCTTGATCCCGATGAGAATGCCCAGTTACGTTTTGTGCTTACTAATTCTGGCAGCACAGCTCTATCTAACCTGAATGCAGAGCTATTGTGCGACAGCCCCTATATCAACATTCCTGCACAGACAGTTAGCTATGGCAATGCTGCACCAGCACAACAAGTTTTGCCTTCATCAAACTTCAATGTTTACGTAAATGCCTTAACCATCCCTGGTATGCTTATCCCCATCAATCTAAGAGTATATAATGCCAGTGGCTACGAACAGATAATCCCCGTCTCGTTCACAGTTGGGAATATTGCTGTTACCGATCCACTTGGTCCAGACGCCTATGGATATGTTATTTATGATACTGGTGACTTAAACTATGAAGACTGCCCTACCTATTCATGGGTAGAGCTTCATCCCAATGAGGGTGGAAGCGGCACAGCATTAACAATTAATGATATGTATAACAGTGGAGATGAAGGTGATCAGATTAATTCTGGTTACTCAGCGCAATCTTTGGCAGTGGTAAACCTGCCCTTCAACTTCAGCTTCTACGGACAGGAATACTCCCAAATTACTGTTTGCAGCAATGGGTATATCGCCATGGGTGTAACAGAGAACGCAGAATTTAGAAACTTCCGCCTACCCGGCGCAATGGGACCCAGCCCGATGATTGCTGCTTTCTGGGACGATTTGGCAACCAATAGTGACAGTAAAGTATTTACTTACTACGACAGTGCCAACCATCGCTTCATCGTTGAATGGTATAAGATGCTTAACGGATACAACGGCTCTACAACCAACGTTGAGACTTTCCAGATTATCCTTTATGATCATCTTTTCCATGCTACCAGCACGGGAGACGGGCCAATCTTGATTCAATACAAAACCTTTAACAATATTGACTCTGCAGGCTCACCCAGCCACGGTAATTACAGCACAATCGGTATTCAAAACCAGAATCAGACTATTGGACTCGAGTATTCATACAGCAACGCTTATCCTACCGCCGCCGCAACCCTAAGCAATCAAAGTGCATTGTATATAACTACTCTGCCATTAGTTGAGCCAGGGCCAAATATGACCACCTATAGCGTTGCTCACAACGACACCAATGGCAATGGCATACTGGAATCCGGGGAAACCAGTAACTGCGAGATTACCCTGAAGAACATTGGTGATCTGGCGGCAACGAACGTCACTGCTACTATCAGCTCTACTGACCAATACATCAACATTACTGCTGCTACTGTTTCTTATGGAACCATAAACGCCCTGGCAACATCAGCGGGAAGTGGCAGTTTCCAGTTTACGGTATCCCCTACCTGCCCAACCAACCATGTTGCTCAGTTCCAGGTTCTTATCAATAGCAGTAATGGTTCGTGGACCAAGTATTTCTCCGTTGGTGTATATGCTCCCGAACTGGAATTGGGTGCTATGTCTATACTAGATATTCAGGGCAATCAAAACGGGATACTTGATCCGGGTGAAACAGTCTCGGTGGTGATTGCACTGAACAACAATGGTGGAGTGCCCAGTCTTGCCGGTTCTTCCACATTAACGTCCACAACTAATGGTATAACCATAGTAAATGGTACCTCAAACTTCAGTGCTGTTCCCTCACATGGCAGCGTGAATCTTAGCTTTAGCGTCAGAGCAGCGGCATCGATGGCTATAGGCTCATTGGCTACGCTATCCATAAATGCCACAGCTGGTAGCTTATCGGTTTCAGATACCAGAAACTTAGAAGTTGGAGCCGCAAATGAAGTTATAATCGGTATAGCTTCCGGCAGCCAATCATATCCTATAGACAGATACTATAATTATTCGGCTCATGAGGCGATCTATCTGGCAAGTGAAATAGGAATGGCAGGCGCAATTAAATCTTACAGCTTAAACAAAGTAAGTGGAACCGATGAGAACGTAATAGAAGCGGTATCTATTTACATGAAACATACAGACCAAAATACCTTAAGCTCAGGAGACTACTCGCTTAATGGCTACACATTGGTGTTTAATGGCAACTTCCCAAACAACGCCCCATCTGGATGGATGGAGGCCAATCTTAGCCCCATGTTTGAGTATGACGGTATCCAAAACCTGTCTATCCTGGTGGTAAAAGGATATCAAGCCTATATAAATAACTATCCTAAATGGCAATACTCATCCATATCACAAAACAGAGCAAGGCAGAATCGTAGTGACAGTGATGCTCCAACCAGCTTAACTGCCACCAACACCCTGCCTGACTTACGGCTTAAGCTATACTCAAACGTGTCCATATTCTATCCGCCCCAGAATATATCAGCCGCCGGGTCAAACAGGTTGGTCTCTCTAAGCTGGGATCCACCTGCTCATGGCTTCCCAACATCGTATAATATCTATAGAAACGATGTATTGATAGCCAACGAAACCGGGCTATTCTACCATGACGTGGATGTGGTGAATGGCACTCAATATACGTATCATCTCACCTCAGTGTTTGAGGAAACAGAGTCCAGCGCATCCCAATCCGTTCATGCCACTCCTGGAAGCAGCGTAGCCAATGATGTAGTAATTGGCTCGGGAGCCATAACATCCCTAAACAACCAGGCAAGCCCCATTAACATTACCTACAAGAGCTGCCACGGCCAGTCCGTTTATACTGCCGTAGAGCTTAATGAAGCAGGTCTTTATGGCCCAATTACGATTACCCATATCGGATTTAACGTTGTAACCACTCCCAATCTACCTCTGCCGGAATTCACCATTCGCATGAAGCATACGTCCTCAGCAAATGCAGCCACCTGGCATGATGCCGCAAATTTGCAGACTGTTTACACTAATAATCCTTACACTCCAACTGCAGGTGGGTGGGATATGCTGGCCTTATCCACTCCCTTTGTGTGGAATGGAGTTGACAACATTTTGTTAGACACCGCCTTTAACATGGTTAGCAACTACTCACAAAGCGGTACTCTGCAATACTCGAACGTGACTTCGGGATACCGCTATGTTTGGAACGATTATACCAATCAAACCAACGTGTTCAGCGGCGGAGCCGTTGTCACCCGACGTCCAAATGTAAAGATCAGAACCCAATCACAGCAAGTTGCCACTATTTCCATGCCGGTTACTCCGATTAACTTCGGTTCGGTAATCCCGAATGAAAGCCATGTGGAAAGCGTAAGCATACAGAATACCGGAAGCCTGTTGCTGGCTGGGTATATTCAGTGTCCCGCAGGATTCTTTATAGAGGCCTCACGCGCATCAGCCCCCACAGCCAAAGCCGTTATCGAGCCCGATATTGACAGGCTGGGTTATCGTTTCACGGTGGAAAGTGGCAGCAGCATGAGCTTTGATATCAGGTTCAGCCCCGATAGCGAAGGGCAATACTCTGGCAATGTGGTGGTAACCTCCAATGCCGATAACAATCCCGTGCTAAACATCCCCGTTAGCGGAAGCTGCTCACCTGGCACCTTAGACACCCCCATTCCCAGCATTGTATATTCTGGCAGCAGCATAACCCTGGAGTGGAATGCCATTCCCAACGCTACTGCCTATAAGGTGTACAAAAGCGACACACCAGATGGCACCTTCACCCTCCTTGGCACTACAACTACTCCTGAATACACCGATGTAGCAGGAGACAAGGGCTTCTATTATATAGTTGCCACACAAGGCGTTCCTGCCAAGCAAAGCAAAAAATAAGCAAACAAGCACATAGCAAAAAGGGCTGCCATTCATCGCTGGCAGCCCTTTTCTTTCTGGCAAAAGTATTACTGAAACTGGTTTTTATAGATCAATCCTGAATCCCAGAACAATGTAATGCACGGCAGCAAAGGTAAACACTTCATCATTATCCGAGCCGCCTTCCAAAAGTCTATATCCTGCTTTCAGACTTAGCTTGTCTTTTATGTCGTAAACTGCTCCCACAAACACATCCTCCGCCCTGCCATAGGGGGAGCCCAAGCCTTCGGCTTCCAATACCATATCCAGGTCTTCGTTTACCCTATGTCCCGCATTCAGGCTCAAAAGAGGCACAAATCCGGTATTGGTTTTGGTAGCTTTATGAGGAAAAGTTTTGGATTCCAAGGCAATCTCAGCATCACGAAGCTTAAGCGATGCACCGATTGCTCTAATACCATAGAAGCTCTTGGGCAGATTGTAACGATACTGAAGCCGGTATGAATCAAACCGGTAAGTTGCTTCTACAGTGTCTCCCCGCATAAATGTTTTATTCTGATATACCAGATCTTGTGATAATCTGTTTTCCGCCTGAAAGGTTAAGGGTGTGGCCATTACTGATACCTGGTGCTTGGGAGTAATATAGTAATGAATACTCAAGCGAGTGTTTAAGGTAGATTTTAGACCAAACTCATTCTTAATGGAGAACTGGGAATTTGCCCCGCTATTGGGTATGCGAACGTCATTGTAACCGGGAATAGCAAGTCCGGTTTCGGCATCTATGCGAATATCGGGAAGCGCATATAGTATAATACTGCTAAGCAGTAACAAAATGGCAATGGGTATCTTCATTTTAAACCTCTTATGTCAATAATCAATCCAGCCCTGCGGCTTATAGATAATGTAATGGCATGAGTCTAATTGTCAAATGAAACACATCCCTCCCGCCTCTCCACCCGCCACCCTCACTCTCCACACTCACCCACCACACCCCAAAAAGACCCAAAAGACCCTTTTCAGACAGTCAGTCCTTGCTCCACATTGTTTATCTAGTGTTAATCCCCCCTTAATCAAGCGTTAATTATTAACGCTTGATTAAGGGGGGATAGAGATGTAATGGAAGCTCTAAAGTAAGGAAGATTTAAGTTCTTCAACCATATAGATGGAGGAAATACAGAGGAAATCTGGAGTGGAATAGATTAATACCCTCATGACACACTCAAATATATACCCTTGAAATGCTTAGTGAGGTTCGGATTAGGCAATATGAGCCAGGATCAATTTTTCATTGACACATTGGAGCAAAATGGAGATGTGGAATAGATTAGGAGAGGAAGGTTACAATGGATATAATACGAACAAAAAACCTGAGTAAAGATTACTCTATGGGCAAGGTTAAAGTTAACGCGCTCATAGATATAGACCTCTGTGTGCAGCAAGGAGAATTTGTGGCAATTATGGGGCCATCTGGCTCTGGCAAGAGTACTTTGATGCACATTATTGGCTGCTTAGACCGCCCAAGTAGTGGTGAATATTATCTGGATAACGTTTTGGTCAGCAACATGCCAAAATCCGCGCTTGCCGCAGTCCGTAACAAGAAAATCGGCTTTATATTTCAATCCTTTAACCTGCTTCCTCACCTGAATATACTTAAGAATGTAGAGCTTCCCCTGATGTATGGGGGATTTAGCGGTAATAAACGCAGTGCCCGGGCTAGGGAGATTTTGGCAGGTGTGGGTCTTGAGGACAGGCTCAGGCACAAACCCACAGAGCTTTCTGGTGGACAGAGACAGAGGGTTGCCATTGCCAGAGCTATAGTGAATGAACCCTCTATCCTGCTTGCAGATGAGCCAACCGGCAATCTGGATTCACAAGCCGGAAGTGACATCTTGCACATTTTTGAAGAACTTCACAAAGCCGGCAACACGGTAATAATGGTTACTCATGACAATGCAGTAGCCGAGCGGGCAGACAGAATTATTCGCATTATGGACGGAAAGATATCTGATGACTATACCCTTACTTGAGTCCATAAAAATCGGTCTGGCAGACATCCTGATGCGCAAAGTTCGCAGCATTGTAACCGTAATAGGAATTGTGCTGGGAGTTATGTGCATTATGGTGGTTTTGGCAATCGTTAGCGGGATGAACAAGAGCACCATGTCGTGGATGGAAGAAAGGGGCGGACTAAACAAGATATCTGTTTACGCCAACTGGAACTACGATTTTAGCAAAGGTGGTGATGCCAGCTTCAACCTGCGTGAGATAAACTTCCTTAGGTCACAAATCCCTGAAGCCAGTGCTGTAAATCCCACCATTAACTTTGGTGATGGACACTTGTGGTATAAGGACAAGCACTACTCTGGCTGGGTAATGGGCGTAATGCCAGATATGGTTACCGTAGAACAATGGAATGCAGAAAAGGGTAGATTTATAAAGGACATAGACGTTCAGAACAGCAATAACGTTATAGTTCTGGGCACAAGCGTTGCACGGGAGCTATTCGGCAGCCGCAATCCCATTGGGCAGTCCATTTCGATGTCTGGGCATGTGTTTCAGGTAATAGGGATAATGAAACATCGTTATAAGGAACCACAGGGTGGTGAAGCGGCTTTTAGTGAAAACTTTTTAGAATACATGAATCAGCAGAGTTTTATCCCGCTTTCAACTATGATGAACAAAGTTTCACCCGGGAACCCTATCAGATCCTTTGAGATCCGAGCTTCCAGCCCCGAAACAGCTCCCGCCTTAAGACAGAAGGTTGAGAACATCATCCTTAATCTCAAACATGGCAAAAGAGTGTTTCAGGTAATCTCTGCTCAGGAGCAAGCAGATATGATGAAGAAAAACAGCATGATCTTTAGTGTGATCTTTGTGCTGATTGCCGTTATATCTTTGCTTGTAGGCGGCATAGTTATTATGAACATTATGCTGGCATCCATCAAAGAACGCACCAGGGAGATTGGAGTACGCCTGGCAATTGGAGCCAGACCACTGGATATCTTTCTTCAGTTTCTGGTGCAGACAATTCTGATAACTGCCCTGGGCGGTGTTTTGGGCATCGTGCTGGGCTATGCAATTCTGGGACAGGTAGGCAAGTTTTTGCAGATCAGTGTTTCCGCGTCGTATCAGATGATCTGGTCGGCACTTAGTGTCTCGGTAGGAGTGGGCATGATCTTTGGCGTGTTACCAGCCATGAATGCCGCGCGACTTGACCCAGTGGTGGCATTGAGGGAGGAATAGATGGGTAAGCACAAGCAAGAGACTAGCCTGGCGCATCGTTTTTTTATGTGGATTACCTCATATTTGCACGTGGTTGCGATAGATACATATCGGGTGTACCTGTATATCACGATTCCCAAACGCAGAAAAATGATGATGAATAACATCCGTGATTTTGCAAAGCTATTCTATGAAAGAACCACCACCGAGCGGGTGATGAAGGAATCGGCAAGCTTAACCTATATCACGCTCTTGGGCTTTGTCCCCTTTATAACCTTTCTGGTACTTATTGCTCCTGATCTACCATTTCTGAATCTGGGAGATAAGTTTAAAGACATTGTGGCAAAGAACTTCATCCCCGGTTCGGCAAATGCCATCATGAACTTTGTGGACGAAATGATAGCCAGAAGACGCGTAGGCTTTAATATCTTCAATTTTATTGTGCTTTTGGTATCATCATATTCGCTGTTCAAGGTGATTAGAGATACCTTTGATCGCATTCTAAGTATGGAGTTAAGCGTTAAACAAGACCCGATCACTCAGATAATCAAATTCCTGGGGACTATTGTGTTCGGGTTGGTAATAATGGTGGTGCTGTTCTCCAGTTCATCTGTCCCACTGATTTCGCATCTACTAAAAGTGCCTATGCTACGATGGCTGCTATTAGTAATCCCCTTTGTGCTTCAGTTTTTGGGGCTGATGTTTCTTTACATGCTGCTGCCTTCGGTTAGGATAAAGCGTTCATCGCTGTTCAGAGGTGCTTTTTGGACTACGGTTATCTGGACTCTGGCAAAAGCACTCTTTGATTTTTACATATATAACCTGACCAGCGTACAGGCGGTATATGGGGTAATGGCTGCATTGCCGATATTCCTCATGTGGATTTATGTGAACTGGGCTATTATACTTGGCGGGATAGTGTTGGTAAGCGTTATAGACAATCCACAGGGGCTTGAGGGACTGAGGAAGGCACCAACCCAGGTGGTTCGCGTTACCCTGGAGATGTTCACAAATGCTAAGCTAAACAAACGCTTGGAAGGCATGGTAACCAAGAATGAATTAAAAAAACTAATCGATAGCATCGATGAGGAAGGTGATACATGAAGAAGTATGCTTTGATAAGTGTTAGCGATAAGAACGGGATAGAAACACTGGCTATGGCTCTTGAAAGCCTTGGCTATACTATCCTTTCCACCTCTAATACTGCCAAGCACCTAAAGCAATTTTGTAGTTCACTGGTTCAGGTTTCTGAGCTTACCGGTTTTCCCGAGATACTGGATGGCAGAGTGAAGACACTACATCCCAAGATTCATGCCGGTATCCTTGCGGATAGAACCAATAGTGCCCATATAAGCACCCTGGAAGAGCATGGCATTGGGCATATAGACGTTGTTGCCGTAAATCTTTATCCCTTTTCGGCGGTGAGACATAAAGAGGGCTCCACTCATGCCGAGATTATCGAGAACATCGACATTGGCGGGCCAAGCTTGATTCGCGCTGCTGCCAAAAACTATCGCCAGGTGTGTGTGTTAACTGACCCCAAAGACTATGCTACTACCGTAGAGCATCTTAAGCTTGGACAAGAGCTGCCAGAATGCTGGAGTAGCTATTTGGCACAAAAAGCATTTGCAATGGTTAGCACTTATGATGCTGACATTGCAGACTATTTTGAGCAATTCAGAAGCGAGATTGAGCCCAATAAGAACGTACCCAGACACATCGACCTTTCCTGTAGCTTGATTACTGAGCTACGCTATGGTGAAAATCCCCACCAGAAAGCTGGATTCTATACCGATAAGCGTAAGGGCTGGTCTGTAATGCATGGAAAAGAGCTTTCTTTTAATAACATCCTGGATATCGACTCCTCTCTGCGCGCTATACGTTTGTTCACCGAGCCCACAGTGGTTATTATAAAGCACTGTAATCCATGTGGTTTGGGAAGCGGCGCAACTCTTGCAGAGGCATATAAGCGAGCTTTTGCCACCGATACTGTGGCTCCCTTTGGCGGTATAGTGGTGGTTAATCGTAGGCTCGACCTGGAAACAGCAGTAATGATAAACCGCATCTTTACCGAGATTATTATCGCCCCAGGTTATGAAGAAGGGGTGCTGGACGTACTGCAAAAGAAGAAGAGCCGCCGTTTGGTAAGCTACGACCTATCAATGCTGGAAAAGCCTGCCAACCCGCTGGAGATTAAAACCCTCACCTGGGGTTACCTTGCCCAGGACTGGGATTTGGTATCCGAAAGCATCAGCAATTGGCAGGTGGTTACCCAACACCAGCCCTCGCAGGAAGAGATGAATGCGCTAATCTTTGGTTGGAAAGCGGTGTCATTACTAAAGTCCAATGCCATCGTGCTGGCACGTAAAGATCAGGTTTTGGGCTTTGGCATTGGGCAAACCTCACGCATAGATTCAACCTCGCTGGCAATCTGGAAAGCGCACAAGTATGGGCATGACTTAACAGGTGCAATATGCGCATCAGATGGCTTTTTCCCTTATCGTGACTCGATAGACGAAGTGTATCAGCATGGAATAAAAGCCGTAGTTCAGCCTGGAGGTTCCAAGGGTGACGAAGAATGCATAAAAGCCTGCAATGAACTCGGCATTTCGATGGTGTTTACCGGAGTAAGGCATTTCCGCCACTAATAATGTTTGACAGAAAAGCGGTTCACAAAAAGATGGTCAAAACTAACGCGGAGATGTGTCCGAGCTGGTTGAAGGAGCACGATTGGAAATCGTGTATATGTGCAAAACGCGTATCTAGGGTTCGAATCCCTACATCTCCGCCACTTTCAATCCTTCAAGAGGCTCTTTTTGCGGTTTACCCAAGGAGTTTCCCAACATGAAAAATAAAGCTTTCCTCTTCGGTTGCATAGTATTCCCGCTCATCCTGGTTATTGGTTTCTTTGTGGGCTTCATCTCATCCTTCAAAGAAGGTGCTGGCCCCAGCCCTAAAAAAGTTCCAAGTGATGCCTGGTTATTATTAAATCCCAGTGCCATGATTCCGGATTATAACGAGATGCAACCTGTCCGTTGGTTTGGGTCTGGCATGATCAGTGTAGAAGAGACAGTTAGCAAGATAATGTCTGCCGCAACAGATTCCCGCATCAAAGGCATGTTTATCGAGCCATCATACATTCAAACCAACTACCCTGCCTTAACCGAGATAGGTAAAGCCATTAATGTATTTAAGAAATCCGGCAAACCTGTTGTGGCCTATGGCGAGATGTTTAGCCAGGCAGATTACCTGTTGGCAAGCTATGCAGACGAAATCTTTATGGAGCCCTCAGCTTCTGCGGGCCTGATTTTAGAAGGCGTGTCTGCAAACCTGATGTTCTATAAAGAGCTCTTTGACAAACTCGGAATCAAGATGCAGATAATGCAATCAGGAGAGTATAAAGGTGCGGGTGAGCCATATTCCCAAACCTCGCTTAGCCCTGGAACAAAAAGCAACATCGATGCTGTACTGAAAGACAGATATTCTTTGCTGTTAACTGGCTTGGCAGAACGCAGAAAGCTAAGTATAGAAGACATCAACAAGATATTTGAAGATAGATCAGACTACTTTATTAGTGCCAAAACTGCCAAAGAAATGAAGCTAATAGACTTTCCCATGGGTAGAGATTCCACCCTTGCCAGGCTGGAGCTAAATAACGACCGCCTCATATCCATAGCCGATTACAGTGGCAGCAAACCCAAAGCTCAAAAAGACAAGATCGCAGTAGTATATCTTAATGGTCAGATTACCCCGGGCTCTTCCTCAGACCTAACCGGACAAAGCGGAATCAGTGCAGAAAAGGTGAGGAAGACTATAGAACTCATTACCAAGGATAAAAGCATAAAAGCTACTATCCTGCGCATAAACAGCCCTGGTGGCAGCGCATTGGAATCCGAAAAGATTTATCAACAGCTTATGCAACTTCGACAAAGCATGCCAGTGGTAGTATCAATGGGGGGAGTAGCCGCTTCCGGTGGTTATTACATCTCCTGCGCATCGGACTACATTGTTGCCGATGAAGCTACAATTACAGGCTCAATCGGCGTGATTATGATGCTTCCCGAAACCGAAGGCCTGGGCAAAAAGATTGGCATTCGCAGCCAAACCCTTAAACACGGCAAGTTCGCAGGGGCATTCAGTGTGTTTGAAAGCTTCGATCCAGCACTTATTGAATCACTTAAGAGAAGTTCTACTGCTACTTACGATGAGTTTAAAGCCAGAGTGATCAGTGCCAGAAACTATCAGACTAGCAACATCGACTCTGTGGCTGAAGGGCGAATTTTCAGCGCAAAAGCTGCCAAACAAAACAGACTTATCGACGAAATCGGCACCCTGGACACAGCCATTGCCAAAGCCTGCGTATTAGCAGGAATTAGCGACTATAGCACCGTAAGTTATCCAGCCAAGACAAGCTGGCTGGAAGCACTGAAAAACTCCGACATGCTAAAAGTAAGAAACGCTATTCTAAAATCCAAAGACCCCGGCGTAATGTTGGAAGATCACCTGCGCCAACTACCTACAACAGGAGAGTGGCATTACTTAATGCCCTACAAATTGGACTAACATGAAAAAAGACAGTTTTAACACAGAGATAATCGTAAATGTACACCCGCTGGAAAAGCGTGTGGCCGTTCTTGAGGACAACCGCCTGGTTGAACTCTTTGTAGAACGTAGAGACAAGCAAAACCCCGTTGGCAACATCTACAAAGGCATAGTGAAAGACGTGCTGCCCGGCATGGGAGCGGCCTTCATAGAAATTGGCCTTGAGCGTACTGCCTTCCTGCATTACAGCGACATCGTTATGGACTTTCTAGACGTTTTCGAAAACGACAAACCACGCGCCAAGACCAATCCTGCTGATTCCTCCCAGATAGGCAAGCTGCTGAAGCCCGGACAAGAGATTGTGGTTCAGGTTCATAAAGGCCCCATCGGCTCGAAGGGCGCACGCCTAACCGGACAGATATCCATTCCCGGTAAGTATCTGGTGCTGTTCCCGAACAAGAACAAGATTGCCATCTCCCGCAAGATATACTCGCAAGGCGAGCGTACCCGCATCAGAAATATACTTTCCAGCATCAAAGACCCAAGCTATGGCCTGATAGTTCGAACCGAAGCCGAGGGATGCGATGAAGAAGACTTTCGCAACGAGTACAAAGCCCTTGCCAAAACCTGGCGATTGATAGACAAACAGCTAAAATATGCCAAACCCCCTGTGTGTGTATTCGAAGAAAACGCCCTGGAAAACTACCTGATTCGCGACCTGTTTGGCGAGCATGTAGATAGACTGGTGATAGACGACAAAGCCTTTGCAAAAAGCATAGTATCGCAGCTTGAAGTAATCTCTCCCGATCTTGTAGAGAATGTGGAAGTGTATAAAGAAGATTCTCCCATATTTGATGCATGGGCAATAGAGAAAAAGATTGAAACCACACTTCATAGCCGCATCTATCTGCCCAGTGGCGGAAACTTAAAAGTGGAGCAGACAGAAGCCTTGGTTGCCATAGACATAAACACCGGTAGCTTTACCGGCAAAACACATTATGATGAAACGGTACGCAAAACCAATCTGGAGGCAGCCGCTGAGGTTGCACGGCAGATACGCCTTAGAGACCTGTCTGGCGTTATAATTATTGACTTTATAGACATGGTAGACGAAAAGCACAAAGCGGAAGTTTTGGAGATGCTGAAAAAAGGACTGCGCCGCGACAGAGCTAAAAACAAGGTGTATAACTTCACCGAACTTGGTCTCGTTGAGGTTACCCGCAAGCGTATGCGCAGCACACTGATAGCTAATTTCTCCGATCCCTGCCCATTCTGCAACGGCAGTGGGCGCGTTATCAGCAAAGATGCAGTAACCATGCGCATCTACCGCTGGCTGGGCAGAAGCGATTACTTTATAAAAGACAAAATGCTCCGCATAGCAGTTAATCCCGATTTGCTGTCTCACATCCGCCAGCATAACGAAGATTTCGTGTCTTACAAAGACCAGATTGATTTCGTGGCTGATCCTTCTATCAGGATAGACCAGTTCAAGGTTTATAGCCTACCCGGCATGGAAGATATAACCTCAAAGTTTGCCTGATTACGGCACCCCATTTTCAAAAAGCAAAAAGCTGAGCTGTCCGGCTCAGCTTTTATGTTTATCAAACTATTTCAATGAGCACCCATTAGAATTTGTTACTTGAAGCCCAAAGGTATTGCACTATCATTGCAGATTCATTACGGGTTTAATCTGCAATAAATCTGCAATGATACCGTAATGCATTTAGACAATATAGCTAAGCCTAAGAGAGAGGATATCCGAAAAGCATTTGTAGTTTTCGGTGACCCAATTTGCAGGTTTCAGTGATTCTTTTCATCTAAACTCACTCATCGGAAAAACTCTCCCCCAAAAAAGAACTTGACTTGGATTACTAAGATGAATAACAATGCAATTGGTCGCTTGGACTTATATAGAATGGGTGTAACGAGGGATATCGGATGCCCTCAAACAACCAGAGAAACAATGAGTTGGAGTTTACACCAACATTTGGGACTCAACATATCTTTAAAAACCAAAAACAGGAGTAGGTAATGAAAGTAATGGCAATTCTGTTCGCCTTTCTATTTTTGTATGTGAGCATCTTCGCCCTAACGGGATTTGTAGAATCGGAAACTTTTACAATCAGTTACAATCCTTCGTCAATACAGGATAACGCATTGATTCCAGAGCTTCCAATAACCACGGTAATAAAATCCATTTACCCCAATCCCTTTAAAAATGGTATAGCCGCGAATATTGAGGTGTTCGTAAAGGCAAACGAAGAAGCTACAGTTTCAATCTATAATATTGCTGGACAAAGAATTCATGGGTATTCACTGATGTCAGGCAATCATCTGCTAAATTGGAACGGCAAGGATACTAAAGGGCAAATCTGCAGTAGCGGAATCTATATTGTCTCTCTCAAATCTCCCAGTACAAGCCAATCCGCTAAACTAATGATTGTCAAGTGAGGCATGAGAAATGAAACACATATTAGTTACCTCAATCCTGCTGCTTCTCAATCTAATGCTCTTTGCTGCTGCCCCAGTGGTTAGCAATGTTATTGTCACCTCAACACCCACAAATGTTACTATCAATTATAACTTGTCGGCTGATGCGGCTTGTAAGATATCCATTCTTGTTTCTGCAGATAATGGACTGAACTATAACATTATACCTACAACCCTAAGTGGAGACATCGGAGATCAGATTGCACCAGGATTGAACAAACAGATTGTATGGATACCTTTGGATGACAATATGATAGAGGGTACAAATTACAAAATTAAGATTATAGCCCGGGACAATCCCATCCAGAATGATGAGCAATTCACTTCTTTCTTAAAGGTAGAAGGGGGCACTTTCAGCCGACAAGAGTGGGATGGCAGCTATCCGAGTCCTCCGGTAATGGTTACCCTGTCCTCATTCTACATAGACAGATATGAGATAACCCAGAATGAGTATCATGCCGTGATGGGAGTAAATCCATCCTACTTTCCTAGCAATCCCAACCGCCCTGTGGAGCAGGTTTATTGGTTCAATGCCATTGAGTATTGCAACCTTCGCAGTATGCAGGAAAGGCTTACCCCGGCTTACAGCTACAGCAGTTTTGGCACTAATCCTGATAGCTGGCCAACAGGATGGGATCAATGGGTGAATGACTATCCATACTCAAACCACGAATTGGTATCCTGTAACTGGGGCGCCAATGGTTATCGCCTGCCCACTGAGATGGAATGGATGTTTGCTGCCAAAGGAGGTAACCAGTCACAGGGCTATACTTACAGCGGCAGCAATACCATTGGCAATGTGGCATGGTATTCCAGTAATGCTGGATATGGCTTACCAGGAGGTTCTTCTCATCCGGATTATGGGACACACAGTGTGGGTACAAAAGACCCCAATGAACTGGGCACCTTTGATATGAGTGGTAACGTATGGGAATTGTGCTGGGATATTTGTGACTCTTATCCCAGTGGCAACCAGACCAATCCGACAGGTCCAGTTAGCGGGTCCTACCGTGTGCTACGCGGCGGTGGCTGGGGCAACGGTGCCTACAACTGCACCGTTTCCAATCGGGGCTACGTCGGTGCGTCTGACATCTTCTGCAATGTAGGCTTCCGCTGCGTCAGGGTTTTCCCCTGATTTATGGTTATGTTCTTTTTGCCTAATGCAAACTATGCTTTTGCACGGTTCTTGGGGCAGTGGGACAAAGCTATAAAACTACACCCAGACCGATAGGGGTAGGGGAGCGATCCATTACTGGGCTCCCCTCCCTCCGAACCGTACG
>CALLHY010000061.1 GCA_938009275.1 uncultured bacterium
CGAGATCTGATCGTGACTGGAGTTCAGACGTGTGCTCTTCCGATCTCTGCTGTGGTTGGTTATGGCATGATGCTGCAAAACAGCGAATTCAAAGGCAACTTAAGCTGGGATAGGGTTAAGGAACTTGCCAAAGCCAGCACAGGCAAAGACCCGGATGGCTACCGCAGCGAGTTCCTAAGCTTGTTGGACATCGCCGCCAAGCTGCAGGAAAAAATGATTCGCGAAGAGAACCGAGACTTCAATAAAGGCGAATAACAAGCACATAATTGGGTGGCAGGCTGCGGCTTGCCACCTTTTGCATAAAGAGGAGAAGACATGAGTAAACTGATTGCCCCCTGCGGTATTGACTGCAAGGATTGTTACGCCTACATTGCCACGCAAACCGATGACATGGAAATGAAGCAAAAGATGGTGGAAGACTTCAAACAAAGACATGGTATAGAAAAGCAACCCCACGAGATGGAATGCGATGGATGCCGGGCTGAAGGTAGACACTTGGGCTTTTGCGCTATCTGCGGAATCCGCGCCTGTGCCGACGAAAAGGGCTATGTAACCTGCGCCGAATGTGCGGAGTTTCCCTGCGACAAAGGCAGCTTCATCTGGAAGGAAAACTCCGTATCCAAAGCCAATTTGGAAGAACTGAGGAAGTAGTTACTTAACCTTTAGCAGCTTGATAGTTTCCTTCGCTTCAGGAGTTAGCACTCTCAGCAGATAGATACCGGCAGATACCGGCTTACCTGAGCCATCCCTGCCATCCCAGTGCCAAGTGCTTTTGCCTGCGCCATGCTGCGCATTATGCAGGCATACACGCTGTCCCTTCACGTTGTATATGGCTATAGTGGTAGGACTATTCTGTTTTAGATTCAGTGCCACAGTCAAGCTGTTTGAGAAGGGGTTTGGGTATATTCCAACGCAGCTTGCCTCCGTGCTGTTGAGATCATCAACTGAACTGGGCTCAATATGCACATAATGCGGACCAAAACGGTATTCTTCGCCATCTATAGCTGTTGCGCCAAGCCAGTAGTAAAGATCTGACGCTTCCGAGGGCAGATAGGAATCCATGAAACCATAATCAGCCACAGACGATGTGTTAGTGGCAGAGATAAGCTCCGATATCTGGATAGCGCTGTTTACATCACTGTAAGATCGGAAGAGCACACGTCTGAACTCCAGTCACGATCAGATCTCGTA